>JAYTNX010000032.1:0-1771 GCA_043748075.1 Pseudomonadota bacterium
TCGACGGCCTGACGCTGCACCTGCTCGACGTCGACCTCGTCGACGGCACACCGGTGCTCGACCTGAAACCCTATGTGCCCTACACCGACGCGCACCCGCAGGCCCGCAGCGGCTGGCTGGACGACGGCGCCGCGGCAGTCTCAGGCTCCGTTCGCCCGACGAGCGGCGCGCCCAGTTCGCCGGCGGACCCGATCGCTGCCTGGGAGATTGCGATCGACGCACATGCCGCCGAACAAGTGGCCTGGGTCGAGGCCCGCAGCGGCATTGCACTCGAGGCGCGCATCCGCCGCACACTCGAGCTCGGCCCGGCGCCGCACCCCTATCGACGCATCCGACCGGACGGCAACGGCTTCAGGCTCGCGATAAAGGATTGGCGCGTACGCTTCACGGTGGACGGTCGCGTGGTTCGGGTGCTCGACGTAGCCTCTGGCTACCGAGCCGTGCAACTCGCACCCGACGGAACCCAGCAGGCGGCCGACGACCCGCGGCCGATGCATCGCGAGTTCGTGCGACGCTGGCCGACATAGGGGCTCGCGCCCCAACCTTGGGCATTTGCCTTGCTCAGCTCGTTGAGTAAAAATACTCAACGTCGTGAGTAAAAAACAGATTGAATATCACCGCCCGCAGGCCAACGTCCTCGCCGAACGGCTGTCCGAGCCGCGGCGGTTTCTGCAGGTCGTCGCTGGCCCGCGTCAGGTGGGAAAGTCGACTCTCGTCCAGCAGGTCACCGGCGGGCTGGGCATCCCGGTGCGCTACGTCAGCGCCGACGAGCCAACTCTGCGCGGCGCGGACTGGATTGGGCAGCAATGGGAAGCCGTGCGGCTCGAAGCCACGGGCAAGTCCGGGGCGGTACTCGTGCTGGATGAAATCCAGAAAATCCCGGCGTGGTCCGAGACCGTCAAGCGCCTCTGGGATGAGGACACGCGCAAGAAGCGACCGCTGAAGGTGGTGCTGCTGGGATCCGCGCCTCTGCTGATTGCCCAAGGGCTGACGGAAAGCCTGGCCGGCCGGTTCGAGACGCTGCGACTGCCGCACTGGTCTTACGCCGAAATGCGCAGGGCCTTCGACTTCACGCTGGACCAGTATCTGTACTTCGGCGGCTATCCCGGCGCGGCACCCTTGATCCGTGATCCAGCGCGCTGGTCGCGCTATATCGCCGACAGCCTCATCGAAACCTCGATTTCGCGCGACGTGCTACTGCTCACCCGCGTGGACAAGCCGGCGCTGCTGCGGCGGCTGTTCGAGCTGGCCTGCCGCTATTCAGGCCAGGTGCTCTCGTACACGAAGATGCTCGGCCAACTGCAGGACGCCGGTAACACCACGACGCTCGCCCACTACCTCGACCTGCTCGCCGGCGCGGGCATGGTCTGCGGGTTGTCGAAGTACGCCGGCGATGCTGCGCGCAGCCGGGGATCCAGCCCGAAGCTGCAGGTGCTCAACACCGCGCTGATGACCGTGACCGCCGGCTTGAGTCCTGGCGAGGCGAGCGCCGACCGGGAATTCCGCGGGCGGCTCATTGAGTCCGCGGTGGGCGCGCATCTCGCCAACGCCGCAGCCGCCGGCGAGTGCGAGCTGTTCTACTGGCGTGATCGAGGGCAGGAAGTGGATTTCATCGTTCGCTCTCGCACCCGGCTGGTCGCCATCGAAGTGAAGAGCGGCCGCACGCCACAGGCCCACTCGGGAACCGCGGCCTTTTCGTCGGCCTTCAAGGTGCGACGCACGCTGCTGGTGGGCGGTGATGGCATCACGGTGGAAGACTTCCTCGGCCGCT
>JAYTNX010000033.1:0-4484 GCA_043748075.1 Pseudomonadota bacterium
TCGGAAGCGAAGGCGCAGGTGGCGCGTGACCACGGTGCCGACCTCGCCATCGTCTACCCGCGCGAGCCTTCCGACCCGAAGGCCCTCGCTGCGCTGTTCAAGCAAGCCTGCGGCACCCGCGGCGCCGACGTGATCTATGACCCGGTGGGCGGCGACTATGCCGAGGCCGCGCTGCGCGCGATTGCCTGGGGCGGGCGCTACCTGGTGGTCGGCTTTCCGGCAGGAATTCCGCGCATCCCGCTGAACCTGCCACTGCTGAAGTCCTGCGACATCCGCGGCGTGATCTGGGGCGGGTTCGTCGCGCGCCATCCCGATCGCAACGCGCAGAACCTGCGCGAGATCGTCGCGCTCTACGAGCGCGGCGCAATCCACCCGCTGGTCTCCGAGCACTTCTCGCTCGAACGCGGTGGCGAGGCGATCGAGCGGCTCGCCAGCCGTTCTGCAACCGGCAAGGTCGTGGTCACGATCGGCGCTTGACGCGCTGAGTCGCGGCCGGCGGCTCGAGCTCGCGTTCGAGTTGGGCCACCTGCGCCAGAAGTTTCTCGAACTTCCGACCGCGCGGCGTCAGCCGGTATTCCACCCGCGGTGGCACCTCGGCAAATGCGTGCCGCCCGATCAGCCCGAAGCGCAGCAGCTTGCGCAGCCGTTCGTTCAGAACCTTGGTCGAGAGCCCCACGACGCTGCGCTGCATCGCGCCCGGCCGCGACACGCCGCGGCTGACTAGGCCGAGCACGCTCAACGACCACTTGCAGCCGATGATGTCCTCGACCATGCGCGCCGCGCGCGGCATTGGCACGTGAGCCGGCGGAACTTTTTTCACGGGTGGATTCATCAAGATGTACCGGAAAGTGCCTAGGGCACCGCCCGGTGCGTACTGTCGCAACGCGCCTTCGGCACCTAGATTCGGCGCTCCCGAGGATTTGCTGGAGCACCCCATGATCCTACACGAGACTCGTCACGCCGCCCTCGTCCCGACGCTCGTCGCCTTCGCCACGCTGGCGCTTGCCTCGATGGTCGTCGCGACTCCGACGGCCGCCGTGGCCGCCGATCCGGCGTCATCGCCGAAGCCTGCGACGGCACTAGGCAAACCGGGCGTCGCCTACCCCACTGGCTACCGTGATTGGCCGCACGTGAAGTCCATGATCGTCGAGCCCGGACATCCGCTCGCCGGCCTGGTCGAGGGCACGCACCACCTCTATGCGAATGCCAAGGCGCTACGCGCCTACCGCGGCAAACGGCCGTTCGCCGACGGCGCGGTGATCGTGTTCGACCTGCTGACCACCCGACGCGGCGACCTCGCGGTCGTCGAAGGTCCGCGCAAAGCGGTCATCGTGATGCAGAAGGATTCGCGCCGCTTCGCCGCAACGAACGGCTGGGGCTACCAGATATTCGGCGGCGCCGACCTGCGACAGCCGCAGCTCGATGCCGCTGCGGCGGCGAGTTGCCATGCCTGCCACATGTCGCAGGCGCCGCGAGACTACGTGTTCAGCGACTGGCGGGATTGAGGCCGACGACCTGCGCCAGCGCGCCTTCGAGTTCGTGGAGACTCGCGATCTCCAAGTCGGCCGCCGGCGCAATATCGGGCCAGACCGCACCCCGACGGTTCACCCATGCGGTGTGCAAGCCCGCATCGCGAGCGCCGATGACGTCGGCCTGCGGATCGTCACCGACAAAGAGCATCTGGCCCGGTTGGCAGCCTAGTTCGCGCGCCACCGCCGTGAACGCCTCAGGGTTCGGCTTCGCGATGCCCAGCCGCTCGGCGTTGAACATCGCCGTGAACAGCGGCGCAAGGCCGATGCGATCGAGGTCGGCGTTGCCGTTGGACAGCGTCGCGAGACGGAAGCGCGCGGCGAACCGTTCGAGCGCGGGGCGCACATCCGGAAACAGCTCGACCTCGTTGCGCGCTGCGATGAACACCTCGAAGGCCTCGGCACCGACCACCGCGGGATACCCCGCCTCGACCGCGAGCCGTCGCATCGTCTCGGTACGCAGCCACGTCAAGTCGTGCGCCTTCGCAGGCTCCGCGGCCGCGAGCCGCATCCGCGCCGCGAAAAAGTCCGCGCGGCTGTAGTGCTGCGCCAGGCGCGGATAGCGCAGCTCGAGGAACTCGCCGACGCGCTGCTCGGCGCGATCGAGTACCGGCCGCACGTCCCAGAACGTGTCGTCGAGATCGAAACAGAGCACTTGGAGGTCGTGAAGCATCGTCCTTGGGCCCGCGCGTGGAACGGGGCAGGCTAGCCGCATGACCGCGCTGCTTCAACCCGGTGATCCGTCTCGCATCGCGATGCTCCTGTTCCCCGGCATTCCGCAACTGGACCTGACCGGCCCCTACGAGGTGCGCGCCGCCGCCGCCCGTCTGCCGCGCTGAGCACGCGCGGCTTGCCCTACAATCGGCGTCCCTGACCGGTGTCCCGGAGATCCTGCATGCGCTTGCACCCTGCCGTGCTGCTGTCCTGCCTGTTCATCGTCCCGCTCGCCGCGGCGCAGCCGGGACCCGCGCCCTCCGCCAGTGCGACGCCCACCCCGGCCGCGCGACCGCCGTTCACCGCCGACGATCTCGTGCGGCTGCGCCGTGTGTCGGATCCGCAGGTCTCACCCGACGGGCGTTGGGTCGCCTTCACGCTCCGCGAAACCGACATCGACGCCAACCGGGGTCGCACCGACCTGTGGCTGCTGGAGCTCGGCGCACCGAACCCGCTCGTGCGCCGCCTGACGCAGAACGCGGCGGGCGACACGAACCCGCGCTGGTCGCCCGATTCGCGCAGCCTGTATTTCCTCTCGACGCGCTCCGGCTCGTCGCAGGTCTGGCGCATGCCGCTCGAGGGTGGCGAGGCGCAGCAGGTCACCGACTATCCGCTCGAGGTCGGCACCCTGAAGGTGTCGCCTCGTGGCGATCGTCTGGCGCTCACGCTGGAAGTGTTTCCGGACTGCCCCGACCTCAAGTGCAGCGCCGATCGCGTCGAGGCGAAGAAAAAGAACGAGGCCTCGGGCCTGGTCTTCGACCAGCTGCTCGTCCGCCACTGGGACAGCTGGGAAACGGGCGCGCTCTCGACGCTGTTCACGGCGACGCTCGGCGCCGACGGCAAGGCGGGCACGCCGGTGAACGTCTCCGGCAAGGTGCGCGGCCATGTGCCGTCCAGGCCGTCCGGCGGCGACGAGGAGTACGAGTTCAGCCCCGATGGCCTGCGCCTGGTGTTCAGCGCGCGCCTGGCCGATCGCACCGAAGCCTGGTCGACGAACTTCGATCTCTACGAGGCGCCGGCCGACGGCTCGGCCACGCCGCGCAATCTCACCGTCGACAACCCCGCCTGGGACACGCAACCGGTGTTCCTCGCCAACGGCGACCTCGCCTGGCTCGCGATGCGACGCCCCGGCTTCGAAGCCGACCGTTTCCACGTCGTGGTGCGCGACTCGCGCAGCGGCGCGACCCGCGCCTTGACCGAAGGCTGGGACCGCTCCGTCAGCCGCCTCGGCACCACGCACGACCGCAAGCGGCTGCTCGCGACCGCCGACGATCTGGGCCAGCTCGCGCTCTTTTCGATCGACCCGACGAACGGCCGGCCGACGAAGCTCGTCGGTGATGGCCAGGTGGCCGAATATTCGCCCGCGCCCGATGGCCGGATCGTGATCGCGTGGGCGACACTCGCCGCGCCTGCCGATCTCTACCTCGTCGCAAAGCCCGGCGCGGCGCCGCGGCGCCTCACCTCGCTGAACGCCGGCCTGCTGGAGCAGCGGGCGATGGCGTCGTTCGAGCAGTTCACTTTCAAGGGCTGGAACGACGAGACCGTGCATGGCTATGTCGTCAAGCCGGCGGGCGCGACGCCCGGTCGTCGCTACCCCATTGCCTTCCTAGTGCATGGCGGACCGCAGGTCAGCTTCCAGAACCAGTGGAGCTGGCGCTGGAACGCACAGGCGTTCGCCGGCCGCGGCTACGCCGTCGTGATGATCGACTTCCACGGCTCACCCGGCTATGGCCAGGCCTTCACCGACTCGATCAGCCAGGACTGGGGCGGCAAGCCGTTCATCGACCTGCAGAAGGGCCTCGAGGCCGCGGTCGCGAAGTACGGCTGGCTCGATGGCGAGCGCGCCTGCTCGCTCGGCGGGTCGTACGGCGGGTTCATGCAGAACTGGATCGCCGGCAACTGGCCCGGGCGCTTCAAGTGCCTCGTCAACCACGCCGGCATCTTCGACCAGCGCATGATGTACTACGGCACCGAGGAACTGTGGTTCACCGAGTGGGAGAACGGCGGACCGTACTACGCGAAGCCCGAGGTGCACGAGAAATTCAATCCGGCGGCCCTCGTGACGAAGTGGCGTACGCCGATGCTGGTGACGCACGGGCAGCTCGACTATCGCGTGCCCTACCTGCAGGGCATCGCGACATTCACCGCGCTGCAACGCCAAAACGTGCCGAGCCGGCTGCTGATCTTCCCCGACGAGAATCACTGGGTGCTCAAGCCCGCGAACAGCCTGCTGTGGCACGA
>JAYTNX010000034.1:0-1986 GCA_043748075.1 Pseudomonadota bacterium
AAGATGAACGACGCGTAGCCGTTGAACTCCGGCATGCGGATCAGCCGGAAGGTCGCCTGCGTCTTGATGCCGAACGCGCCGCAATCGTGGAGGAACAGACCCGAGAGGTCCGGGCCGTAGGTGCGATAGAACGGCTTGCTGACGTTGCGGAACCCCGCCTGGCCGGTGCGCAGCAGCGAGCCATCGGCGAGCGCAACCTCCAGCGACAGCAGGCAGTCGGCCGCCGTGCCGAAGCGCGCGGTGCCAAGGAACAGTGCGCCATTCGACAGCCCGCCGCCAACCGTGGCCTGCGCGCCGGAGAAGGTGCCGAAGAACGGCAGGCGCAAACCGAGCGGCTGCAACGCCTCGTAGATGACCTTCCAGGTGACGCCGGCCTCGACCGTGATGTAGAGATCGTCGGCGCTGATCTCGACGATGCGATCGAGCCCTGAGGTATCGACGACGATCGTGCCCGGACGCTGCGCCAGGTAGCCACCGGTGTACGACATGCCGCCGCCGCGGGCGACCAGCGCGAAGCCCGCCGCCGTCGCGGCACCCACGGCCCGCGCCAGGCGTTCGCGATCGCGCGGGCGAATCACGGCGTCCGCCAGCAGGCCGGCGCTGTAGACGTCGCTCGACGCCGCACGGCGCTCCTCAACGTCGAGACTGACCTCGTCGCGTTCGAGGATGCCGTCGAAGGTCGCGCTCAGTCGGCGGGTCGGATCGAGGGTGGCTGCAGCCTGCGGCATCGAGGGTCTCCGGGTTCGTCTGGCTGCATGCTAGCGGTCACGCCGCGAGGCGTCGATTGCCCTGCAAGAGGATCCGGTTGGCGCCCGCGCTGCGGTACGCGCAAGATCGGGTCAACTTCGGAGGGGGCGGCCATGCAGAACGTCAAACGCATCCTCGTCGCAATCAAGGATCCCGGTGCGCGCACGCTGCCTGCGGTGCGCAAAGCCGCGCAGCTTGCCAGGGCGTTCGGCGCCGAACTGGAGTTGTTCCACAGTCTCTCGCAGACCATCCTGATCGACGCCCTCCAGGCCCGCCACATCGACCTGCAGGACTACGAACGCGAACAGGTCGAGCGTACGGTGGCGCGGCTCGAAACCATTGCGGTGCGACTGCGGCGCCATCGAATCGAGGTGCGCGTATCAGCGGCGTGGGACCACCCGCCTTCCGAGGCCATCGTGCGACGCGTGCAACGCCACAAGGCCGATCTCGTCGTCGTCGAGCGCCACGCGGGTCGCCACCTCGCGGGCTGGATGCTCAATTACACCGACTGGGATCTGCTGCGTCTCGCGCCCTGTCCGGTGCTGATCGTGAAGACGCCGCGTCCGTACCATCGGCCCATCGTCATGGCGGCCGTCGACCCGTTGCATCGGCATGCCAAACCGGTCCGGCTCGACGCCGAGATCCTCAAGACCGCGGGCGCACTGCGTACGGCATTGAGAGGCTCCCTACACGTGGTGCACGTCTTTCCGCCCGTAGTTGCCGTCAACCCGGGCTGGGGCACCGGTCCGATCGTGATGCCGGGTGGCAACGGCGGTGCGGCAGAGAGTCAAGCGCGCGCGGCACTCGACGCTGAACTCGAACGCTTGCCGCTGCCCCCGCACAAGGTCACCGTGCTGGCCGGCGCGCCACGCGAAACCATTCCCGCGATGGCGATATCGCTGCGGGCGGCGGTGGTGGTGATGGGCGCCGTGTCGCGCTCGGGCCTGAAGCGCCTGCTGATCGGCAACACGGCCGAAGCCGTCCTCGATGCGCTGCCCTGCGACGTGCTGATCATCAAGCCGGGTCGTTTCCGCAGCCCGGTGCCCGCGCGCACGCGTGGCGCTCAGATCATGACGATCCCTTCGCAGTGGTCGGGCTAGCGCCCGCGCGGCGCGACTCGGCCTCGTCGCGCAGCAGGATGGCGGTCGCCGCCTGCTCGGCCGCACGACGCGCCCCCGGCGCGAGCGGATCGCTCTCCAGCGCCTTCTCGAAGGCCGCGCGCGCGGCCTCGAGCCGTCC
>JAYTNX010000035.1:0-10596 GCA_043748075.1 Pseudomonadota bacterium
AGCAACGCGGTGCCGATGGACGTGCGCGTGCGCGCGGCGACGCGGCTCGCGAAGTTCGCGGGCGGCGGCTACGACAGCGTGTTCTTCGTCAACTCCGGCGCCGAGGCCAATGAGAACGCGCTGAAGATGGCGTTCAGGATGACGCGCCGGCCGCAGGTCGTCGCGATCGAGGGGTCGTTTCACGGCCGCACCGCCGCGGCGGGCGCGATCACCTGGGGCGCCATTGGCAAGTGGTATGAGTTTCCACGGACGCCGTTCGACGTGAGCTACATCCCGCGTCGCGACTTCGGCAGCATCGACACGCAGGTCACCGAGAACACCGCGGCGGTGGTCGTCGAACCCGTGCAGGGCGTCGGCGGCGCGTTCGACATGGGCGCGGCCTTCCTGCAGGCGCTGCGCGCGCGCTGCGACGCCGTCGGCGCGCTGCTGATCTTCGACGAGGTGCAGATCGGCGTAGGGCGCAGCGGCTGGCCGTTCGCGGCCAACATGTATGGCATCGAGCCCGACATGATCACGACTGCCAAGGCGCTCGGCAACGGCTTCCCCTGCGCGGCGCTGCTGATGCGCCCGCGAGTGACCGCGGCGCTGAAAATGGAAGGGCTCGGCACCACCTTCGGCGGCGGCCCGATGGCCTGCGCCGCGATCGAGGCGGTGATCGAGGCGATCGAGACCGAGGGCCTGATGGCGAACGTGCGCCGCGTCTCGAAGTACATCGTCGACACCTGCACCGTGGGACCGGTCATCGGCCACCAGGGTGCGGGGTTCCTGCACGGTCTGCGCACCCGCAGGCCGGCGAAGGAAGTGCAGCAGGGCCTGCTGGCGCGCGGCATCCTCGCCGGCACCAGCGGCGACCCGAACGTCGTGCGGCTGCTGCCGCCCTACATACTGCGCGAGGAACACGTCGACGTTCTGCGGGAGGCGCTCGCGTCGCTCTGAGGCCCGAGGCCCTGGCGCACGCGAACGAGCGGTTGGACATGAAACGATTCCTGGACCTGGCCGATTTCAGTCGCGACGAGATCGTCGACCTGATCGCGCTCGCGAACCGGCTCGAGAAGCATCCCGAACCGCGCGCGCTCGCGGGCAGGATCCTCGGCCTGGTGTTCTTCAACCCGTCGCTGCGGACGCTGTCCTCGTTCCAGGTCGGCATGATGCGAATGGGCGGCAGTTCGTTCGTGATCACGCCCGGCCAGGGCACCTGGCACCTGGAAACGCGCCTCGGCGCGGTGATGAATGGCGCAGCCGCGGAGCACGTGCGCGAGGGCATCCCGGTGCTCGCCTCCTACGCCGATGCGCTCGGTATCCGCGCCTTTGCGGATGGCAAGGACCTCGCCTGGGACCTCGCGGAGACCAGTTTCAAGGCGATGGCCGAGGTGGTCGACAAGCCGCTGATCAACATGGAATCGGCCATCAACCACCCCTGTCAGGCGCTCGCGGACTGGAAGACCCTGGATGACGTCGGCATTCCGCGCCGCGCGAAGTTCGTGCTGTCGTGGGTGAACCACCCGCGCGTCACGCCGATCGCGGTGCCCGCCGCCACGGTGCACATGGCCGCGCAGCGCGGCATGGACGTGGTCGTGCTGCGGCCCGAGGGCTTCGCGCTGCCGGCGCCGATCATGGCCAAGGCGCGCGCCGCGGCCGCGGTCAACGGCGGCACGCTGCGCGAGACCGCCGACCGCGCCGAGGCACTGGAGGGCGCGCAGGTGATCTACGCCAAGGAGTGGGGATCCACCGCCCACTACGGCGACGCCGCCGCCGACGCGCGGCTGCGCGCCGGACTCGGCGACTGGTGTGTGCGCAATGCCTGGTTCGACCGCGCCGCCACCGACTGTCGCCTGATGCATTGCCTGCCGGTACGCCGCAACGTTGCGGTGGCCGACGAGGTGCTCGACGGCCCGCGGAGCCTCGTGCAACGCGAAGCCTACAACCGGCTCACGGCGCAGATGGCCGTGCTGCATCGCCTGCTCGCCTGACTTGAACTGACCTGATCGAACCGTACCGAACCGTACCACCCCGCTTCGACTGGCTCCCGCGCCGACCGTCCAGAGGAACACCGAGATGATCATGCACCGCACCGACCAGGCCGCCGCCATCCGCTCGCTGAAGAGCGCGGCTCCCTATATCCGGCTCTTCAAGGGCAAGGTTTTCGTGATCAAGGCCGGCGGCGCCGTGTTCGGCGACCTGGAGGCGACCCGCGCGCTGATCGAGCAGATCGCGATCCTGCACTACTTCGGCGTCAAGGTCGTGTTCGTGCACGGCGGCGGCCCGCAGCTGACCGAGATCACCGAGCAGCTCGGCGTGCCGACGCGCATGGTCGAGGGCCGGCGCGTCACCGACCAGCGTTCCATCGACGTCACCTCGATGGTGCTGAACGGCCTGATCAACACCCGCATCCTCGCGATCTGCCGCGACCTGGACATCGACGCGGTCGGCATCAGCGGCGTCGACGCCGGCCTGATCCAGGCGCACAAGCGCGCGCCGGTGCGCCTCACGGGCGGCAACGGGGAGATCGTCGACTACGGCTACGTCGGCGACATCGACAAAGTGGATCCGACCGTGATCCGCAAGCTGCTCGACAACGGCCTGATGCCGGTGATCAGCCCGCTGTCCTGCGACGATCAGGGCACGCTGCTGAACATCAATGCCGACACCGTGGCCTCGGCGATCGGCGCGGCACTCGACGCCGAGAAGCTGGTGCTGTGCACCGGCGCGCCCGGCATCCTCGAGCGGGTCGAGGACCCGACCTCGATCATCTCCTATACGGACCTGCAGGGCCTGAAGCGGATGCGCGAGAACGGCAGCATCGTCGACGGCATGCTGCCCAAGGCCAAGGCGATCGAGGACGCGATCCGCGGCGGGGTGCGCCGCGTGCACGTGATCTCGTACAAGGCGCCGGAGGGCATCCTCGCCGAGGTCTTCACGAACGAAGGCACCGGCACGCTGGTGGTCGCCGACGTCCATGTCCTGAGCCCGTCCGAGCAGGCCGCCGGCACGTCATGACCCGTCTCTGGGACAAGGGCGCGCCGCTCGATGAGCACGTTTTGGCGTACACGGCGGGCGAGGACTACGCGCTCGACGAACGCCTGGTCCCCTACGACGCGCGCGCGTCTATCGCGCACGCCGAGATGCTGCACGCGCGGCAGCTGCTGACGGCGGCCGACCTCGACGCGATCCGCACCGGCCTGAATGCGCTGGTCGCCGGTCATGTCCGCGGCGAATGGCGGATCGCGCTGGCCGACGAAGACGGCCAGACGGCGCTCGAGAAGCGCCTGACCGCGCTGATCGGCCCTGCCGGCGGGCGCGTTCATCTCGGCCGCTCGCGCAACGACCAGGTGCTGACGGCCATTCGCCTCTATCTGCGCGACGCGATCGAGCAGCTCGCCACCGGAGCGACCGGCGTCGCGGACGCACTCGACCGCCTCGCCGAGCGCGAGGGCACGCTGGTGCTGCCCGGCTACACCCACATGCAGCAGGCCATGCCGAGTTCGGTCGCCCTGTGGGCGGGCGGCTTCGCGTCGGAGCTGCGCGACGACGCGCAGGGCCTGCGCCTGGTGCAGCGCCGCGCCGGTCGCAGCCCGCTCGGCTCAGCCGCCGGCTATGGTTCGCCGGGCCTGCCCATCGACCGCGCCGCCACCGCGCGCGCGCTGGGCTTCGCCGAGGTGCAGGAGCCGGTGACGGCGGTGCAGCTGTCGCGCGGCAAGGCCGAGGCGCAGCTACTGTTCGAGGTGACGCTGCTGATGCAGGATTTCGGCCGCTTTGCCGCCGACGTGCTGCTGTTCTACACGCAGGAGTTCGCGTTCCTCGCGCTGCCGGAGGCGTTCACCACCGGCTCGTCGATCATGCCGCAGAAGCGCAACCCCGACGTCTTCGAGCTGGTGCGCGGCCGCACGGCCAGCGCGCAAGCCTGCCTGCTCGAGGCCCTCGGCATTTTCGCCAAGCTGCCTTCAGGCTACCAGCGCGACCTGCAGCTGTTGAAGCTGCCACTGTTCCGCAGCATCGACCTCGCGCTCGCGACCGCGCAGATCCTGGTGCCGGCCATCGATGCGATGCATTTCCGGCCCGAGAACATCGAACTCGACCCTTCGATCCACGCGGCGGAACGCGCCAACGAACTGGTCGTGCGCGAGGGCATTCCGTTCCGCGAGGCCTATCGTCGCGTCGGCGCCGCGTTGCACGACGAGGCCGCGTTGCGCGACAACGAGATAGGGAAGTCATGAACGCGCCGAAGCCGATCTGGCGCGACGGCGTGACGCTCGAGGAGGTGCGGGCGATCCAGGCGCGCACGATGCCCGAGCATCTCGGTATCGAGTTCACCGAACTCGGCCCCGACTTCCTGCGCGCGACCATGCCCGTGACCGAACGCACCTGCCAGCCGATGCGCATCCTGCACGGCGGCGCCTCGGTGGTGCTGGCAGAAACGATCGCCAGCACCGCGGCGAATCTGCTGGTCGACGCGACGCGCTTCTCGATGGTCGGTCAGGAGATCAACGCCAATCACGTCCGGGCGGTGCCGGTCGGCGAGACCGTGACGGGCACCGCCCGGCCGTTCCACGTCGGCGTGCGCAGCCAGGTCTGGGGCATCGAGATCACCGACTCACGCGGCCGCCGGGTCTGCGTGTCGCGGCTGACGATGGCGCTCGTGAACCGTCCGCTCGTCGTGCCCCCTCCCGGCGCCAGTTCGCCCTGACACGCCCTCCCCGAGGACCTTCCGCATGCCGCGCCTGACCCGCACCGAACTGGTCGACCTCTGCGAAAACCGCTACTTCGGCAACGTCGTGCGCGAGCGCCTGGATGCGGTGCTCGACTGCTTTTCACCCGACACCCTGGTCGTGATCCGCCATGGCGACAACGCCGAGCGCCGCTTCTACGGTCGGCCGCAAGGCGACGCGCTGCACATCTCGGAGTTCTGGAAGCACCTGAACGCCAATTTCGACGCGCGGTTCGAGGACTACGAGCACGTGGTCGACCTCGAACAGCAGCGCATCGCCTCGACGTTTCTGGTCACGCTCGCGCCCAAGGCGAGCTCGTCGTACCTCAGCCGCGGCACGTTGCAACTGAAGAACAGCAATTTCTTCTGGGTTGAAGACGGGCGGATCGCCCGCATGTTGGTCTACTATTCCAATCCCGACACGGGCGGCGACCCGGTCGGCAAGCCTTCCGGTTATCCCCCCGCCAGGAGACCGACATGAACCAGACGACGACCACGTTCGACACCGCCGCCCAGCGCAGCGCCGATCCCTCGCTGGTGACCTACACGCACGTGATCTACGCGCTGCACGCGCTCTCCGTCGTCATCGGGTTGACCAGTCCCGCTACGGTGGTCGGCAGCTTCGTGTTCGGCCTGCCGTCGATCGTCGCGGTGATCATGAACTACGTGCGCCAGTCCGACGCCCGTGGCACGTTCCTCGAATCGCACTTCACTTGGCAGATCCGCACGTTCTGGTTTGCGTTGCTGTGGATCGTCATCGCCGGCGTCGTGTCGGCGCCGCTGGTGTTGCTGCTCGGTCTCGGCATCCTCACCTTCTACGTCGCCGCAGCCGCCATCGGGCTGTGGGTCGTCTATCGCGTTGCGCGTGGCTGGCTCGCACTGCGCGACGGTCGGACGATCGGCTCGGCCTGATGCCCCCAGACGACACCCGACGCCCGATCGCGAGGGTCGCAATGGCGAGAGTGGCGATGCTCAACGTTGCGATGTGCAGCGTCATGCTGCTCGGCGTGGCCGGTTGCGGCCAGACCGGCCCGCTCTATCTTCCGGATGACGAGAGCGCCACCGTGATCACGCGTCCGGCCGCGGACGCGTCGTCGACACCCTCGACGTTACCGGCGCCATCGGTGCCGCCCCCCGCAAAGCGCGAGCCTGCGAAGCCGAAGCCGCAGGACATCCCGCTGAACCGTCCCTGAACCATCGCCACGGTGTGTATTCGAGAGTGATTCGCATCTCGCGTGCGAACCGCTGCGGGAACCGCGGAGAGCTTCGGCGAGTCTGATTCGGCGACACCATGAAACTCTGGACCGCGCTGACCTTCGTTCACGTCCTGTCTGGGCTCGGCCTGGCGATCCTGCCCATCGCGGCCACCGCGCAGTCCGCATCGCGGCCGACGATCGAACTTGCCTGGGCTCGCGCAACCCCGCCGGGTGTCGACGTCGGCGCCGTCTACCTCACGATACGCAACTTGGGCGCGCGTGCCGACCAGCTGGTCGCGTTGCACAGCGCTGCCAGTGAACGCGCCGAGATCCACGAAACGAAAACGACCGACGGTATAATGCGCATGCGTCAGATCACGGCTGCCACCGTGCCGGCAGGAGGAGTCCTCGCTCTCGCGCCCGGCGGCCTGCACGTGATGCTGATCGGCCTGCGAAGTCCGCTGCTTCCCGGCGCGACCGTGCCGCTCGTTCTGACCTTCCGCCACGCTGGCGAAGTCGCGACGAAGGCCGTCGTGCAGGCGCCCGGCAGCGAACCCACATCAGGCCATTGATCTTCGAATCGATCGACGCACAACAGGAAAGGACGACACATGAACAGAGACAAGATCAGCCGCCGGCGCCTTCTCGGAGCTTCAATGCTCGGGCTGCCGGCGATTCCCGTGATGGTCGAGACGGCCTTTGGCCAGGCCGCCGCGAAACCCGCTGCGAAGCCCGCCACACCGGCCGCGAAACCTGCCGCCGGCGCAGCCCCCGCCGCCGCAGCCGGTGCGCTGCCGCTGCTGACCCCGACCGATCCGGCGGCAAAGGCGCTCGGCTACATCGAAGACTCGGCCAAAGTCGACGCCAAGGCGAATCCGACCCACAAGAAGGAGCAGAATTGCGGCAACTGCCTGCAGTGGGTCGACAAGAACCGCAAGGCGCCGCTGTCCAAGTGCAATCTGTTCCCCGGCAAGATCGTCAAGAACCCGGGCTGGTGCAAAGTCTGGGTCAAGGCGCCGGGAACCTGATCCGGGCCGCCGGCCGCCGATGATTCTCACGCGCCGGGCAGCGTCGCTGCGTACGCTGCCCGGCGTCGTCTCGCTGGCCCTCCTGCTGGGCTGCAGCGGCGGCAACGCGCCGCAGAACCCGCAGCTCCCGCCTTCGCCCTTTCATTCCACGGAAGTCCGCGGGATCGACTACGGCCGCGGGCTGCGCATTACCGACAGCGAAGGCCTGCCGCGCCGCCTCGAGGATTTCCGCGGCCAGGTGCTGGTGGTGTTTCTCGGCTTTGCCAGCTGCCCCGACATCTGCCCAACTACGCTGGCGCGCCTGAAGGTGGTTCGCAAAGCGATGGGCGTGGACGGCGACCGGCTCACCGTCGCGCTGGTCTCGATCGACCCGGAGCGCGACAGCGCCGCGCGCCTCGGCGCCTACGTGCGCAGCTTCGACCCTTCGTTCGTCGCGCTGCGCCCGGAGCCGGCACAGCTCGAGTCCGTCGTACAGGCCTTCCATGCCGTCGCCGTGAAAGTGCCGCTCGAAGGCGCGGGACCCGACGCGCTCGCACGCGGCGACTACACGGTCGACCACTCTGCCACGCTCTACGTCTACGACCGCGCGAACCGACTGCGCCTGATCGCGCAACCGGATCTGGCCATCGCCGATTTCGCGGCCGACCTGCAGCGCCTCGCGCGCGAGCCGACATGAACACGATCGCGGGCGACGCCGCGCTGCCGCGCGCGGACCTCGTCCTCGTCGACGGCTCCTCGTATCTTTACCGCGCGTTCCACGCACTGCCGCCGTTCGCCAACTCGCGCGGCGAGCCGACCGGCGCGGTGTACGGCGTGATCAACATGCTGCAGAAATTCCTCAAGGACCACGACCCGCCGCATATCGCGGTGGTGTTCGATGCGCCGGGGAAGACTTTCCGCGACGAGTTGTTCGCGGAGTACAAGTCGCACCGCCCGCCGATGCCCGACGACCTGCGCTCGCAGGTGCCACCGCTGCTGGAGGCGGTCGAGGCCCTCGGCCTGCCGCTGTTGCGTCTGGGCGGCGTCGAGGCTGACGACGTCATCGGCACGCTGGCGCGGCGCGCCACCGCGGCGGGCCAGTCGGTGCTGATCTCCACCGGCGACAAGGACATGGCGCAGCTCGTCGACGGTGGCATCACGCTGATCAATACGATGAGCGGCAGCGTCCACGACCGCGACGGCGTGAAGGCGAAGTTCGACGTCTGGCCCGAGCAGATCATCGACTACCTCGCGCTGGTCGGCGACAGCGCGGACAACATCCCGGGCATCGACAAGGTCGGCCCGAAGACGGCGGCCAAGTGGCTGGGCCAGTACGGCACGCTCGACGCGCTGGTCGAGCATGCGGCCGAAGTGCCGGGCAAGGTCGGCGAAAACCTGCGCGCGGGGCTCGCGACGCTCGCGCTGGCGCGCAAGCTGGCAACGATCCGGTGCGACGTCGAACTGCCCGCCACGGCCAACGACCTGCTGCGCCGGCCGGTGAACGTCGAGGCTTTGCGTGCGTTGTATGCGCGACTCGAACTGCGCTCCCTGCTGAAGGCGCTGCCGGGGGGCGACGGCGCGGCAGCGGCGAGCGCAGGTGGCGGCGCTGCCGAGGTCGGTTTCGCGCTGCGCGGCAGTCCCAGCGGCGCCGTGCCGGTGGCGGCGGGCATCGGCGATGGCGGAGCAGGCACAGACGCGGATCGCGGCGCCGCCGATTCTCCCGTCGGTACGCCCGCCGGCGCCGCCAACCCGGAAGCGCCCGACTACGTCGAGGCGCGCGCGGAGGTTCTGGAGGCGCCGCGCCGCTACGAAACGATTTTCGACGAGGCGGTTCTCGACCGCTGGCTCGAGGCCCTCGGGCGCGCGCCACTGTTCGCGTTCGACACCGAAACCACCAGCCTCGATTACATGCAGGCCGAGATCGTCGGTGTGTCGTTCTGCATCGAGCCGGGCGTCGCGGCCTACGTGCCGGTGGCGCACGACTATCCCGGCGCGCCCGACCAGCTGCCGCGCAAGGCGGTGCTCGAAAAGCTGCGGCCGCTGCTCGAGGACCCGTCGCGATCGAAGGTCGGCCACCACCTGAAGTACGACATGCACGTGCTGCAGAACCACGGCATCCATCTCGCCGGCGTGCGCTACGACACGATGCTCGAGTCCTACGTCTGGAACAGCGTCGCGACGCGCCACGACATGGATTCCTGCGCGCAGCGCTACCTCGGCATCGCGACCGTTCACTACGAGGACGTCGCCGGCAAGGGCGCGAAGCAGATCCCGTTCAGCCAGGTGGCGATCGAGCAGGCCTCGCCGTACGCGGCCGAGGATGCCGACGTCACGCTGCGCCTGCACCGCACGCTGTGGCCCGCCATCGAGCACGAGCCCCTGCTGAAGCGCCTGTACGAGCAGTTCGAGCAGCCGCTGGTGCCGGTGCTGGCAGAGATGGAGTACTGCGGCGTGCTGATCGACCGCGAGCTGCTGCGCGTGCAGGGCGGCGAGATCGCCCTGAAGCTCGAGGCGCTGAAGGCGCAGGCGCATGAGGCCGCTGGCCAGCCCTTCAACGTGGACTCGCCGAAGCAGCTGCAGCAGATCCTCTACGAGAAGCTGCAGATCCCGGTGCTGCGCAAGACGCCGACCGGCCAGCCCTCGACCGCCGAGGACGTGCTCGAGGAACTCGCCGAGGCGCATCCGCTGCCGCGTCTGATCCTCGACTACCGCGGCCTCGCCAAGCTGCGCTCCACCTACATCGACAAGCTGCCCGGGCAGATCGACGAGCGCACCGGGCGGGTGCACACCTCGTACCACCAGGCCGTCGCGCAGACCGGCCGCCTCAGCTCCACCGACCCGAACCTGCAGAACATCCCCGTCCGGACCGAGGAAGGCCGCCGCATCCGTGAGGCTTTCGTGGCCCCCAAAGGCCGCATCCTCGTGTCGCTCGACTACTCCCAGATCGAACTGCGCATCCTCGCCCACATCGCCGACATCCCCCAGCTTCGCAAAGCCTTCGAGGACGGCATCGACATCCACGCCCTCACCGCGTCCGAGATGTTCAACGTCCCCCTCGACCAGATGACCAGCGACATCCGCCGCAAGGCCAAAGCGCTCAACTTCGGGGTGATCTACGGCATTTCCGGCTTCGGCCTCGCCCGCAACCTGCGGATTCCCAAAGCGCAGGCGCAGGGCTTCATCGACCGCTATTTCGAACGCTTCCCCGGCATCAAGGAATACATGTCCGCGACCGTCGCCTTCGCTCAAAAGAACGAATACGTCCAAACCCTGTTCGGCCGCAAGATCCACACGCCAGAGATCAACCAGAAAGGCCCGGCCCAAGGCTTTGCCAAACGCGCCGCCATCAACGCCCCCATCCAAGGCACCGCCGCCGACGTGATCCGCCGCGCCATGATCCGCATGCCCGAGGCGATCAAGGCCATCCCTGCCAAGATGCTGCTGCAAGTCCATGACGAGCTCTTGTTCGAGGTGGACACGGATGCCGCGCCCGACCTGATCAAGGCCGCCAAGCACACGATGGAAAACGCCTCCCACCCCGCCGTTGACCTGAAAGTCCCGCTGATCGTCGAGGCGGGGCAGGGGCCGAACTGGGCCGCCGCGCATTGACGCCCATCCCCTTCGCCACCCCTGCCGACTGGTCCGACTGGCTGGCCAGCCATCCCGACGCCACGGAAGTCTGGGTCCT
>JAYTNX010000036.1:0-5605 GCA_043748075.1 Pseudomonadota bacterium
GGATACATCGCCGGCGGCTTCGTCGGCGACCCGACCGCGCCTGCCATCGTGCCGGTCGCGATCCTGCTCGGCTTCGGTCAGATCTGCGCGATCATCGCCAGCCAGACGGTGCTCGGCCAGGAGGCGCCGCAGGACGCGCGCGGCGCGGTGTTCGGCCTCGCGGGCATCTGCGCCTCGCTCGGCATCCTGTTCACCACCTCGGTGGGCAGCTGGCTCTACGACGTGGTCGGCAAAGGCTCGCCGTTCTTCCTGATCGGCGGCGTCAACGTCTGCATCATGCTCTTCGGTCTCTACCTGCTGGCGCGCGAACGCCGCGCCGCCGCCGCTGCCTCGCCCGCGTGATCGCCGCCGAGATCGTCCTGATCCTGCTGATGGTGCTGTTGAACGGCTTCTTCTCGATGTCCGAGATGGCGCTGGTGTCGGCCAAGCGCGCGCGGCTGCAGGCTGCGGCCGCGAGGGGCAGCCGCGGTGCGCGCGTCGCGCTCGAGCTGCTCGAGGACTCGACGGCCTTTCTCTCCTCGATCCAGGTCGGCATCACGCTGATCGGCATCCTCACCGGGGTGTACAGCGGCGCGACTTTCGCCGAGAACCTGGGCGCCTGGCTCGCCACGAACGGCGTGCCGCTCAAATACGCCGAGGAGACCGCGTTCGCAGCGGTCGTGCTGGTGGTGACGATCATTTCGCTGGTGTTCGGCGAGCTGGTGCCCAAGCGCATCGCGCTGACGCATGCCGAGGGCCTCGCGATCTTCGTCGCGCCGATCATGAAGGTGTTCGCCCGGGTGCTGTCGCCGCTGGTCTGGGTGCTGCGCGTCGCGGTCGACGGCGTACTGAAGGTGCTTCCGGTGTCTTCGGCGCCGCAGGCCTCGGTGACCGAAGACGAGGTACGCGCGCTGATCACCGAGGGCACGCAGACCGGCGTGTTCCTCGCGTCCGAGCGGCGCCTGATCGAAGGCGTGCTGGCGCTCGCCGATCGCAAGGTCGAGTCGATCATGGTGCCGCGGCCCGACGTGTTCTGGCTCGACCTCGACGAGCCGATCGCCGATCTCTGGCAGCAGGCGAAGGACAGCGGCCACGCGCGCTTCCTGGTGGCGCACGGCTCGCTGCAGGATCTGCTGGGGATGATCACGCTCGCGAACCTCAGCGAAGCACTGCGCCGCGGCCACCTGGACACGGAGCGCGACATCGAGCCGCCGCTGCACGTGCCGGTCGGCATCACGGCGCTGCAGCTGCTCGACCAGTTCCAGAAGTCCAGCAGCCATCTCGCGGTGATCACCGACGAGTACGGCGGCATCGAGGGCGTCGCGACGCCGATCGACATCCTGCGTGCGATCGCCGGCGAGCTGCCGGACCTGGGCAGCCGCGAGCGTGCCGAGATGATCCGGCGTGAGGACGGTAGCTGGCTGGTGGACGGCCACCTCTCGATCGACGATCTGCAGCAGAAGCTCGGGCGCCGCGACATGCTGTCGCGTGGCGGTGAGTACCACACGGTGGCGGGCTTCGTGCTGGCGCGGCTCGGTCGCATTCCGAAGGCGGGCGACGTGTTGTCGTGGCGCGAGCTCAAGGTCGAGGTCGTCGACATGGACGGCCTCAGGATCGACAAGGTCGTGATCTCTTCGACCGGAAGCGCGGCGGCGCGCGATTAGGTCCCGACCCGGCTCGACTGGCCGCGCGGTCCGGCGGCGCGGTTAGGCGGACGGCAGCAGCGCGTCCCAGAAATTGCAGCGGGCGGTGCGCAGCCCGGTCTCCACCCGCACATTGCCGCCTTCGAGCACCAGGTGGTTGTCCTGTGCGCCGTCGTAACGCGGCCATGCGGTCTGGGCGGCGCTGTTCGGGTCGCGGTTGGCGGCGAAATCCCGGAAGTAGGCCTGGATCGTCCCGAGCAGCGAGCGCTCGGCCTGCGGCACCTGGTAGCCGCCGACGTCGAGGTTGTCGAACACGAACAGGATCTCGGCGCCGTGAAAGGCGCCGAAGCTGCGCAGGTTGGCCGCATCAATGGTCTCGGCGAACAGCGCGCGGAACACCGGCTCCTGCTGAGTGCGCGCCAGCGCACGCGAGAATTGCCGGGCGGGGCAGGTGAATTTCACGTCGGTGGTGATGGCTGTGTAGGTGCGCCAGGGCGAGCCGAACTGCGCGACCGGATATTGGGCGAGCACCTGCGGCGCGAGTGCCCCGAACAGGCCGTTGACCGTGGCCACGAGCTGCGCTTCGGTGAGCGCCGGATTGATGTCGCGTGAGGTTTCGTCGGACGTGCTCATCACGATGACGGGCATGCGGTTCTGGTTGCCGGCATTGAAGGTTGCGAGCGGCGAGGCGCGCAGCACGTAGCCATCGACGTGCGGCTGCCAGGGCGCCTGTCCGCCCGACACCTCCACGATCGGGGGATCGGCGCGCAGCAGTTCCTCGGGGGTCTTGCCGCGCAGACACGCGACGACGCTGCCCGCGCCGGCGCAGCCGGCCTTGCCCGCGAGCGACTGCGTGGCCGCATCGGCCTGGGCACGGCTGCGTCCCGGGCAGCCGCCGCTGAGTATGGCCGCCTCGTGAAACAGGCCCGCGGCCAGCGGCGAGGCCAGCAGCATGCAGGTGTTCTGCGCACCCGCCGACTGGCCGAAGACCATCACGCGTGCGGGGTCGCCACCGAACGGCGCGATCGAGTCGCGCACCCAGCGCAGCGCCGCGACCAGGTCGAGGATGCCGTAGTTGCCCGAGCTGCCCTGCGAAGCCTCGGCATCGAGGGTCGGGTGCGTGAGGAAGCCGAGCGGCCCGATGCGATAGTTGACCGTGACGACGATCGCGTCGGCGAATGCGCCGAGGCGGTCGCCGCGATAGGTCGCAGCGCCGGCCGCGAGCAGTTCGGCACTCGAACCGAGCGAGTTGCCGCCGCCATGGATGAACACGAATACCGGCCGTCGCGCAGTCGTGTTGCCGACGTGCGTCGTCGGTGACCAGACGTTGAGCGTCAGGCAGTCCTCCTCGCCGACGAACGCGCCACTGTCGCGGTCGAGCTGCGGACACTTGGCGCCGAAGGCGGCGGCCTGTTGAACCGCCGTCGCGCAGGTCGGTGCCTGCGGCGCCTGCCAGCGTCGCGCGCCGGTGGGCGAAGCGGCATAGCGGATGCCCAGGAACGCGTAGGTCGAGCCCTGGAGGCTGCCCTGGTAGCTGCCGCAGCCGGTCGTGACCAGGCCCGGCGTGGGCGGTGGCGCGGGCGGCGTCACGGCGGCGGGCACCGGCGCCGAGGCACTGCCTTCGCCGCCGCCGCCGCATGCGACCAACAGCGATGCGGTGGCGATGGCCAGCAACCATGGAAGACGAACCGTTGTCATGGGTCGGAGTGCCTGAGGCTGGGGATTCGGGTTCTGGTTGAACAACGGCGCTCCCGGCCGGGCGTTGACGTGACTGCCCGTTCGCTAGCGGGTGGGCGGCTGCGTCAGCCAGCCTCGGGGTCGAGCCGTGTCACCGCGGCCTGGTCATTGCAGGTCACCTTCGAACATCAGGATCGATGTGCCTTCGGGGGATTCGATCAGCGCGGCGCGCGCCGGGTCGAGCCCGCGCGGCAACTCGTCGGACCTCGCGATCGACAGGTCCCGCAACTTCGCGATGCGCGCCGGCATGTCGCTCGCGCTGAACACCAGCGTGGGCCGCTCGAGCGTGCGCGGCCGATGCAATGCGAGGCTCAGGTCGTTGCCGGTCAGCGGCTGGTGCAGCCAGGGTGTTTCCGCGATCTCCAGCGCGACGTAGCCCAGCCGTTCCCAGAACGCCGCGCAGGGTGTGAATTCGGCGGCCGGCAGGCTGAAGGCCTCGAACCAGCCGCAGAGCGACTCCTGCTGCGGGCGCCGATCGGTGGGGAAATAGGTTCGCGCCTCGAGCACGGTGATCATCTGGCCCGCGGGATCGCGGAAGCCGATCTCGTTGAAGCACTCGTCGCCGGTCCTGGCGAACGCGAGCTCGATGCCGAGCGCCGTGAACTCGGGGATCGCCGCGGCGATGCCGGGACGCACGCTGGTCACGGAAGGCGAGGGAAACCGGTACTCATGCAGGCCGAGGAACAGGCGGCCGTCGGTCAGCACCCCGTAGGGATGCGGCCAGGTGTCGCCGGTGGCGCAGTGCGTGAAGCCGAGCGCCTCGTAGAACTCGACGGACGCGCGGATGTCGCGCGTCGTGAGGCTCAACTCGTGGAACTGGCCGAGCAGGGAGGGTGGCGTGTGCATGCGGGGGGCGGCTGCGGCGTCGCCCCGCAAGATAGCGCGAATCAGCGCGTTGCGGCGGGCACGCCGAGCCAGCTGATGTTCACCGGGGTCCAACCCTGCAGATGCCGGACGACCAGGTCGGTGAGCGCCGCCGCGTGGTCGGCGTGCGCGTTCAGCGCCGGCACGTACTGGAATCGGGTGCCGCCCGCTTCGAGGAAGCGTTCGCGATTCTCGATGTCGATCTCTTCCAGCGTTTCCAGGCAGTCGACCGCGAACCCCGGGCAGACCACGGTGACACTGCGAATGCCGCGCTTCGGCATGTTCTCTAGCACTTCGTCGGTGTACGGGCGCAGCCACTTGCCGGGACCGTAGCGCGACTGGAACGACAGGCTCCAGCGGCCGTCCTCGAGGTTCAGTTCGTCGGCCAGCAGGCGCGCGGTCTTCTGGCACTTGCAGTGGTACGGGTCGCCCTGGCGGAAGTACTGGTCCGGGATGCCGTGGAACGATATCAGCAGGTGCTCGGTGCGGCCGTGCGCGGACCAGTGCGCGGCGACGCTGGCACGCAGCGCCTCGATGTAGCCCGGATGCTCGTGGTACTCGTTGACGAAACGCAGCTCCGGCAACCAGCGCCAGCGACTCAGCTCGGCGGTGACCTGGTCGTGCACCGCCCCGGTGGAGACGGCGCAGTACTGCGGGAACATCGGCACCACCAGGATCCGCTGCGCGCCGGCCTCGCGCAGCCGGGCAAGGGCCGCGGGCACGCCGGGATTCGCGTACAGCATGCCGATCTCGATTGCCGTCGGCGCCAGCACGCGTTCGCCGAGGCGAGCCGCAATGTGCGTGCGGAGTTCTTCCGAGAACGCCAGCAGCGGCGAGCCGCGCTCGGTCCAGATGCGGCGGTACTTGCGCGCGCTGCGAAACGGGCGCGTGCGCAGGATGATCCCGTGCAGGATCGGCAACCACAGTGCCCGCGGCAGCTCGACCACGCGCGGATCGCCGAGCAGGCGTGCGAGGAAGCGGCGGACGTCGGCGGTGGCAGGAGAGTCCGGCGTCCCGGAATTGACCAGCAGCACGCCGATGCGCTCGGGCGTGTCGTGATCGAACTGGGGGGAATTCTGATAGCGCACGGAGAGCGACTGCTGTGGAGGACTCAACGGGCCGCGACTGGCGAGCAACATACCGCAGCGCCGCGAGCGCTGCCAGCCCGTCGCCAACCGGAGATGTCAGCGAGCGAGCCCCGCCTGGTCGAGCACGAACGCGTATTCCTCGGCGATCTCGCGGTAGCGCTCGAAGCGCCCGGACTTGCCACCGTGACCGGCTTCCATGTTGGTCCGCAGCAGCAGCAGGTTGTCGTCGGTCTTCAGGCTGCGTAGCTTCGCGACCCACTTGGCCGGCTCCCAGTACTGCACCTGGCTGTCCCA
>JAYTNX010000037.1:0-2330 GCA_043748075.1 Pseudomonadota bacterium
CGCCGCGCCGGCGAGTACCCGCACCAGCTCTCGGGCGGCATGCGCCAGCGCGTGATGATCGCCATCGCGCTGGCCTGCAACCCCAAGGTGCTGATTGCCGACGAACCGACGACGGCGCTGGACGTCACGATTCAGGCGCAGATCCTGGAGCTGATGCTCGAGCTCAAAGAGCGCCTGGGCACGGCCATCATCCTGATCACCCACGACCTGGGCGTGATCGCCGAAACCGCGCGCCGGGCGATCGTCATGTATGCCGGCAGGAAGGTCGAGGAAGCGCCTGTCGCAGAGCTGTTCAGCAACCCCTTGCATCCCTACACACGCGGCCTGCTGAACTCCATCCCGCGGCGCACCGCGGCCGGCCGGCGCAGCAATATCCGCGGCCGGCTGCAGGAGATCTCCGGCATCGTGCCTTCGCTGCGTGAAGAGCTTGCGGGTTGCGCCTTCGCACCGCGCTGCAGCTTCGCGGTCGAGCGCTGCACACGCGAACGCCCCGTGCTCGTGCAGCACGGGCCGGCGCATCTGGCCGCCTGCTGGGAAACCGCGCGCGTGGCGGGAGAAGCCGCAAGCGTGGCCGCAGAAACCACAAGCGTGGCCGCAGAAACCGCAATCGGCGGGGCAGCACCACGATGAACAGCGCCCCACCCGATACCGAACCGGTCCTGCGTGTGACCGATCTGAAGAAGCACTTCCCCGTGCATCAAGGTTTGCTCTCGCGCGTCGTGGGCCAGGTCTACGCCGTCGACGGTGTTTCCTTCGATATCGAGCGCGGTGAAACGCTGTGCCTCGTGGGTGAATCGGGCTGCGGCAAGACGACCGTGGCGAAGACGGTGATGCGGCTGCTCGAACCCACCTCGGGCCACGTGGCACTGGGCGGCGTCGACATCACCCGGCTCACCGAGGCGCAACTGCGTGTGCACCGGCGCCAGATGCAGATGGTGTTCCAGGACCCGTACTCATCGCTGAACCCGCACCTCTCGGCCGGCGCCATCGTCAGCGAGCCGCTGACAAATTTCGATCTCGCCGCGGGTGCGGAACTCGAGCAGCGCATTGCGGGCCTCTTCGAGCGCGTCGGCCTGCGCGTGGATGCCGCAAGGAAATATCCGCACGAGTTCTCCGGCGGCCAACGCCAGCGCCTGGGCATCGCGCGTGCACTGGCGCTGAACCCGAGCCTCATCGTGGCCGACGAGCCGGTTTCGGCGCTGGACGTCTCGGTGCAGGCGCAGGTGCTGAACCTGCTGATCGACCTGCAGGAGGAATTCGGGCTCGCCTATCTCTTCGTCTCGCACGACCTGGCGGTCGTCGAGCATATCGGCCACCGCATTGCCGTCATGTACCTGGGCCGCATCGTCGAGCTGGCCGGCAACGCCAGCCTGTTCGGCCAGCCCTTGCACCCCTACAGCGAGGCGTTACTCGCGGCCGCCCCGGTGCCCGAGCCCGGGCTGCAGCGCGAGCGCATCATCCTGCAGGGCGACGTGCCGAGCCCGATGACGCCGCCCTCGGGCTGCCACTTCCACACCCGCTGCCCCTACGTGCAAGAGCGCTGCCGCGTCGAAACTCCGCAGCTTGCCGAGGTGAAGCCGGCCCACTGGGTCGCGTGTCACCTGCGGCCCGTGGGCGGGCCCTTCGAACGCCTGGCCCCCGGGCATGACCTCACATGACTTCACCTGACCTGACATGACCGCTCAATCTCCACGCATCGCTGTCCTCGGTTTCGCGATCGAGTGCAATCGCTTCGCGCCCGTGACCACGGCGGAACACTTTGCCGCCAAGGTCGATATCCGCGGCGCGGAGATCCTGCGTCAGGCGCGCTCGGGGCCTTGCCACACCACGCCGGATCTGCCGGGCTTCTTCGAGCAGATGGACCGCAGCGGCCCCTGGACGCCGGTGCCGCTCAGGATGGCCCTGGCGCAACCCGGCGGGCCGGTGGATCAGCGGTTCTTCGATCAGTTCCTCGGCGAAATCGATGACGGCCTGCAGAACGCAGGCGAGGCCGGCGCGCTGGACGGCGTCTTCGTCGTCGCCCACGGTGCCGCGCTCGCCACCGGATCGGACGATCCGGATGGCGACCTGTTCGCGTTGATCCGCCAGCGCGTCGGGCCCCGCGTGCCGGTGATCGGCGTCTTCGACCTGCACGCCAACGTCTCGCCGAAGATGACCGACAACCTCGACGTCTTCGTCGGCTACCTCGAGAACCCTCACACCGATATCCGCGAACGCGGCGCCGAGGCGGCCCGGCACATGCGCGAGATGCTGGCCGGCGCGCGCACCGCCGTCGTCATGGTCAAGCTGCCGCTCGCGCCGCCCTCGATCACGCTGCTCACGGCCGCGGG
>JAYTNX010000038.1:0-4859 GCA_043748075.1 Pseudomonadota bacterium
AGCCGCGCCGCGTACGCGGGATACACCTTGGCCGCCGCCCGCATGGCTTGCGGGATGCCCCAGAGCAGGATCGTCAGATTCATTGCGCACTCTCCTCGACCGGACGCGGGTCGACGACCGGATGCTACGGCCGACCGACGTCCGTACTGCGGCCATCATCGAGGACGGGGGGCCCTTCAGTCGGTCCCGGTGCGGCGCACCGCCGCAGGGTGGGTGCCGCGCAGGCGGGCGAGGGGGTGCGGCATGGGTGCGGGTGCGCGTTGCGTTGCGGTGCGGCTGGCCCGGTAGGCCGGAGCCGTCAGCGGCGCTCGATGGTGTACACGATCTCGGCGCTCTGCTCGCGCCCCGACTCGGTCTTGATGGTCCACTTGTCGTTGAGCGTGTAGCGCATCTTCAGCGTGTTGATCGCCTCGGCGAGCGAGATGCCGTAGCTGACGTAGAGCCGCGGCGAGAGGTACTTGCCGAGCACCAGCGAGGTTTCGTTGTCGAGCGTCTGCTCGATGCCGACGTCCTCGATGCCGACCCGGGAGCCGAGCTGCTGCGCGAGGATCGCGCCGCCTTGGGCGAGCAGTGCGTTGCGGCCGGCGCCGCCGCGCTGCGAGTCCTGCGCGCTTTCGAGCGAGCCGCCGGCAAGGATCAGCGACACGATCTGCGACTGCGGCAGCGACGGTTCGGCGAAGAAGGTCATGCGCGGCGAGCGCAGGGTGCCGCGCACGTTCACGCCGGCCTTCACGTCGGGGAATTCCTTGGTGGCGCGGATGTCGACGCCGGGGTCGGCGAGCAGGCCGCCGGCGAAGATCAGCCGGCCGCGCTCGATGTCGAGACGACGGCCGAGCGCCGCGTACTTGCCCTCGGTGACGCTGAGCTCACCCGAGCCGCGGCTGCTGCCATCGGGCGTGGTCTGTGCGGTGATCGCGCCGGCGAGGCGGCCCGAGAGGCCGAAGGTGTCGATCTCGACGCGCTCGCCGAGCACCAGCTTGATGTTGCTGGTGACCTGGAAGCTGTCCTTTGGATCGACCACCGGCGCACCGACGATGCGTTCGTCCGACGAGGCGACCACGGCGCCGGTGAGATCGGCCGGCGCGATGCGCGCATAGGGCACGGTGACGGTGCCGGTGACGTCGAGCCGGCGGCCGTCGACGCGGAATTCGAGATCCGGGGATGCGGTCACGCGCGCTTCCGGAACGTTGACGACCAGCAGGTCCTTGCCCTGCAAGGTCAGGTTGCCGACCGGCTGCCCGCCGCGCCAGAGCAGCTTGCCCGTCGCGCCGAGTGTGCCATCGCCGGATCTCGCGTTGCCGTCGAAACTGAAGCCATTGTCGAGTAGCCGTGCCTCGAGGCTCGCGGCGCGCAGCGCGAGGTTGATCTGGTAGAGATCGAGCTCGCCGTTCTCGAGCTTCAGCACGCCGTTGACCAGCGGCGTGCCGAGCGTGCCGCCGATCGCGACGTCGACCGTGAGCAGGCCGGCGGAACGGTCGATCTCCGGAATGTAGAGATTCAGCAGGCCGATCGCGTCGGTGGTGGCGCGCAGCTCGGCACGCAGCGGCAGGTCGGCGAGCGTTTCGGTCGTGCGCTGCGCGACGCCGCCGCCCTCGATGCGTCCGGTCGCGCCCGCATCGAGCTTCAGCTTCGCCTCGATCGTGTCGCGTGTCGCGGTGGCGGTCACCAGGCCCGAACCCAGCTTGATCAGGTCTTCCTTGCCGTTGCTGCGACGGTGCCGCAGCTGCGCGCCGGTGAGGTCGGCGCGCAGCGTGCCTACGGTGCGCGCGCCCGCGGTAGCCGAGCCTCGGGCGGCGACGTCGACGGTGCCTTCGTAGCGGATCCGCGGCGTCAGGCCTGCAGTCAGCGTCGCGAGTGGCAGCGCCGTCGCGTCGAGCTGGCCCTGCCAGTCCTGCGGGTCCCAGTCGCCGCCGGCGCAGAGACGCGCCTCGCTGTCGGTGGTGTTGCGCTCGCGAAGGCAGAAGCCCGCCACCGAGCCGGAGGTCGGCGAGACGGTCATGTCGAGGTCGCCGTCGAGCGCCAGCGCCACCTGCTCGCCGACCTGCAGGTTGAGCCGATCCCAGCTGCCGACCCAGGCGCCGGCGTCGAAGCGGCCGTTGGCGTGTCCGTCGAGCTTCAGGTCGGCGCCGCGCGCTGCGAAACTGAGCGAGTGTTGGTCCGACTGGCCATCGAGCGTCAGGTCGACCCGCTCGAATTCGCGGCCCGCGGCCTTCAGCCCGCGCGCGTTGGCCTGCACCTTCGAGCGGCGCCCGGCGCGCGCATCGAAGTCGATGTCGGCGTCCACCCGGTCGATCTCCACGCCCGCGTGCACGAGGCCGCTGCCGCGCGCGTCGAGCACCAGTCTCGGCTCCTGCGTCGTGCCGCCATAGCTGCCGCGGGCGCGCAGCGTGCCGCGGCTCTGCGGCGCGAGCACGCTGAGGTCGCTGGCCTCGAGCCGGAAGGTGAGATCGCGCGCCTGCGGCGCCAGCGTGCCGTCGAGGTTGGCGCGGACGCCGCCGGCGACGAGGTCGATCTTCGCGAAGCTCCAGGTGTCGCCGCGCAGCCCGAGACTGCCTGAGCCGCGTGCCGCGGTGCCGCGCACAGTGCCGCGCAGGTCGCGGATGTCGACATCGAGCGTGCCGCCGCCGAAGCCTTCGCCACGCGCGGCGAACCTGAAGTCCAGCTTGCCCGGCAGGTCCGGCCGCACATGCACCGGGTTCAGGGCCGTCACGCCACCACCAAATCCCCAACGCTCGGACGGCGACCAGGCCGCCTCGCCGCCGCCGCGCGCGACGCCGTCGAACACCTGCAGCTCCGCCGACTCGACGATCAGGCGGTTCTTCGCCAGCCGCCCGCTCAGGGTCAGCGGCAGCGGCGCGATGCCGAGCACCACCGGCTCCACCGGGCCTTCGAGCTGCAGCACATAGGGCCAGACGTCGCCGATGCGAAAGCTGCCCGTGGCGCTGCGCACCACCGGTTCCGCGCCCGCCAGCGGCCAGCGGAAGTCCGCCCATCGGCCCGCGAGACCGAGCCGCGGTCCGTTGGCGACGATGCCGATGTCGCCCGCCGCCTCGACGCGCGCGCCGGAGCCGCGATGCACGAGCACCAGGCGCCGCGCGGTCAGCACCCGGCGGGTGTAGCTGCCGTCGAAGCCGACATTGAAATCGCCGACGCCGAGGCCCGCGGAATCCAACGTGCCGCTGGCACGATACCCCTGCCGGTCCATCCCGAGCTCGAACTTGCCCGAAATCTTGCCGAGCAGTGGACCGGCGCCGAAGGCCTGCAGGTCGAGGTCGAAGACGTGCGCCTTGCCGGTGAAACCCCAACTGCCGAGCGGCCGCAGCACGCCGTCGCTGAGCGTGGCGTGGAATGGCTGGGTGAGTTCACCGGTCATGCCGAGCGCGACGAGGTCGCCCGCGAGATCGGCGTTCATGACCCAGCGCGGCAGCCCCTGCGGCGTATACGACACCCGCGAGCTGCCTTCGATCATCATCGGGCTGGCGGCCGTCAGCAGGCCGATCGCGTCGAAGCGCAGGTCGGCGAGCTTGGCGCCGGCGCGATAGAAGCGGATGGTCTTCGAGCGCACTGCACCGGCGGCCGAGATGTCGGTGAAGTCGAGTACGGTGCCGTTGATGGCGACCAGCGTGGCGCGGTCGATCACCGCGTCCGGAATCTCGACAGCGAGGAATGCGGGCAGGAATCGCGGCGTGCGGTTCGGCGGCGGGGAGCGGCGCGCGTGGATCGCGATCCAGGCGTCGCCGACGTGGCCCTCTTCGACCTCGATGGTCTGCCACAGCAGCGGCAGGATCCGCAGCCGACCCGCGATGTTCTCGACGCGCAGCGAGACCAGCTCGTGCTCGAGCTCGAAGTGTCGCAACTTCAAGCCGTGTGCGATCGTCCCCGAGGCGCCGTCGGCTTTCAGCGTAACGCGGCCGAGGCGCTGCGGCAGGTTTGCGACGATGAATTGCAGGCCGGACTCGGTGTAGCCGAGATAGTAGAGCAGCGAGCCCGGCACCAGCGCGGCCAGCAGGACGAGCAGGGACGCCGTGAAGGTGAGCTTGCGGACCACGGCCGGCTCAGAGTTTCGGCGAGAAGTTCAGGTGCAACCGCGGGCTGTCGAGCGAATCGAAGCCAGGGACGCCGGCGCAGCGCGGGTCCGGCGTGCGTGCGCGGCAGGCCGGGTTGGTCAGCGGCTGCGCGATGTCGATGCCGATCGTCACCACCGGCAACCGCAGGCGCACGCCGAGGCCCGCGGAATACTGCAGCGGGTCGCCGAAGCGGTCGAAGGCATTGCCGACGTCGACGAACGCCGCGACGCCGAAATTTCGCGGCAGGTCGCGGATCAGCTCGACCGCGCCGGTGAGCTGGTGCTTGCCGCCGAGGTTGATGCCGTTGACGTCGCGCGGGCCCAGATCGTTGTAGCCGAAGCCGCGCACGCTGCGATCGCCGCCGGCGAAGAAGCGCTCCGTGCCGGGCAGGGAGCGCTTCTCGCCGAGCGAGCTGGCCCCCAGCTGGCCGCGCAGGAAGACGTGCCAGCCGGGACGTAGGTCGAACACGCGTTCTGCCTCGGCGCGCAGCTGCACGTAGTTCGCGGGCGCGCCGAGCGGGGTCGAGGAACCGCGCAGCTCGGCGAACAGCCCGCGCGAGAACAGCGCCTCGCCGAGGTAGCCGCGCGGCACGGCGCTGTAGCTGATGCCGGGAATCAGCAGGTTCGCGATGTCGGTGCTGCCGGGCGTGGTGAGCGTGCCCGGCACGATGGTGGTCGTGCGCCGCACCTTCGTGAACAGCACGCGCTGCCAGGTGCCACGGATCTGCGTGATGGCCGGTTCGAAGTCGGTCGTGCGGGTGTCGAGATCGCCGAGGTCGCGGCGATCGTAGGC
>JAYTNX010000039.1:0-1618 GCA_043748075.1 Pseudomonadota bacterium
AGGACCTGCCTGGCGCGCCGCTGTCGCGTGAGGCCGCGCTGGCGCTGGCGGACGAACCCGATCTGGATTCGATGCTGCGCATCGCTGCGGCGCTTGCCGTCGAAGGCCACGGCCGTCGAGTCAGCTATTCCCGCAAGGTGTTCATCCCCCTGACTCAGCTGTGCCGCGACGTCTGTCACTACTGCACGTTTGCCGGCCCGCCGCGCCGCGGCGCCGCGGCGTTCCTGACCCCGGACCAGGTGCTCACGATCGCCCGCGAGGGGGCTGCCAGCGGCTGCCACGAGGCGCTGTTCACACTCGGCGACAAACCGGAACTGCGCTACGCCCAGGCCCGTGCAGAGCTCGCCACGCTCGGCTTCGACACCACGCTGGCCTATCTCGAACATTGTGCGCGGCGGGTGTTCGAGGACACCGGTCTGCTGCCGCATCTGAACCCCGGCGTGATGTCGCGCGCCGACCTCGAGCGGCTGCGACCGGTGGCGGCATCGATGGGCTTGATGCTCGAGAGCGCCTCGGAGCGTCTCACGCAGAAGGGTGGGCCGCACCATCGCTCGCCGGACAAGCAGCCTGCCGCTCGGCTCGCGACGCTGCGCGCTGCCGGCGAACTCGGTATCCCGTTCACCACGGGACTGCTGATCGGCATCGGCGAGACGCGACGCGAGCGACTCGAGGCGCTGCTCGCGATCCGCGACCTGCACCACGAGTACGGTCACGTGCAGGATCTCATCGTCCAGAATTTCCGCGCCAAGCCCGGCACGCGCATGGCGAGCGCGCCCGAGCCTGCGCTCGAGGAACTGCTCTGGACGATCGCGGCCGCGCGCCTCGTGTTCGGCGCTGCGATGTCGATCCAGGCTCCGCCGAACCTGAGCGCGCCGGAATCGCTGCCGCAACTGCTGGACGCGGGCCTGAACGACTGGGGTGGCGTCTCGCCAGTCACGCCGGATCACGTGAACCCCGAAGCGCCCTGGCCGGAGATCGCCGCGCTCGAGCAGGGCACGCGCGAGGCCGGCCGGTGGCTGGTCGAACGCCTCGCGATCGTGCCCGCGTTCGCCCGCGAGCCGCTGCGCTGGCTACCGCCGCTGCTGCAGACGCCGGTGATGCGGCGCATCGACGCCAGTGGCTATGTGCGCGAGCCGCAATGGTCGGCCGGTGCCGGCACGCCGCCCTTGCCGCGCTACGCGCGACTCGTCGGCGGGCGCGAGCCTGGCGGGAGCTGCGCAGGGCCCGTCGCGCGCTCACCCGATCCGCAGCTCGAGGCCGTCCTCGACCGCGCCGGTCGCGGACTGCGCCTCGGAGAGTCTGAGATCGAGCGGCTGTTTGGCGCCGACGGCGACGATTTCGCCCACGTGGTCGCGACCGCCGATGCGCTGCGCGCCACCACCGCCGGCGACACCGTGACCTACGTCGTCAACCGCAACATCAACTACACCAACATCTGCACCTATTCCTGCGGGTTCTGTGCGTTCGCCAAGGGTCGCAGCGCGCGGGCGCTGCGCGGGCCCGGATACGACCTGGATCTCGCCGAGATCGAAGTGCGGGTGGCCGAGGCACGGGCACGGGGCGCGACCGAAGTCTGCCTGCAGGGCGGGATCCATCCCCGCTATACCGGCCAGACCTA
>JAYTNX010000040.1:0-2717 GCA_043748075.1 Pseudomonadota bacterium
CCGATCGGGCGGTGCAGCCGCGTCAGCAACGCGTACTCGCGCAGCCGGCGTCGGAGTCGCCGCAGCGCCAGTTGCCTCGAGGTCGGCGGCACGAACACGCCGGCGGCGGGGTCGTCGGGACGGGCCAGCCGTTCCGGTGCGTCCTCGCCTCCCGCAGGCGAGTCGACGTTCAAGGGCCCGGCGACCCGACCTGCGGCAACCCGATCTGCGGCAGGAAAACTTCCAGCAGGGTCAGCGGCGAGGCATCGACGTGAAAGGTGGAGCGCCGCACCCACACGGGCTGCGACGGCAACGCGGCGCGCTCGAGTGCGCGGCGCACCACGTCGACGTCGTCGTAGAGCTTGGCGTAGTCGAACTCGGAACGCGTGATCGGGCCATGCGCCTGCAGCGCCTCGCCCAGGGTGGTCGTGCCGATCCGCGCCAGCCAGGGATGGCGCTCGACCGTGGCGCGGGGCACGCGGGTGCGCGCGAACATCCAGGGCGTCGTGCCGCAGCCCATTTCGATTTCGCGCCGGTGCCCGCCGTCACCGTCGGTGGTCTCGGCGACCAGCGTCATCCGGAACCCCTCGCCGGCGCTCTCGCGGATCCGCTGGGTCAGGAGGCCGGGCGTGCGTAGCCAGCCGCGCAGCGCGGCATTGCCCTCGTAGCAGTCGAGCGCCGGCCCGGGCAGCCACATCTTCGAACCCGTGTCATCCGACCCGTCCATATCGTTCGTCGGCTCCGATCCAGCGCGCAGCAAGCGGCGCGATTCTATCCGGGTATCGCGCCAGCATCAGTTCGGCGGCCTGGTGAACCCGCGGCAGCATCCCGGAATCGCGCGACAGGTCCGCCACCCGCAGCTTCGCGAGTCCGGTCTGGCGGGTGCCGAGCAGTTCGCCAGGGCCGCGCAATTGGAGGTCGCGTTCCGCGATTTCGAAACCATCGGTCGAATCGCGGATCGCATTGAGCCGTGCGCGCGACAATTGGCTCAATGGGTGACGATACAACAGCACGCAGGTGCTCTCATGCGAACCGCGCCCGATACGGCCGCGCAGCTGGTGCAGCTGGGCGAGACCCATCCGCTCGGCGTTCTCGACCACCATCACCGTCGCGTTCGGCACGTCGACGCCGACCTCGATGACCGTGGTCGCGACGAGCAGCTGGATGAGTCCCGCCTTGAACTCGAGCATTGCCGCGTCCTTCTTGCGGGGCGGCATCCGGCCATGCACCAGCCCGACGCGAAGGTCCGGCAGCGCCTCGGCGAGCATGCCGGCCGTCTCTTCGGCCGCCTGGTAGCGCAGCTCTTCGCTTTCGTCGATCAGCGGGCAGACCCAGTACGCCTGGCGGCCGTCGCGGCAGGCGGCCTCGATGCGCGCGACCACCTCGTCACGGCGCGTCTCGGGTGCGACGACCGTGCGCACCGGCGTACGGCCCGGCGGCAGCTCATCGATCACCGAGACGTCGAGGTCGGCATACGCGGTCATCGCCAGGGTCCGCGGGATCGGCGTCGCCGTCATGATCAGCTGGTGCGGATGGCGGCCGCTGGCCTGCCCCTTCTCGGCGAGCTGCAGGCGCTGCTGCACGCCGAAGCGGTGCTGCTCGTCGACGATCACCAGCGCGAGGTCACGGAAGGCCACACCTTCCTGGAACAGCGCATGCGTGCCGACGACGATCGGCACCTCGCCCGAGGCGGTGAGCTCGAGTGCGCTGCGCCGCGAGCGCGCCGGCTGCGAGCCGGTGATCAGCGCCACCGTCACGCCCAGCGGCCGGAACCAGGCTTCGAAGTTGCGGAAGTGCTGATCGGCGAGCAGCTCGGTCGGCGCCATCAGCACGGCCTGCCGGTCGCTGCCGACCGCGCGTGCCGCCGCCGCCGCCGCGATCACCGTCTTGCCGCAACCGACGTCGCCCTGCACCAGCCGCACCATCGGCCGCTCGCGCCCGAGGTCCGCATCGACCTCGTCAAACGTGCGGCGCTGCGCGGCCGTCAGCCGGAACGGCAGCGCGGCGATGAAGGCCTCGGCGAGCCGCTGAGGATCCTCCAGCGGCCAGGCCGGATCCGTCTGTGACTGCTGGCGGATCAGCCGCAGCACCAGATGGTGGGTCAGCAGCTCCTCGAACGCCAGCCGCTTCTGCGTCGGGTGTTCGCCGGCTTCGAGCACTTCGAGCTGCGCATCCACGGGCGGCCGGTGCACATAGTTCAACGCGTCGCGCAGCGTCGGCAGCGCCAGGGTCTGCAGGATCTCGGGTGGCAGCCACTCATGCACGCCCGTGGTGCCGAGCTCGCGCAGCGCCTGGTCGACCAGCGCACGCAGCCGCCCCTGCGCCAGCCCCTCGGTGCTCGGGTAGATCGGCGTCAGCGTTTCATCCATCGGGCTGGCGTCGCCGAACACGCGTCGGTACTCGGGATGGACCATCTCGGCGCCGAGCGGCCCGCGGCGCACTTCGCCGAAGCAACGGATCCGCGTGCCGCGTGCGAGACCCTGCTGCTGGGCGCCGGAGAAATAGAAGAACCGCAGCGTCAGGAACCCAGAGCCGTCCGAGATCCGGCACAGCAGCTGGCGCCGCCGGCGGTACACGGCCTCCGTGAGCTGCACCTCGCCCTCGACCACCGCGCGCGTGCCGACCTGTACCGCGCCGATCGGAATCACGCGGGTGCGATCCTCGTAGCGCGACGGCAGCACGAACAAAAGGTCCTGCACCTGCCGCACGCCGAGCGCCTCGAGCCGCGTGGCGAGCGC
>JAYTNX010000041.1:0-6173 GCA_043748075.1 Pseudomonadota bacterium
GTTCATTTCCGAGATGAACCAACCGGGCGCGAGGGCGTTCACGCGGATCCGGTGACGCACGAACTCCAGCGCCAGACTGCGGGTCATCTGCACCAGTGCGCCCTTGGATGCCGAGTACGCCGCGTAACCCGGCGCCGCGCCCAGCGCCAGCACCGAGGCGATGTTGATGAGGCTGCCGGGCTTGCCGGCGGCAATCAGCCTCGTCGCGGCCTCGGCGCAGATGTTCCACGGGGCGATGAAGTTGGTCGCCATCGTGCGCTGCAGCGCCGCGGCATCCGTCCGGGTGAACAACGCCGGATCAGCCATGCCCGCGTTGTTGATCACGACGTCGGGCACGCCGAGGCGCTGGCCGACGAGCTCGAACGCCGCGGTGATCGCGACACGATCGGTGACATCGAGCGGCACGGCCAAGGCCGTGCCGCCGGCGGACTGGATCGAGGCGGCCAGCGATTCGATACGATCGAGCCGCCGCGCCACGAGTGCGACCGCGGCGCCCGCCGCGGCGAACGCAGTCGCGAGGGTCGCGCCGATGCCGCTCGAGGCACCGGTGATGAATGCGACGCGGCCGTCGAGCCGGAAGGAACGGAGCGGATCGTTGGGCATGTGGGCCATGGTAGTGGAGGTGCTGGGCGCGGCGCGCGCGGGCTGACACAATCATGCCATGAGTGAACTGAAGGCCGACGCGATCGTCGGAAGCTGGCTGCTGCTGCGCTGGTCGGTCGAGTATCCGGACGATCGTCCGCCGAGCCTGCCGTTCGGCGCAGACGCGATCGGCCTGATCACCTATGCAGCGGACGGCTGGATGACCGCGACGATGTCGCGCCGGCGCCGCGAGAGCCTCTCCGCACCGACCGCGGCGCGGGCCAGTGCCGCATCGAAGGCGCGCGCGTTCGACGAATACCTGACCTATGGCGGGCGCTGGCGCCTCGAGGCCGACGCCGTCGTCCACGAGGTGCTGGTGTCCATGAACCCGACACTGATCGGCGTGCCGCAGCGCCGCGTGGCGACCCTGCGCGACGGTTTGCTCGACCTCACCGCCACCGAGACGGACGCCGCGACGGGCCGCTCGCGCCGGCATCGCATCGTCTGGCAGCGCCCCGACCCGGTGCCCTGAACAGCCCGTCGGTGCCGCGGCGTCGCGCCCGACTCAAAACGTGCCGGGCAGGTAGTACTGCAGCAGCGTGCGCGCCGCGGACGGCATTGGCGCCGACGCGCGGGCCATGCCAGCGAGATCGTCGGCGCTGCCATCCCCAGCGAAGGCGATCGCCCCGGCATTGCAGGTCCCGGTCGGCGAGCCGAGCCAGGCGAGCGCTTCGGCGGTCATGCGCTCCTGGGGGTCGCCCGGCTGGCGCGTGAGGTCATCGCTCGCGACGCAGGCGATGCCGCCCGCGCGGCTGAAGGCCGCGTACGGGATCCCCTGGAAATAGTCGCCGTCGCCGTCGCGGTTGACCGACTTGAACGCCACCAGCCGCAGGCGAAAATCGCAGGCGGCGACATCGAACGCCAGCTGGCCGACGGGTTTGCCGAAGGTTCGCGTGCCGATGATCGCGGTGCGCGCGTACGGCACCATCGAGTTGATCACCAGCTCGCTCGCGGAGGCCGACCGGTCGGTGACGACGAAAGCCACCCGCAGTGTCGGCACCGACTGCGGCTGCAGCGCGAACCGCGTGGTTTCCAGCCGCGCCGCCTGCTGCGCGTTGTAGCGGGTCTCGACGCTGACCTGGCCGGTGCGATCGCCGGCGAGCAGGTTCAGCAGCAGCTCGGCGATCGACACCAGGCCGCCGCCGTTGTAGCGCAGGTCGATCACGAGGTCGCGCACGCCGGCCGCGGCGAACTGAGCGAACGCGGTGCGCAACGCGGCGAGGTTCGCCGCCTGGCCGGTGCCGACCGGGTCGGACACGAAGGCGCGGAACGTCAGGTGGCCCACGCGATTGCCGTTCGGCAGCGTCAGCACCCGGACGCTCGCCGCCGGCACGGCATCGAGCTCGAAGCTGCGCTTGGTCAACGTCGCGGTGCGGGTATCGCCGGCGAGGGTGCGCCAGCGCAGGGTGCGCACGATGCCGGCGGTGGACGGGCCGATGGCCTGCTCCAGGCCGCCGGAGGCGGCGAGGACCTGGTCGATCGGCTGCAACGTCGTCGGCGACGTGCCGATGTCGAGCAGCGCGTCGCCGCGCGCGAAGCCCGCGTCGGCCGCGGCGGAACCGACGAACACCTGCGCCACGGACACGCCAGCCGGCAGCGTCGATTCGAGCAGCGTGAAGCCGAAGCCCGCCGTCGTGCCCTGCAGCAGCTGGTTCTCGGTGGCGATACTGGTGGTGCCGCTGAAGAAGCGGTCCCTGCCGTCCGCGCGGGCCTGGGCGGTGAGCGCATTCAGGAAGGCATCGACGGTGGCAAAGGCCGCGGGATCGAGACTGGCCGGAAGCGTCTCGGGGAACAGATACCACTGGCGTGCCGTGTCGAGCACCGCCTGGTTCAGGCGTGGCGTCGTGCAGTCGGCGCTGGTCGTGGTGCCGGGGGTGGAGGGCGTGGGCGAGGTATCGATGCCCTTGCCACCGCAGGCCAACACCAGTGTCGCAGCGGCGAGCGCCAGCGCTGGCGCGCGCCGACGCCGGACGACCCACCCGTCGCCTGCGTTCAGTTCAATCCCCCGATCGCGTCGTTGATGCGTGCCCGGACGTCTTCGAGGCGCGGAACGTCGACGCGCGCATCCTTTTCACGGCCTTCGAGCAGCCGCAGCAGTTCGACCAGGGTTGCGCGGCTGCGCGCGCGCGTCTCGGCCGGAGCGTTCACGCCCAGCGCCGCCGCCCACTGCGCGACGTTTGCGACCGACTCCACCAGCACGTCGGGTCGGTCGGCATTGATCGCCGCGCGCGCGCGGATCGCAAATGCCGGCAGGCTGGGCTGCACGATGGCGATGCGGTCGATCAGCGCAATCGCCTGGTCGCCGAGCGACCGCGACAGCCCGGGATTCGACACCCGCGAGCGCCACTCGGCGCGCAGCTGCAACGCATCGACGAACCAGAGGTCCGTCCAGCGGGCCTCGGCGAGTGCTGCATCCAGTTGAGAGAGCTCGCCGAACTTGCCCTGGACCAGGTACTGCGACCCCAGCAGGGTGGCCTGCGCGCTCGCCGGCAGCCCGGCCACGAGGGCCTGCTGCTCGGTCGTGGCCTGGCCGCGCGCGATCGGGCCGAGCGCCGGTTGCAACGCCGCATAGCGCAGCAGGCCGCTCTGCGGAAACGCGACCAGCGATTCGCGCGCGAGGCGCTGTGCCATATCGGCGTTGCCGCCGGCACCGAGCAGCAGCATCCGCAGGTACTGACCCTGTTCGCCCTGGCCCAGATGGCTGCCGATGCGGCGCACGCGATCGACCACGCTCGGATCGAGGCCGCGGAAGAACATCTGGCGACGCGCGATATAGGCGAAGTCGAGCTGCCCACCCAGGCCGCCGTAGAGCCAGGCGGCACCCGACTGCAGCGGATCGAATTCGGCGAGCGCGCGACCGGTGGCATCCGCGGAGAGACCGCGGCCGAGCTCGAACACACTAGAGACCGCCATCCGGTTGGTGTCGTCGGTGATCGGCGCCGCGTCCCGGGCGAGGCGTGCCGCGCCCGCTTCGTCGACCGCCAGCGCCGCGACCAGGTCCTCGACCGTGTTGATGCCGAAGCGCGCGTAGTGGGCCGGTGTGGCGGCAATCGGGGCGCCACCGGAGCGGGCCAACTGGACCTCGACTTCCAACGGCCGCCGCGCCGCGAGGAACACCAGCGTGTTGGGGTCGGGTCGGTAGATGCGCGTCGAACCGAAGACCTCGATCAGCGTCGCGGTCAGCGAACGCAGCAAGTCCTCGTCGAGGAACGCGACGTTCATCCACTGCACGAAAACCCCGCCATCCGCGAGATGGTCTCGTGCCAGTTGCATGAACTCGCGCGTATAGAGGTGCGAGGCGCCCGCGGTCCAGGGATGCGAAGGCTGCGAAACGATTGCGTCGTAGCGCCGGTCGGTGAGCGACAGCGCACCGCGTGCATCATTGGTGATCACGTTGACGCGTGGGTCGCCGAGGGGGTTGAACTTTCGGCGACCGATCGTGCTGCGGTTCGCCGCGATCACCTTCGGCTCGAGCTCGATGACATCGATGCGCTGCACGGACGGCGGCACGCCCTCGACGACGACACCGCCGCCGAAACCGACGATCAGCATGTCACGCGCCGCGGGATTGGCGATGACGGCGAGTGAGGACATCCAGAACTCGCCGCTGAATCGCGGCGGCATGCCGGGCGAATCCATCAACGCCTCGGGCAGCCCGTTGGTGCGCAGCGCGAGACCGCCGTCCTGTTTCAACACGATCACGCTGGCGCTGCGCCCAACGTCGTAGTACTCGATCTGGCCCGACCCGCCGACGTTCAGCGGCGAGGACAGCAGCAGTCGCTCGGGAATGCCGGGGCGAAACGCGACGATGCCGGCGAGCGCCGCCACCGCCACGGCCCCGGCGAGCCAGAGGGGGCGCTTCTCGAGCAACAGCAAGGCGAGCAGGGCCAGTACCGCGCTGGCGCCGGCCGCGAGCTGGATCGTGCCTTCGTAGCGCAGCGCCGGGATGATCAGGAAGCCCGCAGCCAGGGCGCCGACGATGCCGCCGATCGTGTTCCAGGCATAGACCCTGGCGCTCGCCGGCGCCGCGTCCTCGGCGCGGTCGGCGAGGATGCGCACGGCCAGCGGATAGGTGGTGCCGATCGCGAAGGTCAGCGGCAGCAGCAGCAGCACGCCGAAGAACAGGTTGGCGTAGAGGCCAGCCCTGGCCGGCACGAAACGGTCGAGCAGCACGAAGGCGACGGCGGCCCACACGCCCGCGGTGAACAGCGCGACCGCGAGTGCGTCGATTGACGCGCGGCGCGAGCGCGCCAGCAGCGCGCCGGCCGCACCGCCGAGCGCGATGCCGGTGAGGAAGCTGCCGACCATCACGCCGAAGGCGTAGATGCTGCTGCCGACGACTTGCGCCAGCATTCGGGTCCACAGCACCTCGTGGATGAAGGAGACCGCGCCGGACGCCAGCATCAACGGCAGCACCCAGCCGGGCCCGGGCGGCAGGCCGATATGGAACCCGTCGTGGGGCACGGCGCGTGCCGATGCCTGCGGGGAATCTGCGGCGGCGGCGGTGCGTTCGCGCTGCACCAGCAGCGCTGCGAGCAGGAACACCAGCACGTTGAATGCCGCGCCAACCCAGATGCTGCGCGTCAGACCGAGTGCGGGCAACAGCACGAACGCGGTGGCCAGCGAGCCGGCGACGGCGCCGGCCGTGTTGCTCGCATAGAGCAGTCCGATGCGGCGGCCGATCTGCTCGCGGTCCTGCACGGCATGCCGCGCGAGCAACGGCAGCGTCGCGCCCATCAAGGTCGTGGGGATCACCAGCGCAACGAATGCCCCGGCGAGATAGAAGAGCGACGTTCCGACCTGCTCGCTCGAGGGCGGCGATGCTTGACCGCCGAACCACGCGGCGAGCAGCGTGCGGCTGCCCGCCACCAGGGCGGGCACGATCACGACCGCCGACACGGCGATACCGAGCTCGAGCACGGCATACGCGAAAACCGGGCGGGTGATCCGCGGCAACAGGCGCTCGACGATCACCGCGCCGAGCGCGAGACCGCCCATGTAGGCGGCCAGCACCGTGGCGACCGCCAGTTCCGAGGTGCCGAACACCAGGCCGAACTGCCGCGTCCAGGCCGTCTGGTAGACCAGTGCGGCGAAGCCGCTGAGTACGAAGCACAGGGACAGGAGCACCAGGGAGACGCCGGATCCCGGCGCAGCGGCCGCAACGGGCCTCGCGGTGCCGGGTGCGGCTCGAGGTTTGACAGCGAGAGGTGATGCAGACATGGTCGCGCTTTGTGCCTGCCCAGTACCGGAAAGTCAAACCGGCGCCCGGGGGTTTCGGCGCGCAAAAGGTGAGTGCGGATGGACCGAGCGGACGCCTGCGGCGTGATCACGTTGACGACCGATTTCGGACACAAGGACCCGTTCGTCGGCGTGATGAAGGGACGAATCTACGACCGCTTTCCGGCGGCCCGGATCGTCGACCTGACCCACGAGATCCTGGTCCACTGGCCGGCCGAAGCCGGTTTCTGGATCGCCCGTTCGTTCGAGTACTTTCCGCGCGGCAGCGTGCACGTCGCCGTGGTGGACCCGGG
>JAYTNX010000042.1:0-2308 GCA_043748075.1 Pseudomonadota bacterium
GCGGCGGATGAGCGCAATCCGATCGCGATGAGTTTCGTCGAGCTGCGCCGCCCTTGATGCGTGCTCGTGCTTGCCGGTCGAGAGTAGGCGTTGGTAGCCGGGGTCCCGGTCACGCGAGATGTTAGGCTTCGCGCCAGCCTGAATGTCTCAGGCGTGGAGGGGCGTATCGATGGCAGCGAAGAAGACGACGAAGAAGAAGAAGGCGAAGCGCACCGTGCTGTACAGCAGCGCCGGCAAGAAGCTGTATGCGAAGCGTGACGCCGGCGGGAAGTTCAAGGACATCCAGTCCTACCAGCGGGCGCATGCGGCCGACCTGAAGCGCAGCGCGACCGCCGAGGCACCACGCAAGGTTGCGGTCCGCAAGGCACCGGCGAAGAAGAAGTGAATGCGCGGGCCGGGCGCCGCAGCGTCTGGCCCCGTGTCCCGGGAACGTGCGCCGCGCGCGGCCACGCTCGCACCGTCACGCGATTTCGGTCAGCGACTGCAGCACCAGCGCATCGGCGTGCGCCAGGTTGATGGCCGGTACGCCGTCTGCGCCGCCGACCACCTCCCTGCAGACATCGTCCCCGGGATTCGCACCGGGATCCGCACCGCGATCGAGCGCGTCGAGGATCTGCGATTGCACCGCGCCACGCCGCTGCGCCTCCGCATAGGGGATCTCAGGGTGGAAGCTCACCATCGAATAGCGGGGAATGAAGCGCCGCGGATGGCGCCGTTCGAGCAGCAGAGAGATCGCCTTCTGGCGGAGAAAAGCCGGGTCGCGTACGGTGTCGCGCATTTCGATGTAGTTCTCCAGTGCCATCTGCGCGATCGCGTCGGCGTTCGGCTGGCGGCTCCGCTGGAACTCGGCGAACACCCGGGACCACGGGTCGCCGCTGCCCGGTTCGTCGCCAAGGCCACCGTCGAGCAGTTCCGCCAGTTCGATGCAGTCTTCGAATGCGCAGTTCATCCCCTGGCCGTGGAACGGCACGATCGCGTGGGCCGCGTCGCCAAGCAACAGTACGCGGCCGTCCTCGTGCCAGCGATCGCACCGCACCGTACCGAGCAGGCCCCGCGGATGGGCGGCGAACTGCGCCGCGAGGTCGCCGAGCCACGGGACGGCGTCGGCGAACTCGCGGCGGAAGAAGGCCTCGACATCGCTTGCGGTGCGCAGCGATGCAAAGCTGTCTGCGCCGTTGCGCGCGAGGAACAGCGTCGCGGTGAAGCTGGCATCGGGGTTCGGCAGCGCAATCAACATGAAGCCGCCGCGCGGCCAGACGTGCAACGCCTGCGGCTCGAGCGCGAAGCCGCCGTCGGCGCGCGGCGCGATCGTCAGCTCCAGGTAGTCGTGGTCGAGGAGCGACTCGCTCGCGCGCAGGCTTCCGGCTGCAGCAAGCGACTGTCGAACAGCAGAGCCGGCGCCGTCCGTGGCGATCGTCGGGGTGAGCGGCAGGTCGTAGTCTGCGCCGCGAATCGTGTCGCGAAGCAGCAGCCTGTTGGCGCCCACGTCGACGCCGCGGCAGGCCTGGTCGAAGCGCATCTCGACGTTCGGCAAGGCGGCCGCGGCTTCGATCAGGGCGAGGTTGAGTGCGCCCCGCGCGACCGAATGGATCACTTCGTGGGCACGCTGCCCGTACGGCACGAGCGACTGTCTGCCGTCCGGGTCGTGCACCTGGCGACCGCGCATTTCGATCAGCAGCGGCTGGATTCCCGCCATCACGCCGGCGCGCTCGAGCGCGCGGATGCCACGGGCCGCGAGGGCGAGGTTGATCGAACGACCACGCTCCGCGGGGGCGACGCGCGGATCGGGACGTCGCTCGAGCACGCGCACATGGAGGCCGCGACGTGCCAGCAACAGCGCCAGCAGCGAGCCGGCGAGGCCCGCGCCGACGAGGGTGACGATCCGGCTGCGCATGCTCAGCCGACGCGCGCCAGTGCGGCGGCGAGGCCCGCGGCAAATCGCCAGACGTCCTCGAAGCCGTTGTAGAGCGGCACCGGCGCGATACGCATGACGTCCGGCTCGCGAAGATCGCAGACCAGGCCGGCGGCGCCGAGTCGCTCGAGCACCGCCCGCGCGTGCGCACCGCCGTCGACGAACTGCAGCGAGAGCTGCGCACCGCGCTGCCGCGGGCCCGAAGGTGTGAGCACGCGCAGCCGCGAGCCGACGACCTGGCCGACCAGCGCCTCCAGATAGGCGGTCAGCTCGACGGACTTGCACCGCAGCGCCACCAGGCCGGCGGCGTCGAACAGTTCGAGCGAGGCGAGCAGCGGCGCCGTGGCGAAGATCGGTGGGTTGCTGAGCGCGAAGCCTGCGGCGCCGCGCTCACGA
>JAYTNX010000043.1:0-2077 GCA_043748075.1 Pseudomonadota bacterium
CCGCTCTTGGCGAACACTTCTTCGTACTCGGTTTGCGCCACGCTGTCGGCCACGACGCCGGCACCGGCCTGGTAGCTGTATTCGTCGCCGCGGAACACCAGCGTGCGGATCGTGATCGCCTGGTCCATATCGCCCTGGGCACCGAAGTAGCCGACCGTGCCGCCATAGAGACCGCGCGGCACCGGCTCCAGCTCGTCGATGATCTCCATCGCGCGCACCTTCGGCGCCCCAACCAGCGTGCCCGCGGGAAACGTCGCGGCGAACAGGTCGAACGCGTCGCGGCCCGGTGCGAGCTCGCCGTTGACGCCACTGACGATGTGCATCACGTGGCTGTAGCGCTCGATCGAGCGGTACGGATCGACGTGCACGCTGCCGGCGCGCGCCACGCGACCGAGGTCGTTGCGCGCGAGGTCGACCAGCATCACGTGCTCGGCGTTTTCCTTCGGGTCGGCGAGCAGCTCGAGTTCGCGGCGCCGGTCCTCGTCGGCCTGCGCCGCGCGCGGCCGCGTGCCCGCGATCGGCCGCAGTTGCGCCTGGCCGCCCGACATCTTGACCAGCGCTTCCGGCGAGGAGCCGACGACCGTGACGTCGCCGAGCGCGCAGAAATACATGTAGGGCGAGGGGTTGATCAGCCGCAGCGCACGATAGGCCTGGAACGGATCGAGATCGTGCCGCCCGCCGAAGCGCACCGACAGCACGAGCTGGTAGACGTCGCCGGCGGCGATGTACTCCTTGGTGCGGCCGACGCCCTCGAGGAACTGCGCCTGCGACATCGAGGCCTGCGCCGGCGAATAGCCTCCAGCGCGCGTCGGCTCCGCGGGCATCCCGCCCCGCAGGGCGCGGATCACTTCGCGTCGCAGCGACTGGCGCTCGGCCTCGGTGCCCGCGTGCAGCAGGGCGATGCCGCGGGTCAGGTGGTCGAACACCAGCAGCGACTGCGGCGCGACGTAGTGCAGATCCGGCACCGGCGAAACCTGCGCAAGACGCCGCGGCAACTTCTCGAAATAGCGCACGACGTCGTAGGCCGCATAGCCGACGAGCCCGCCCGCGAGCGGGAAATCCGGCCCCGTGCCTTCCGCCGTCGGTCGCGGCGCGCGCGACAGCGCGTTGCGCAGCGCCTGCAGCAGCTCGGGCTGGTCCGTCGGCACCTCGAACCGCTGCCCGCCGCACCACAACCCGTCGCGGCCGAGCTTCAGCTCCAGCGCTGCGCCGAAACCGACGAAGGAATAGCGCCCCAGGCGCTCGCCACCCTCGACGCTCTCGAGCAGGAAGCTGGGGCGGAAGGCCTTCAGCTTGATGAACGCAGAGACCGGGGTATCCAGGTCGCCGGCAATGTCGAAGGGGGGCTTCACTGCGATGTCTTCACTGGAAGGACTTCAAGAGGTTCTGCATTTCATGCGGGCAACAAAAAACCCATCCCGGTCGGCCGGAGATGGGTTTGGGTGACTGAAACCTTCTTGGTCGGTCAGCTCGCGGTCTCGCGAGCTTCAACGGCGCCCAACGCCCACTCCGTCAGGAGAGGCGCCACCCGAGGTGGGGAATGGTGCGATCCAGTCCAATCATGTGGCGACTATCGCCGTACTCGGGTAGGGTCGTCAAGCCACGCGCCGGCACCGTCCGGCGCGTTCTACATTCGGTACCTGGGTGGCATCCCGAACCGACCGACCCCGGCCGCAAGGGAAGAATCGGCCGCTCCTGACAACCGCCCGGGCAGGGATCGCTCCGGCAGGGAACCACGCATGCCGATTCCACAACCCAGCCTGGCGGCCGAGTTCACGCGCACCCGCGCCGCCACGGTATCGCTCTGCGAGCCACTCGAGATCGAGGACTTCGGCCTGCAGTCGATGCCCGAGGCGAGCCCGGCAAAGTGGCACCTGGCGCACACCAGCTGGTTCTTCGAGGAGTTCCTGCTGCGTGGGCACGACAGGGCCTGGGCGCCATTCCACCCGGCGTTCCGCGATCTTTTCAATTCGTACTACCAGTCCGTCGGCTCGCCGTTCGCACGCGCCGACCGCGGCAAGCTGTCGCGACCCACGGTCGCCGAAGTGCTGCAGTACCGTGCGCACGTCGACGAGGC
>JAYTNX010000044.1:0-3698 GCA_043748075.1 Pseudomonadota bacterium
GGCGCGGCGTGGTTCGCCGCTGCCTAGCGCAGCCGCGCCCTCGGCGGTCAGCGACCACCATTCCACCGCAACGACCGCCTTGGCACCTTCCCGGGCCAGGCGCGGCAGCGCCGCGGCGATCACTTCGCCGAGAGGATGGTGGTAATACTCGGAAGCCCAACGCAGCAGCGCCAGCAGTCTCGCGTCGGCGACCGGCGTGGCGTCGAGCAGTTCGAAGGCCCGGCGCAGCTTGGCGGGCGGCAGCTCGCTCGTGACGTCCACTTCGACGATCAGTCCGACCAGGCGTCGGCGGCCGAAAGGGACGGCGATTCTCAACCCCGGCGTCGGCGCGACCGCAACCCCGCCGAGCGTGGGGCCGGGCGCATCGGGATCCGGCGGCAGGTAGTCGAACAGCCGGCGCAGCGGGGTGTCGAGCGCCACCCGCAGCGCCCGCGGCGGCTCGGCGAGGGCAACGCCGAGGCTCATCGCAGGCGCCGGCGGCGGGTCGGGGAGGTTGTCCACAAACGGTGTGGATAACTCTGTGGAGCGATGCCTCTGCAAGCCGCAAAACTGCCGCAAATGCGCGGTTTCGTGCGGGGTTGGTCAAGAAATGACCAACCAGAAGAATACTCTTCTAAATCAGGAGGTTGCGTCGCCGCACGCGTCATTCGCGGTCTCTTTATGACAAACAGGTGACGCCGTTTCTGCGGAGTGTGTGCAAGCCCCTGATTTCGGGCGGCGAAATGCGTGGGAACGGGCCGGTCAACGGGCGTTGGGGAGCCGCGTTGTAGACGGCATGACCGCAATTGCTGCTACGCTCCCGGCCGTTTATAGCATGCCCGCCGCGCTGCGCGGCCCAGGTGAATTGGCCGCCTCCGACTCGAAATCCCGCGCGCTGGAGCAGTTCCTGGCGACCGTCGAGCGCAAGGCGTTCAAGGTGGCGCAGATCGCGTTGCGGCACGAGGACGACGCGCTCGACGCGGTCCAGGACGCGATGCTGGCGCTGGTCACGAGCTACGCCGAGCGACCCAGCGAGGAGTGGAAGCCGCTCTTCTATCGCATCCTCGAAAACAAGGTCCGCGATCTGCAGCGCCGCCGCACGGTGCGCGGTCGCGTGATGGCCTGGCTGCCCGCGGGCGGCCAAGGCACCGATGGCGAAGACGCTGACGACTGGGATCCGATCGCGCAGGCGGCCAGCAGCGATCCGGCGCCGCCGCGGCGGCTCGAGATCGACGAGGCGATCGGCGCACTGGAGCGGGCGATCGCGGCGTTGCCGGCACGCCAAAAGCAGGCCTTCCTGATGCGCAACTTCGAAGGCCTCGACGTCGCCGATACGGCAACTGCAATGGGCTGCAGCGAAGGCAGCGTCAAGACCCACTATTTCCGCGCGCTGCAGACGCTGCGCGCCCAGCTCGGGGAATTCTGGACATGAGCACCCGATCCGACGGACCCGGCCCATTGCTCTCGCGCGGCGAGGAATCACCGCCGCACGGCACGAGCGAATCGCGCAGCGAGTTCGAGTTGCGCACCCAGGCGGTGCTCGACGAAAGCACGGCGCGGCTCGACGGTCGCGTTCGTTCGCGGCTGAACCAGGCGCGCCACGCCGCGCTGGAGGCGCATGCGGCGCGCGCGCGCTCGCCGCTGGTGCGCTGGCTCGGCAACCGCAGCCTGTTCGCCCCCGCGGGCGCGGTGGCCGCAGTCGCGGTGCTGGCGGTGGTGCTGTGGGTCGGCGGGCCGGCGGGCGACGCGCCGCTCGCGGTGCTGAACGGCGACGGCGCGGCGGCCATCGAGGATCTCGACCTGCTCGCCGACAACGACGCGCTGGCGATCGCCAGCGAGGCCGACGTGGAGTTCTACGAGTGGGCGCTGGCCGAAGCGGACGCGGCCGAACCGGACGCCGCGAGCTCGTGAGCCGGGCGCGTCGACCGGTGCTCGAGGGTCATGCCGTGGCGCTCGGTGCGCTGCTGTCGGTGATTGTGGCGACGGCGCCAGTACCGGCGCACGCGGTCGAACCGGTTACCCGGCCAGCGGCGCCGACCCGTTCGTCCGCTCCGGCAGGCGCGCCAGCGGCCGGCGGCAAGACTGTGCCACCGGCGGTCGAGTCGACCGACGTCGACGATGAGATGCTGGAATTTCTCGGCAGCGTCGGCGACGGCGAAGACGGCGGCGAATGGCTCGAGTTCCTCTCGGGCACGGATATCGACAAGGTTGCGAAGCGGGGCGCCAAGCCTGGCTCGCGCAAGTAGGAGAACGACGATGCGATATGCAGGGGCGGTAAGGCAGGATCGGGTGGCCCACGGGCCAGCCTGGGCTGTGCTACTGCTGGCGCTTGCGGCCTGCGGGGTGATGCCCGTCGCGCGTGCGCAAGTCGACGAACCTTTCGGCGGCGCGGCGGCGGGTTCCAGTGCCGGTGCCAATGCCAGTGCCGGCGGCAGTCCGGGCACCGGGCAGTCCCTGGCGCCGGGCGCGAACGCCGCGCCGGTGCCGTGGTCCTCATTGACCGCGGACCAGCAGAAGCTGCTGTCGCGCTTCGAGGGTAACTGGGATCAGTTGCCGCCCGGGCGCCAGACCGCGCTGTCGCGCGGCAGTTCGCGGTGGCTGGCGATGACACCCGAACAACGCGCCTCGGGCCGTCGCCAGTTCCAGTCGTGGCGCCAGCTCGATTCGGCCAATCGCGAGGTGGTCCGCAAGCGCTGGCAACGGTTCCAGGAGCTCTCGCCGCGGGAACAGCAGGCCGTGCGCGGCGCATACCGGGAATTCCAGAAACTGCCGCCGAAGCGTCGCGCCGAGCTGCGTCGGCAGTGGAACATGTCGACCCCGGTCGAACGGCAACGGATGCTGCAGCGACTGCGCGAGCGGCAGCAGCTGCGGCGCCAGCGCCAGCCGTAGCGCCACGCGCTTGCGGGGCGACAGCAGCATGGTCGACCTGGTGATGTTCGATATCGACGGCACGCTGGTCGACTCGATGGAATTCGACGGACAGCTGTACTTGGCGGCGATTCGCGCCGAACTCCGGATCGAACCCGATCAAGACTGGTCCACCTATCCGCACGTCACGGACAGCGGCCTGCTCGATACGATTTTGCAGCAGCACCGCATCGACGATCGCGACGGCGCGCGACGCGCCGCGGTGAAACGCCTCTTCGTCGCGATGACTCGCGACTACATCGGCAGCGATCCCGGCGCGGTGCGCGAGATCCCGGGCGCCATCGCACTGCTCGCGCTGCTTCGATCGCAGCCCGGCTATCGCGTCGCAATCGCGACCGGCGGCTGGCGCGAGACCGCCTGGCTCAAGCTGCAGGCCGCCGGCTTTGACCTGGACGGGATCGCGGTAGCTTCCGCGAACGACGCACATTCCCGTGTCGAGATCATGAAGATCGCTGCGCAGCGCGCGATGGGCGGTCTGGAGCCTCGCCGTCGCACCTACTTCGGCGATGGAGTCTGGGACCTCCGTGCCTGCGCCGACCTGGGCTGGGACTTCATCGCGATAGGCGACAGGCTGGCGCATGAGCCGGCCTTCGCGAGCTTTTCGGACCATGCGAGGATTCTTGCGAGTCTGGGAGTCCGATCGCCGCCGCCTCATGCCACCGCTGACCCTACCCACGCCACTCGATGAATACCGTCCGGTCCAGGCCGTGGCGAAGGCCGTGCTGGAAGCGCTGGGTCCGACCCTTGTAGCCACCGATACGGAACACTCGATTGCGGGGCGAGCCGCGCGG
>JAYTNX010000045.1:0-1632 GCA_043748075.1 Pseudomonadota bacterium
GCGATCGGCCGGTGGATCGGTCCGCAGGCGTTCAGCGGGAAATTCCGCTGGCTGAAGGTCGACTACCTGCGCCGCACCGAGGCCTATTTCACCGCGCACGGCGGCAAGACCGTGGTGCTGTCACGCTTCATGCCGATCATCCGCACCTTCGCGCCGTTCGTTGCCGGCATCGGGCAGATGCACTACGGGCGCTTCCAGACTTTCAACGTCGCGGGCGCCGTGATCTGGGTGGTGTTGTTCGTCGGTGGCGGCTATTTCTTCGGCAACATTCCCGTCATCAAGAACAACTTCGGCATCGTGACGATCGCGATCATCGCGGCGTCGCTGATTCCGATAGCGTTGGTCCTGTTGCAGCCGAAGAAGACGGCGTGAACTGTCCCCAGACTTGATGCGCCCAGGCCAGCTCCTGGTCGCAGCGGGCATAGGACTCCTCCAGCCACGGGTCCAGCCGGGGCCCGATCTGTTCCGCCCGGGCCAGTTCGGAGGCGCGGACGGCATCGGGGTCCGGCAATTCGTCGTCCGGATCGTCCTCGCCCGGGGCTTTTCTCTGGCAATGGACCGCGAGCGGCGAACGGCCCGCCGGGCAGGACCTGTCCGTGGTCTGGCCCGAGGGCTGTCTGGCCGATGACAGCACGGTGCGCTGCGGACCGGCCGGACTGGCGGGCCCGCTCGAGGTGAAGGGTGTCGGCGAGCGCTACTCGGCCGCGATGGTGCAGGTGTTCTGGCTGGACGGACAGTCGCGGGTGTTCACGCTGACCTCGGCGCAGCCGACGGTGCAGTTGTACGGTTCTGCCGACGATCGTCGCGGGATGGGCGAAATCGCCTATGCCTATCTGGTGCTCGGCGTCGAACACATCCTCGCGGGTATCGATCACCTGCTGTTCGTGATCGCGCTGCTGTTCCTGGTCGGCTTCAACCGCCGGCTGGTGTGGACCATCACGGCGTTCACCGCGGCGCACAGCATCACCCTGGCGCTCAGCACCCTGGGCTGGCTGACGCTGCGGCCGCCTCCCGTCGAGGCATCGATCGCGCTTTCGATCATGCTCGTCGCTGGCGAGGCGCTGCACCGGCGAGCGACGCTCGCGCGACGCTGGCCGGCACTGGTGGCCTTCCTGTTCGGCCTGGTACACGGCCTCGGCTTCGCCGGTGCGTTGAAAGACATCGGCTTGCCGGAGAATCATCTTCCGGTGGCTCTGCTGACCTTCAACGTCGGCGTCGAGGTCGGGCAGCTGCTGACGGTGGGGGCGGCCTACCTCTTGTGGCGAATGTTCGCCGGCTGGCCGAAGTTCGTGCTGGCGCGTACCCCCGCGCTCTATGCGATCGGTGCCGTCGCGGCCTACTGGTCGATCGGCCGCGTCGTCAGCCTGTTGGCCTGACGCGGGCGCCTCGTTCATACCAGCCGCGTGATCCGTTGACTATCCCGACCACCGACAGCATGACCGGAACTTCGATCAGCACGCCGACGACCGTGGCGAGGGCGGCACCGGACTCGAAGCCGAACAGACTGATGGCTGCCGCGACAGCCAGCTCGAAGAAGTTGCTCGCGCCGATCAATGCGGAGGGGCCGGCCACGCAGTGAGCCTCTCCGCTCGCGCGATTCAGCAGATAGGCCAGGCCGGAATTGAAATACAC
>JAYTNX010000046.1:0-8378 GCA_043748075.1 Pseudomonadota bacterium
TCGACGGACACGTGGGGCTCCCCCTCTGCGCCGCGGGATGGTAGCAGGTCGTTCCGTGCGCGATCGACTCAGTCTGTGTGACCGGGTGGTTTCACAGCCGGGCAAGCGCTTCCTCGAACGTCGTCGCCAACGAAATGTCGCTGCAGGGGATCACGCCCATCTTCTCCATGGCCGCGCGCGCCGACGGCTGCAGGCCGACGAGCACCAGGCGCGTCCCGTCGCGACGGCAGCGATCGGCGAACGTGCGCAGCGCGCCGACGCCCGTCGCGTCGACGATCGGCACTTCTCGCAGTACCAGCACGAACAGTCGTGGCGGTGGGCCGATGCGGTCGAGCACCTCGGCGAGCAGGTTCGCGACCCCGAAGAAGAACGGCCCGCGCAGTTCGAAAGTCTCGACGCCGGGTGGCAGGTGGCGGCGGCGGTCGTAGGCGCTGCCTGCCGCGGGCGCGAAGTCGTCCTCGTCATCGACGATCAGCCTTTCGTACGTCTGCTGCTGAACGGCTTCGGCCATGCGGTGCACGAACAGCACCGCCGCGAGCACGACACCGACCTCGATCGCGACCGTGAGGTCCACGAGCACGGTCAGGAAAAAGGTCGTCAGCAGCACCAGCCGGTCGCCGGCCGGCGCGCTCATCAAATGCGTGAACTGTTCCATCTCGCTCATGTTCCACGCGACCACCATCAGCACGGCGGCGAGACTGGCGAGGGGGACATGGCGCGTCAACGGAGCGAGCAGCATCATGAACAGCAGCAGTACCGCAGCGTGCACGATGCCGGCCAGCGGGGAGACCGCGCCGGCGCGGATGCTGGTGGCCGTGCGCGCGATCGCGCCGGTGGCGGGCAGTCCGCCAAAGAGCGCCGAGCCGATGTTCGCGACGCCCTGCGCGACGAGTTCGCAGTTGGACTTGTGACGCCGCCCGGTCATACCGTCGGCGACCACCGCACACAGCAGACTCTCGACGCCGGCGAGGAAGGCGATCGTGAACGCGCTCGGTACGAGCTGGCGCACCTGCATCCAGTCGAAATGCGGCAGCTGTGGCATCGGCAACGTGCGCGGCAGCTCGCCGAAGCGACTGCCGATCGTGGTGACGGGCAGGTCGAACAGCCAGACCGCAAGCGAGGCGCCCCCGACGGCCATCAGGAAGCCCGGCCACTTCGGTGCCACGATCCGCAGGCTGACGATGGTCGCGAGGACGCCGCCAGCGATCGCGATCGCCGGATAGCTCGCCGTGTTCAGGCTCCCCGCATAGCTGCTCCACTTCGCGACGAACTCGACGGGCACGTCGTCGATGCGGAGGCCAAGGAGGTCCGCGACCTGGCTCGAGGCGATGATGACCGCGATGCCCGAGGTGAAGCCGGTGACGACCGGCAGAGGGATGTACTTGATCCAGGTGCCGAGACGCGCGAAGCCGGCGATCATCAGCAGTACGCCCGCCATCGCTGTGGCCACCAGCATGCCGTCGTAGCCGTGTTCCGCGATGACGCCGAAGACGACCACCACGAAGGCGCCGGTCGGGCCGCCGATGTTGAAGCGGCTGCCGCCGAGCGCCGAGATCAGCGCGCCGGCGACGATCGCGGTAACCAGGCCCTTGTCGGGGGTGGCTCCGGAAGCTATCGCGAGTGCCATCGCCAGCGGCAAAGCGACGATCGCGACGGTCACCCCGGCAATGACGTCCTTGCGCAGCTCGGCCGTTCCGTAGCCGCGTCGCAGCACGACGAACAGCTTCGGAACGAACAGATGCCAGGCTGGGCCGGCGGCAGCCGCCGCGCGCGAGTTCATTCTGGTGACGTCCCCAAGGATTCGTTGCATCCTAGGCCCGCACTGGCCGCCCCGATAGGCGGTGGCGTACGGAATGAACGGGGGGCGGTATGTCGGACACGGGCAGATCGATGATGCGAGTGAGGCGGGCCGAAGCACGGGTGCCTCGGCGCCCGCGGGCGCCGGGTGCGTTGGCGGTGCTGATTCTCGTCCTCTGGGCATTGCCTGCACGTGCGGCGCCGGTACCCGAGAACGAGCGCATGCCCGTCGACCTGCGACGCACGACGTTGGTGGTGCGCGACATCGAGCGGTCGCTGCCGTTGTATCGCGATGCGCTCGGTTTCAAAGTCATCTACGACGAGAAGATCGGTCCCGGGCCCGACCCGGCGGGAAAGCTGCAGCCGCCGACCGTGCGGCTCGTGCTGCTGCGCGCGAACGACGACTTCATCGGCGTGCTTGGTCTGATGCAGCGCCTGACCGCCGCGCCGTCGCCTGCGCCGGTGTTCCAGAAGGCGCAGGCGGGCGACACGATCCTGGTGATCAACGTCGCCGACCTGGACACGCGCTTCGCCAGGGTGCGCGCGACGCCGCACGTGAAGGTTGCCGACGAGCCGGAACGCGTCGAGTATCCCGCGCCCGGTGGACAAGGAACGATTCCGGTGCTGTTCAGCGCCGTGTGGGATGCCGACGGCAACTTCATCGAGCTGAACAAGATCCTCGGCACGCCGGCGGGCCAGAAGCGCTCCGCCGATCCGCCCGCGAGTCGGCCCGCGACCCGGCCGCCCGATCAGCCGCCGACTTCGCCGTGAACGCCGCGGACCTCGCGCCGTTTCATCTGGCAGTGCCGGTGCACGATCTCGCCGCGGCGCGGCATTTCTATGGCGCGCTATTTGGCTGCCGCGAAGGTCGCAGCTCGGACGAGTGGGTGGATTTCGATTTCTTCGGGCATCAGCTCGTTGCACATCGGGATCCGGCGCGCCGCGGCTTCAGTGCACCGCCGATCATCAACGAGGTGGATGGCCAGCGGGTGCCCGTGCCGCATTTCGGCATCGTGCTCGAATGGGAGCAGTGGGAACGCCTCGCCGGCCGCCTCGGGGCGGCCGGTGTGCGTTTCGTGATTGCCCCGGGAATCCGCTTCGCGGGGCAGGCCGGCGAGCAGGCGACTTTTTTCCTCTACGACCCGTCGGGCAACGCCCTCGAGTTCAAGTCGTTCCGCGACCCTTCGCGCCTGTTTGCGCGGTGAGGCGGCCATTGCGCAGCGGCAGTTGCGCGCCGACGCCTGGGTTGCTGTCCATGCGCACGCTCTGCACCTGATCGCCGATGCGGTAGCGGACGTCCCAGCCGACGGTCTTCTCCTTCGTGTCGTAAACCGTGACACAGCGCTTCTCGGTCACCGTCTCGGTGTTGCTCTGCTGCATGCGTCGCTGGATCCTGCTGCCGGCCACGCCGCCGGCTACGGCGCCCGCCGCGGTCGCCAGTTTCTGGCCGTCGCCGTCGCCCACCTGGTTGCCGAGCACGCCGCCGACGATGGCGCCGAGCGCTACGCCAGCGACCCGCTTCTCGTCCTTCACGGGCTTCTGGTGCACGACCTGCTCGTCATGACAGACCTCGCGTGCGACGCGCTCGGTCTCGACGACCGGCGTGGCCGCGACGACGCGGGCGTACGACACCGGCGTGGCGCTACCTGCACTGCGCGCAGGCGACTTCTCCACGTTGCGCGACGGCGCGACGGTGGCGGCCGACGGTCCGGCGACCGTGGCACTACCGGAACCGGAGCCTTCGCGGGACCCCATCGCGGCAGGCGCCTCGACGAGCTCAGCGGCTGGCGTGCCGGCCTGGGCCACCTGCTCCATCGACGTCAGCGGTTCGAGGGCGGCGCCGGGCGTGGAGCGGTCCTTCATCGAAAGGCTGGCGACCGCGCCGGCGGCGGCGGCAACGACGACACCGATACCAATGCCGGTCATCAGGGATTTGTTCATGGGGCTCGCCTCCTCGCATCACCAGTCGTGACGGGAGGCAGGCTAGCGGCGCGAGCCTGAATGGACAATGAAGCAAAATGGCGACAGCGGCCCAACGCGGCGGCGCTTCACAGAAAATGCAGGTCGCGACGAGAGAGTGGCCTGAAGAGGGGGTCCGGGTTCACCCTCCGCGGCGCGACCTGCAGTTTTTCTGACTTATTTCACGGTACTCACGGTCGAGTTCGCCGCGATGCGGCGCGCTTCGAGGACGGCGAGGTTGGAGGCGAGCGTGGGCTCTTCCGGGGAGTATTCGAGTGCCAGCAACGTCGTTGCCTGTGCGGCGGACCGCCAGCTTGCACGAGGCGAGTGCCGCGGAGGAGCGCTCCTCGATGCGCTGCACGCAGCGGTCGGTGGCGATCGACAGGGCATCCGAGCCGCTCAGACCCACCGAAACGAACCGGGTGGCTTTCAGCGGAAGCGACGCGTGGGCAGGTTCGGCGGCGTGCACGGAAGAGGCCGCAACCAGGGCAGCGACCAATGCCGACACCGCGGTCGTTGAGAAGGAGGGGCGGATCGTACGGGCGTTTGCGGTTTCCATGGCGTCAAGCTACGGTCGCGGATCCATCCGACAAACGAGAACTTTCGGTCCCGATGGTTGATTGCAGTTCGTGCAAAATTGCGCGATCACGGTGCACGGAACTGGTCGATTGCCCAATCATGGAACGCGACGATCTCGGGCCGCGTTGCGTCCTCGCGCCGGTGCACGAGGAAGTACCGTTCCCCGGTCTCCAGTTCCCGCGCCGAGAAGCGCACCAGCGAGCCACTCGTGAACCATACGCGTGCGGCGATCTCGGGCACCAGCGCGATGCCGAGCCCCTGCTCTGCGGCACGCACCTCCGAGTACATGCTGTCGAGTTCGATGACCTTGCGCCGCTCGGGCGGCGTGAGGCCGTTGTCGCGCGCCCAGCGCTCCCAGGCGTCGCGCCGCGCGCGCCGCACGATCAGCGCCGCCTCGCGGAACACCGAGCTGCCGAGTCCGCGGGCGCGCTCCGCCATCGCTGGCGCGCAGGCAGCGACCAGCCGCAGCGGGAACAACTCTTCGGCGACCAGTTCGGTCGGCGCGGCCTCGAGCAGCAGCACCGAGACATCGGCACCCGCCGGATGGTCGATCGGCCGCGGATCCTGCGTCGTCACCTGGATATCGATTTCCGCCTCGCACTCCTGCAGCAGCTGCTGTCCCTCCGCCGTGAGTTCCAGCGCACGTGTCTTGCGCTCGAACGGCTTCACGCCGAGATGCTCCTCGAGTTCGCGGATCTGGTGGCTCACGGCGGACGGCGTGAGATACATCGACGCCGCAGCACTCTTGAAAGAGAGGCTGCGCGCAGCGACACAAAAGACACGAAGCTGTCTCAGCAGCGCGGGCTGTGCAAGGCGCATGGGGGTTCGGCTGGGGATCGGGGACGCTTGAACTAGCAGCAAGTTCCATGCCGGGATCGGAGCGGTTGGGATGCACTACGACGGTGCGAGAGGACGTGGGCCATTTTCATTCGCCGCCCGCTATCGGCTCGGTGAAAATGGCCCACGCCCTCTCACACCGCCACCAACCGTCACAGCCAGCGCCAGCCAGCTTGGAGTTGAATCCAATGCCAGGGGGATGGCCCCGGTCGAGACGGGTGCGAAGTCTATGAGACCGCACTTCGACACGCGCCGCGTCGAGGTCAGCTTGCCGCATCAACGCCCCGGGCTGCGACCCTCTTCAAAACGCCGCGCATGACGCTCGGGGGTGCTTGAGTCGACGACGACCTGTGCCGGCGCGGTGGTCGGACGAAGGGCGTTTTCACCGAGCCGATAACGGGCGGCGAATGAAAACGCCCTTCGTTCGGCCGCCGCACCGACGATGACCTTTACTCTCCCTCTCAAGGCGCCCCCAGGTAGCCCTATTGCGCGGTCCAGCCCCCATCGATGACCAGACACTGTCCGGTGATGTTTCGCGCCGCATCGCTGGCCAGGAAGTCGATCGTGCCGGCGATCTCGTCCATCTCGATGAAGCGGCCCTTCGGCATCGGCTTCAGCATCACCCGGCTGACGACGTCGTCGGGCGTGATGCCGCGTTCGCGGGCCTGGTCGAGGATCTGATTGTCGACCAGCGGCGTGCGCACGTAGGCGGGGCAGACGACGTTGACAGTGATGTCGGTGTCGGCGGTCTCGAGAGCGAGCGTGCGCGCGAGGCCGACCAGGCCGTGCTTCGCGGCGACGTAGGCACTCTTGTAGGGCGAGGCGACCAGCGAATGGATCGACCCGAGGTGCACGATGCGGCCGTGGCCCTGCGCGCGCATGCCGGGCAGCACGGCCGCGGACATGATGGCGGCGCCGGTGAGCATCACGTCGATCAGGAGTCGGAAGCGCTCGATGGGGAAGCTCTCCAGCGGCGACACGTACTGCAGGCCCGCGGCGTTGGCCAGCAACGTGACCGGTTGCGACAGACTGTCGAGCGCAATCGCGACGCTCGCGGCGTCCGCCACGTCGACCCGGTGTGCCGTGGCGCGACCACCGTCGGCACGAATCTGCGCCGCGACGGCTTCAGCGGCGTCGCCATCGAGATCGGATACCGCGACGGTGAACCCGGCCGCGCCGTAGTGATCCGCGAGGCCGCGACCGATGCCGCTGCCGCCGCCGGTGATGAACACGAGTCGATCGGCGCGTGGGTTCACTTGCGCTTCCGCGGCGCGCCAGACGGGCCCGACGCACGAGTCGCTGTCGTACGCGGGGTCGTCGCGCGAGGGGCCGGGGCTTTCGCTGTTGCGACGCGCGTCGCGCCCAGGCGTCGCGCCCGGCCTTCGGCACACAAGGCGCGGAAGCCCGCGGCGACGAACGGCACGAGACGCTCATGCACGCTGTCGAGATCGCTCGAGAGGCAGAGGCCGCCGGAGAGGTTGTCGATGCGGCCGGTCTCGGCGAAGGTCAACGTCAAGGCGCCGGACAGGAAGTGGTAGCTCCAGTAGACGTCCCGCGGGTCGCAATCGGGCAGCGTGTCGCGCAGCGCGTCGACGAACACGCGCACGACCGGGTCGAAGTACTTCGTCATGATCACGCCGCCGAGTTCGGTCGAGTTGTTCATCTGCGCGATCAAGCCGAAATAGGCCTTCCAGCCGGGGCCGCCGCGTTCGGAGCGGTTCAGCAGCGGATGCGTGAAGGCGTCGATGATCTCATCGAGTTGCGGTGGGCCTGGCTTGGCTTTCTCGATGCAGGCCTCCAGTCGCTGCATGCGCTCGGCATTGAGGAGCCCGGAGCGACGGCCGAGCACGTCGTCGAGCAGCGCCTGCTTGCCACCGAAGTGGTAGTTCACCAGCGCGACGTCGACGCCGGCGTCCTGTGTGATGTCGCGCACGGATACCCCGTGAAAACCCCGCCGCGCGAACAGCTTTTCCGCCGAGTCGAGGATGCGCTCGCGCGTCGGCCGACCGCGCGCGGGGCGCGGGCCGCGCGGACGGGACGCGGGGGCGGCAGCGGAGGCCGCGACGCTCCGCTTGCGCGGGGCGGTGTCTTTTTGCGTTGCAGCGAACGGCGCCATGTAGTCCAGTCTGGCGCAGTCGTTGCCCGTACGCAACGATGGAGAGACTTGAGTTTCAACGAGCGTTGAATTAGATTTCAGCGATCGTTGAAAATGAGGGGTGGGAACGATGCAATCCGTCAAGTCGCGCGGCCTGGGCCGCAGTCTCCAGGTCATGGCCGTCGCTGCGGCCTTGGCCGCCGCCGTAGCCGGCCTATCGTCCAATCGGGCCCTGGCGCAGGACGCCCCCGGCGCGGAGGCCGGGGCCATGCAGGAGGTGACGGTCACCGCGCGGCGCCGCGAAGAGTCGCTGCAGGACGTGCCGATCGCCGTTTCCTCGTTTTCCGGCGACCGTCTCGAGTCGGTCGGTGCCGAGGACCTCACCTACATCTCGCAGGAGACACCGAACGTCACCCTCGAGAACTCGCGGGCGACCAACTCCACGCTGACGGCCTTCATCCGTGGCGTCGGCCAGCAGGATCCGGTCGCCGGCTTCGAGCAGGGCGTGGGCATCTACCTCGACGACGTCTACCTGAACCGGCCTCAAGGCGCGATCCTCGACGTTTACGACGTCGAGCGGATCGAGGTGTTGCGTGGGCCACAGGGCACGCTCTACGGCCGCAACACCATCGGCGGTGCCGTCAAATACGTGACCCGCCGGCTCGATGCAGACGATGCGGCCTTCAGTGCGCGCATCGCTCTCGGCGACTACAGCCAGATCGATGGCGTGCTGTCGGGCTCGCTGCCGGTGTCGGAGACGTTCCGCATCGGCGGCGCGGTGGCGAGCTTCAACCGCGATGGCTTCGGCAGGAATCTCACGACCGGCGACGAGAACTACGACAAGAAGGTGCTGGCGCTGCGGGCGACGATGGAATGGCAGCCCTCGGAGTCGGTACTCGTCAGGTTGTCCGGCGACTATGCGGACGACGACTCCTCGCCACGGCAGGGCTATCGCCTGTTGCCGACCGTTTCCACTGCGCAGCGGATCCTGCTGGATGGGGACTACGACACGCTGGCCGGCGCCACGCTGACGATGCCGATCAAGGAGAACAGCGTCGTCGCGAAGGGCGGCCAGCTGTATGCGGAGTGGTCGCCGTCCGACGCCTGGACA
>JAYTNX010000047.1:0-4876 GCA_043748075.1 Pseudomonadota bacterium
TCGATGGCGCACTCGCCGGAGAACTCGCGTTCCGCGGCAGCGGCGACCCGACGCTGGTGATCGAGAACCTGTGGTTGCTGGTGCAGCGCATCCGCGCGACCGGCCTGCGCGAAATCCGCGGCGACGTGCTGCTCGACAAGAGCATCTTCGAACCGCAGCCCTACGATCCCGAAGACTTCGACGGCGCCGGCGATCGCGCCTACAACGCCGGCCCCGATGCGCTGCTGGTGAATTTCAAGGCGCTGTCATTCGACTTCGTGCCAGACCCGCAGGCCGGCGTCGCGCGCATCGTCGCCACGCCGCAACTGGCCGGCCTGCGTCTCGCGCCGAGCGTACCCGGCTCGAACGCGCCCTGCGGCGACTGGCGTGCGAGCCTGCGGGGCGACCTGACGAACCCCCTCGCGCCGCAGTTCCGCGGCAGCTATCCACTCGCTTGCGGCACGCGCAGCTGGCACGTCAACGCGCTCGACCATAGCGCCTATTTCGGCGCCGTGTTCCGCGCGCTGTGGGAAGGCGGCGGTGGCGTCTGGACCGGTCGCGTGCGCGACGCCGCGCTGCCGGCCGGCGCGCGGCAGATCGCAAGCCGCGAATCGCGGACGCTCGCCGAGGTGATCCGCGACATCAACAAGTTCAGCAACAACGTCATGGCGCGCCAGGTGTTCCTGACCGTCGGCGCGGCGGCGTCGGCACTACCGGGCAACGCCGCGCGCGCCTCGCAAGCCATCCGCGGCTTCCTCGCCGCGCGCGGCCTGTCGGTGCCCGAACTGGTGCTGGAGAATGGCTCCGGCCTGTCGCGCAGCGAACGCATCGCGCCGGCCAACCTCGCGGCGATGCTGGTCGACGCCTGGCGCAGCCCGTTGATGCCCGAACTGATGTCGTCGCTGCCGATCGTCGGTGTCGACGGCACCACGAAGGGCCGGCGCGCCGCCGCGGGCGCCGCGCACCTCAAGACCGGCATGCTCGCCGACGTTCGGGCGATCGCCGGTTACGTGGTCGCGAACAGCGGCCGGCGCTACGTGCTCGTCGCGATCATCAACGATCCGTCCGCGCGCGGCGCGCAGCGCGCCCACGACGCGTTGCTCGACTGGCTGCAGAAGACGGGTTGAGCCGCGGCGGAACAGGGACGCGGCCGACCATCGCGCGCAGCCGATCAGCTCGGCTTGCGCTTCATCATGTATTCGGCGAAGTCGTTGCGCGGCGCCTTCCACGACTCGAGGTCGAAGATCTCGGGCGTCTTCTTCTCCAGCGCCGCGCGCGCGGCGGCCGGAATACCGTCGAGGCTCTTGATCTTCGCCCCCAGGCCCTTGCCCCAGGTACGGCCCGGGCGCTGTCCCATGCCTAGCCAAGGGTGGAAGCTGACCAGGTTCTGGAACTGCACCGCCGCCGGCACGCTGGTCTGCTTCGGGTCGAGCACGTCCGCGAGTTTCGCCGCGAAGTAGTAGTGCGAGTCCCAGAAGTAGGTGGGCCCGCCCGCCTCCTTCGGCCACTGCTCCGGCTTGAACGGGTTGGGGAACGAGAACGCCGAGCCGTTGGGCATGATGACCATGTCGCCGATCACATCGACGCGCATCGACTTCGGCTTCAGCGTGGCCTCCGGGCCGGTCACGATGCCGTCGGGCCCGATCTCCACCGACAATGGACCGCCGACGAACTGCCAGACCTCGCGCTTCTCGCCCGTCACCGGGTTTTCCCAGACCTCGATGATCTCGTCGGTATCGAATTTCGTGTAGACCCCGACCTCGTGCACCGTGCCGCCGTAGTTGCCGTTGGGCAGCGGTTTCCAGCTCGCAACGTTCAGGTTCTGCATCGACACCATCGGGATCAGGTTGCCGTCGTTCATGTAGAGGTACAGGTGCAGCCGGTTGAACGTGTAGACCGTTTCCTCCGCGATGGACCCCTTCACCTTGGCCTGCAGACGCGCGCGTTCGCGCGGGTCGTCGAGGTTCAGCTTGCGTGCCGCGGGCGCCGCCGCGGCGAGTGCCGCGCCCGGGGCCAGCGCGGCCCCCGCAATCCCGAGTCCGCTTCCGAGCGCCATGCCCCCCTCGAGCGCGTGGCGGCGAGAGATCCTGCGTTCGCTCATCGTGTCCCCCTGTCAGTCGTCCGTCGCAACAGGCGCGGCGGGTTGTGCCTATGTAGCCTGATTGCGGCAGGGACGTTCAAGATACGTACGGCGACATTCCGGCGTCCGGACGAGCGCGCCAGGCGCGACTGAATCTTAAATCGAGATAGTCGTTATAAACACATGTTATTTATATAATTACAATGACACCGGATTCTCCGATCACCCTGCTCTCGCTGCACCTGTACCCGGTGAAGTCCTGCCATCGGATCGACGTCCGAGCCGCCGTTCCCGGCGAGCGCGGCCTGCAGGGCGATCGCGAATGGATGATCACCGACGCCGGCGGCCGATTCCTCACACAGCGCAGCCACCCGGCGCTGGCGCTGATCCGCCCAACCCTGGAAGGCGCGGCGCTGGTCCTGCGCCATCCGCGTCTCACGCCTCTGAGCGTGCCGCAGGAGGCCGACGGCACATGGGTCCACCGCACCGTGCGGATCTGGAACGACGAAGTCGAGGCCGCGGTGGCCGGGCCCGACGCCTGCGCCTGGATCAGCGACGCGATCGGCACCGAAGCGCTGCTGGTGCGCGCGGGTGCGTACACCCGACGACAACCGTCGGGTCCGTGGCGCGGCGACCGGCCAGCACCCGTGAACTTCCCCGATGCGTATCCGCTGCTGGTCTGCAACCGCGCGTCGCTCGACGACCTGAACCGTCGCCTGCCCGAGCCTTTGCCGATGACCCGCTTCCGGCCGAATCTCGTCATCGACGGATTACCGCCCTACGGCGAGGATGCAATCGAGGAACTGCGCTTCGGCTCGGTGCGCTTGAGCCTGGTCAAGGCGTGTACGCGCTGCTCGACGACCACCATCGACCAGGACAGCGGCATCGTCTCAGGCAATCCGCTCGCCGTCCTGAAGGAATACCGCTTCGACCGCGCGCTGCGCGGCGTCACGTTCGGGCAGAACGCGCTGCTGACGGCCGGGGTGGGCTCGACGCTGGCGGCGGGCGATCGCGGGGTCGCCGTGCACCGCCGCGCCCGCTGAGCGCGCCGCGACGGTGCCGGGAAGGTTCGACTAGCTCGCGACCGTGGGGCCCACCAGCGTGACGCGTGAGGTGACCTGGCCCCGGTAGTCGAGCCAGGCATGGTTGACGTAGTCGTAGAGTTTGCAGCGGCGCACGACGTCGAGATAGCCGCGCCAGTCGAGCTTGTAGGCACTGAACTCGCCCGCAAAGCGCTCCTGCAGCGCCTTCTGCGCGCCTCGCAGCTTGTACATCGGGATGCGCGGATTCACGTGGTGCGCGTTGTGTTCCATGATGTTGTGCATCAGCCGGTCGATGCCGAACGGGAAGCGCACGTGCACGGTCGAGGTGAGATAGGCGCGATAGCGCTGCCACTCCTGGCGCTTGGTGAACCAGGCGATGTCCGGATGCGTGTGATGGACGAACACGACGAAGCCCATGATCGCGTTCCACAGTGCGAACGGCAGCACCACGCCCAGCAGCAGCAGCAGCCAGAAACTCTGCCCGGTCTCGTACGCGACCAGCGCCACCAGCGCGACCCAGCCGGCCATGCCGAGGGTGACCAGCATGCTGTCCCACTTGTACTGCGCGCGGGTCGAACCGATCTGCCGCTTCGTGGCGAAGTAGAGCTTCTTCCACCAAAGCTCGAGGAAGTAGTAGAGACCCCAGCCGCAACCACTGCGGTAGATGCGCTCGAGTGCCCTGCGATAGGCCGGCAGCGCGTCGAACTCTTCCTTCGACATCGGAGCCCAGACCTGGTCGCGGCCCTTGAGGTTGTTGAAGCCGTGGTGGGCGACGTTGTGGCCCACGTCCCAGAGACTGAAGGCGGTCATCGAAGGCAGGAACGCGATCCGGCCGAAGATGTCGTTCAACAGCGCGCTCTTGAAAAAGCTGCCGTGGCAGGCGTCGTGGCCGATGAGGAACAGCCGCACGATGCCCGCGGTGATCAGCACCGAGCCGATCAGCTTCAACCACAGCGCCGAATCCATCAGCACCATCGCCAGCCCCGCCGAGAACACCGCAACGTCGATGGCCAGTGCGAGGAACGGGCGCAGGTAGCCCGAGCGCTCGAATGGCAGCAGGACCGTCTTACGACTCGGCATGGCCGCGGCGGTGGCGACCTGGACGGTGGATGCGGTAGCTGCCATGAATGGACCTCTTGCGACGGGGCGTCAGGACGTGAAGGTCAACCCGACGATATTACCCGTTCCCACCCGGCTGCGCGGTGTAACGCGGCACAGATACCCGGAGACGCCCGCGCCGAGTCGGGCAGATCGCCGGCGACCGGAGTATCAGCCTATTTCCGTCATATTTCCTATATATTTCGGATACTTATAGATCTGAATTGGCGCGACCAGCACAATTCTCGAGCCCGCAGCCCCGCTACAGCCGCCCCAAGTCCTTCAACACCTGCTCCGCCACCGCCAAGGCATCGATCGCGGCGGGTAGGCCGCAGTAGGCCGCCGCGTGGGTCAGTGCTTCGCTGATCTCTTCGACTGTCACGCCGTTGATCAACGCGGCCGGCACGTGCAGGCGGATTTCATGCGGCCGGTTCAACGCGCAGAGCATTGCCAGCGTCATCAGGCTGCGCTCGCGCCGCGCGAGGCCTGGCCGTGACCAAAGTGTCGCGTAGGCGAATTCTTCCGACAGCGCGCGCAGCGGCGCATTGAACGCGTTGGTCGCCGCATCGCGCCGCGCCATGAAATCGGCGCCCAGAATCTCCGTCATGGTGGCGCGCCCCGTGGCGCGCAAGACCTCGTGTGCCTGCTTCCCGTCCATTCCCACCCCGCTTTGCGT
>JAYTNX010000048.1:0-3430 GCA_043748075.1 Pseudomonadota bacterium
GAGCTCGGAATGGGCAACGCGGCGCGGCGTGCCCGGGACAAGATCGTGGAGTCGTTTCCCGACGCGGTGCGGGCCAAGGTGGAAACCGCGCGACGGCAGTTCCAGTTCGAGCGGGCATCGGACGAAGAAGCAACCTCAGGCGTATCCGTCGATGCGCGCATCCCGGCAATGGCCGACGCGATCCGCCACTCGAAAATCGTGCGCATCCGCGCGACAGCGGGTTCGCCGCGCGCGATCCATCCGGTCGCGTTGATCTGGAGGCCGCAAGGATGGTACGTGGTGGATCGACTCGCCGGCGATGCGGTGCTGGCGCTCGCCGACTGCGGGGACATCAATATCTCGGCACGACGGTTCGGCGCTTGACGGCGATCCACTCCCGTATCTTGTCTTCGAGCACCGCCAGCGGCAGCGCGCCCGAGTCGAGCACCTGGGTGTGGAACTCGCGCGGGTCAAACTGCGTGCCGAGCGCCTGTTCCGCCTCGGTGCGCAGCCGACGAATCGTGAGCTGGCCGAGCTTGTAGGCGAGGGCCTGGCCGGGAATCGCGATGTAGCGCTCGACCTCGGCGGTGGCATCGGTGCGGCTCATCGCCGAGTTCTCGAGCATGTAGTCGATCGCCTGGTCGCGGCTCCAGCCGAGCGCGTGGATGCCGGTGTCGACCACGAGGCGCATCGCCCGCAGCATCTCGTCGTTGTAGTGGCCGTAGAGCTGGTAGGGGTCTGCGAACAGGCCGAAGCTCGGCCCCAGGCTCTCGGCGTACAGCGCCCAACCCTCGACGTAGGCGGTGTTACCGCCGAAACGCTGGAAGGGTGGCAGCGCCGCGTTTTCGATCGCCAGCATCACCTGGTAGTGATGCCCGGGGATTGCTTCGTGCAGGAACAGGGTTTCGTAGCCCCAGGTGAAGCGCGCCGGCAGGTCGTAGGCGTTGTAGTAGAAGGTGCCGGGTCGCGAGCCGTCGGGCGTGCCCTGTTCGTAGGACCCGCCAGCGGAGGTCTTTTCCTTGAACGACGGCACAGGCCGGATTTCGAGCGGCGAGCGCGGCACGCGCGCGAACTCGCGGCCGACGACGGCGCGCACCCGGTGGTCAATCTGCTGGAAGGATTCACGCATGGACTCGCGCGACGGCGGAGCGAAGCGCGGGTCGGTCGTGAGGAAGCGTGCGAATTCCTGACGCGTGCCCGCGAATCCGACCCGCTCGCGCACACGCTCCATGCCGGTCTGGATGCGTGCCACTTCCGAGAGCCCCAGCGCGTGGATCGCCTCCGGCGCCAGGTCGGTCGTGGTCATTTTCACAACGAGATAGCGGTACAGCTCGGCGCCTCCCGGCATCTGGCCAAGACCGACGCTGTCGCGCGCGCGGGGTAGGTACTGGTCGCGGACGAAGTCGCGCAGCCGTTGGTGTGCTGGATTCAGCCGCTCGCGGATGAAGCTCGAATACGCCGCGGCCAGTCGGGGGCGCTGCGCCGCAGGCACGGTCTCCGGAAAGTTCAGCACCGGCCTGTAAAACGTCGAGTCCTCGACGCCCTCGGCCAGCAGGTTATCGAGCTGGGCGACGACGTTTGCCATGACCAGCTTCGGCTGGACGATGCCGCCGGCGAGCCCTTCGCGCATGCGCACGATCGAGCCATCGAGATAGGCGATGTAGCCCTCGAGTCGCTCGAGGTTGTTGTCGTAAGCCGCCACGGTGCGGAACGGTGCGATGCCTTCGCCCGAGGCGAGCTGCGGGATCCAGGTCTGCACGCCGGCGAAGTGATCGATCGGCCGGACCACCGTGACGGGCAGCAATGGCGCTTCGTAGGCGCGCAGGTCCATGCCGCGGGTGTAGCGGAAGACGTCCAGGCTGATGCGGTCGATGGGGCGCAGCGCCGCGCGATCGATCTTCGCGAGCGCGGCGAGGTCGGCCTTGGCCGCGCGCCGCTCGCGCGCGAAATAGGCGTCGCTGAGGTATTCGCCGAAACGGTTCGCGTAGCGGAGGTCGCCGCGGAACAGCGCGTCGATCGGATTGCGTTTGAGGTATGCCTCGTCGCTGGAGACGAACAGCGCGCGCAATCTCGCGGTGGCCGCTGCCGGGTCGTGCTCAGACGCGCGAAGCGCGGGAGAGACGGCGGAGAGCAGCACTGCCACGAGGACTGTCGGCGGGCGGATCCATTGGAACACGGTGGGTCTCCCCGGCGAGTTCGGCCATTGTGACATCTCCGGTGCCGTAGGGGACCGCGCAGCGCTGCGGCGGCTACTCCGCGTCGCGGGAGAGCGGATCGGGCGGCAGTACGTCGTCGCTTTGCGCGTCCAGCGAGGCCAGCACTTCGTCGTACCCGTACTCGGGCCGCCAGCGCAGCGCCCGCACGGCCTGGCCGGAGTCGTAGACACGGTCGATGGTTCGCGGCAGCAGCCACGCGCGCCGCGCGAACGCCTGCACCAGCGCTGGGGCGCGACGTTGCAACACGGCCGGCGCGTCCCTGGCGAGCGCTTCGCAATCCTCAGGAAGGAACGGCGTCGTCGCCGAGATCAGGAACAGGCGGGCGCCGGCGGTGGTGAACATCTCGACGGCGCGCTCGTGGGCCGACGCCACATCGCGCGCGTCGATGCCGCGGTGCAGGCGATAGGTTGCCATCCGCGACGCGGGTTCCGGAAAGCAGCGCGACATGCGCAGGATCGTCACGACGAGTGCGCCGGCGTGTCCGTAGCTCTGCAGCAGCTGCTCGGCCTGAAGCTTCGTTTCGTGATAGATGGACCGCGGCTTGGGCACCGTGTGCTCATCGATCCAGCCGGCCAGTCCGGCGCCTGGCGGAGGAACTGCGGCACCGTACAGCGCCGTGGTACTGGTCAGGATGAACCGCGACACGCCGACCGCGATCGCCAGGCCGGCCAGCGCGCGCGTGCCCTCGACGTTCACGCGACGGAACTCCGCGTCGGACTCGCGGCCGACGTCCGGAGCGTGGAGCCCCGCGGTATGGATCACCGCATCGGCGCCGACGAGCGCGGCGCGCACGGCGACGGCATCCAACAGGTCGCAGACCACCCTGACCGTCGGCGCGGGCACGCGATCCAGCCCGACGAGTTCGTGCCGTGGCGCGAGGCGGGCATGAACAGCCCGCCCGATTCGACCCGCGGCGCCAGTGATCACGATTTTCATGGGTCTGGTCGGCGGGCATCGCTCACGGTTGCAGGACGGCGCGAGGCCATCCCAGGTGGACGCCAGGTCGAGATACTATCGTCGAGGCTGTGGACCCATTGATAGCCTGCCTCGCGTTCGGCCTGCGACGGTAGTGCCTGCGCTGTTCGCTACGTGACCGCGGCTGTCGAACCGAGGCGCGCCGTTCCCTCGGCGACACCACCGGGTCGTACGGTCATCGCGTGGACACTGCGGGGCGGTTCCGTGAAGATGGCTGTGATGCGCTGGCGGTAAACGGGAGACGCGAGATGAGGGCGACC
>JAYTNX010000049.1:0-19682 GCA_043748075.1 Pseudomonadota bacterium
TCGCCGTGATCTGGCAGCTCGGCATGCTGGTCGTGCTCGGCTATGGCATCGACCCGCTCGGCCTGCTGGTGCCGTTCCTGATCTTCGCCATCGGCGTCAGCCACGGCGTGCAGAAGATCAGCGCGGTCACCGATGCCGTGTTCGAAGGGCTGGATGCGGAGTCCGCGGCGCGGCGCACGTTCCGCCTGCTGCTGCTGCCCGCGGTCGTCGCGCTGCTGGCCGACCTCGTCGGCTTCGTCACCATCCTGTACATCCCGGTACAGGTGATCCAGGAGATGGCGATCACCGCCAGCCTCGGCGTCGCCATCGTGATCCTCACTGACCTCGTGCTGCTGCCGGTGCTGGTGTCCTTCGTGCGCTTCGACGCCGGCTATCGCGAGCGCGTCGCGAAGCGCCAGACGATGCTGAAGCGCTGGTGGCACAGACTTTCGGCGATCACCGAGAAGGGACCGTCTGCGGTCATCATCCTGGTCGCGGCGGTGCTCGGCGTGGTCGGGTTCTACATCGGCCGGGGGGCCGTGATCGGCGATGCCACCACGGGAGTCCCGGAGTTGCGACCCGAATCGCGCTACAACCTCGACACCCGCATCATCACCGACGAGTTCTCGATCGGCGTCGACATCCTCACCGTGATCGTCGAAACGAAGGAGCCGGCCTGCGTCAGCCACACGCTGATGAAGGCGATCGACAACTTCTCATGGCGGATGCAGAACATCGAGGGCGTGCAGCAGGTGATCTCCCTGCCCCTGGTCGCGAAGCAGGCGATCGCCGGCTGGAGCGAGGGGTCGCTGAAATGGCGCGAGATCCCGCGCAACCAGGACCAGCTGACGCAGTCCACGCGTTACATCGAGACCAGCACCGGCCTGCTGAACGCCGACTGCAACGTCGTCCCGGTGATGATGTTCCTCGCCAACCACAAGGCCGCGACGATCGAGCGGGTGGTGAGCGCCGTCAAACTGTGGCGCCGCGAAAACCCGGTCGACGGCGCGGAGTTCCGGCTCGCCACCGGCAACGTCGGGGTGATGGCCGCCACCAACGAGGAGGTGGAGCGCACCGAGTTCCCGATCCTGTTCGGCGTGTTCGCGGCCGTGATCCTGATGTGCCTGCTGACCTTCCGCTCGGTCAAGGGCGCGATCCTCGTGTTCATCCCGCTGGCGCTGGTGTCGATTCTCGCCTATGCGCTGATGGCGCTGGCCGGCATCGGCCTGAAGATCTCGACGCTGCCGATGGTCGCCCTCGGCGTCGGCATCGGTGTCGACTACGGCATCTATCTCTTCAGCCGCATGCAGGAATTCCTGAAGGAAGGGCTGCCGGTGCGCGAGGCTTTCGAGCGGACCATGCGCGTCACCGGTGCGTCCATCATCTTCACTGGTATCACGCTGGCCATCGGGGTGGTCACCTGGATCTTCTCGCCGCTGCAGTTCCAGGCCGACATCGGCAAGCTGCTGACCTTCATGTTCCTGGTCAACATGATCGGGGCCATCGTGCTGCTGCCGGCGCTGGCCACCTGGCTGATCAAGCCCTCGCCGCCAGCACCGCCGTCCCAGGGCCAGTTCGCGCCAGCCGGCGACTGAATGTCGGGCCAGTTCGCGCTCCTGGCGCAGCGTCGCTTCGCGCCATTCTTCGGCGCGCAGGCACTCGGCGCCTTCAACGACAACCTGCTGAAGAACTCGCTGGTGATCCTCGCGACCTATCAGGGTGCGGCCCTGACCTCGATGGACCCGGGACTGCTCAGCAACCTCGCCGCCGGGTTGTTCGTGCTGCCGTACCTGCTGTTCTCCGGAGTGGCCGGGCAGCTCGCCGACCGCGTCGACAAGACGCTGCTGATACGCGCAGTCAAGGTTGCCGAAATCGCGATCATGTCGCTGGCCGGACTCGGGTTCGCGACCCGGCAGCTACCGCTGCTGCTGGCCGCCCTGTTCCTGATGGGGCTCCATTCGGCGTTCTTCGCGCCGGCCAAGTACGGGCTGCTGCCGCAGGTGCTGCGCGACGATGAACTGATCGGCGGCAACGCGCTGGTGGAGATGGGCACCTTCGTCGCGATCCTGATCGGCACGCTCGCCGCGGGCGAGCTGGCGGGGTCCGCCGGTATCGGGGTGCTCGTCGCGACCATGGTCGGCGTGGCCGCGCTCGGACTGCTGGCGAGCCTCGCCATGCCGCGGCTGGTGGCCGTCGCACCCACGCTGAAGATCGACTGGAATCCCTGGCGCTCCGGCTGGGCCAACGTGCGCGCGGCGCGGGAATCGCGCACGGTGTATCTCGCGATCCTCGGCATCTCCTGGTTCTGGGCCTATGGTGCGCTGGTGCTGGCCCAGCTGCCGCTGTACGCCCGCGTGGTGCTGAACGCCGACGAGCGGGTGCTGACGCTGCTGCTGGTCACGTTCTCGATCGGGGTCGCGGTGGGTTCGCTGCTGTGCGAGCGGCTCTCCAGTCGCAAGGTCGAGATCGGACTCGTGCCATTCGGGTCGATCGGCCTGACGGTGTTTGCGCTGGATCTCTACTTTGCAACGCCGCTGATGCCGGCCGCGGCTGCCCAGACGGCCGCCGCGTTCCTCGCCGCGCCGCACGGCGCGCGGATCCTCCTCGACCTCGCCCTGCTGGGTGTGTTCGGTGGCTTCTTCATCGTGCCGCTGTACGCCCTCGTGCAGCAGCGCTCGCCCCGCGATCAGGTGTCACGGATCCAGTCTGCGAACAACATCCTCAATGCCCTGTACATGGTGGCGGCGGCGGCGCTCGCGGCGCTGGCGCTGCAGGCCGGGTTCTCGGTGCCCCAGTTGCTGCTGTTCGCCGGGATCCTCAATGCCGGCGTCGCGATCTACCTGTATTCGCTGGTGCCGGAGTTCCTGCTGCGTTTCCTCGCCTGGTTGCTGGTGAACTTCATGTATCGGCTGCGCGTGCGCGACCTCGCGCGTATTCCGGAAGACGGCGCGGCGCTGCTGATCTGCAACCATGTCAGCTACGTCGATGCGATCGTGATCGCCGCCGCCTGCCGCCGGCCGGTGCGCTTCGTCATGGACAGCGGCATCTTCCGCATCCCGGTCATGCGCGCGATCTTCCGCGGCATGAAGGCGGTGCCGATCGCGCCGCGCAGCGCCGACCCCGAAGTCTACGAGCGTGCGTTCGCCACCGTGGCGCGCGAACTCGCCGCCGGCAACCTGGTCTGCATCTTTCCCGAGGGCAGGTTGACGCGCGATGGTGCGATCGACGTCTTCAAGGGTGGGCTGCTGCGCATCCTCGAAGGCTCACCGGTGCCGGTGGTGCCGATGGCGCTGTCGAATCTCTGGCCCTCCATGTTCTCCCGTCGCGAGCCCAGCCTCTGGCGTCGTTGGCCGCGGCGGCTGCTCGCCGGCGTGACACTGGCGATCGGCGTACCGATGGCGCCGGAGTCCGTGACGCTGGAGTCGGCGCGCGAGCAGGTGGCTGCCCTGCGCGAGCGGCCGTGAGCGGGCCTCGTCGCGCTTTCCGCCGGTTGTCCTCATGCCGGACACGTCCCCGCGCCACGCTCGGGTAGGCTGGCCCGAGTGGAAACGCCCGCGATCCCCAGCAGCACCTTCCCGACGCCGACGCCGACCTCGACGCGGATCGGCGCGGTGCGCAAGGCCTACGTCGACACGCCCGCTGGCCAGGTTCACCTGCGCCGCGTCGAGGGTGGCGGCATTCCGCTGATTCTGCTCCATCGCACGCCGGCGTCGTCACGATGCTTCGAGCGGATGCTGGACGAGTTTGCCGGCAGGCGCAGCGCGATCGCCCTCGACACGCCGGGTTTCGGCGAGTCCTTCCGCCCGGTCGGCAAGCCCTCGACTGTCGACTACGCGCGCTGGTTCCTGGCCGCGATCGATGGGCTCGGCATCGACGCCTTCCACCTCTGTGCCCACCACACCGGCACGCATTTCGCCGCCGAGATCGCGCGGCTCGCGCCGCAGCGCGCGCGGTCGCTGCTGCTGAGTGGCGCGCTGTTCACGGATGCTGGGGTGCGCGGCTGGATCCGTTCGACGATCGCCGCGGCGCTGCCGCCGGACCCGGACGGCCACTACCTCGAGGCCACCTGGAAGATCATCCGGTCCCTCTACCCGCAGTTCCACGCCGACGTCGTGCATGCCGATGTGCTCGGCGCGCTGGACGCGATCGAGGGCCGCGACCAGGCCTTCAACGCGATCCTCGCGCAGGATTTCCCCGGTGTGCTGCGCCAGGTGCGCTGCCCGGTGTCCGTCGCGCAGGCCGTGGACGATCCGCTCGGCTCGATGCTGGCGCGCCTGAGAATCGAGCGTCCGGATATTCCGATCGAGAGGCTCGGGCTCGCCGGCATGGCGGCGCCCGAGCTGCAACCCGTCGAGTTCGCGCTGGCGGCGTTGCGATGCGCCGCCGCGCACGATTCTTCCCACCTTTCCGCAGGACTTCCCATGACCGACCGTCGCTTCCAGCTGGTGCGCACCCCGCAGGGCCTCGATCTCGAACAGGTGCGCAGCGCGCCTCCGGCGCCCGGCCCCGGCGAGGTGCTGATCCGCGTACACGCGGCGTCGCTGAACCGTCGCGATCTCGACATCCGCAGCTTTGCCTATCCGACCGGCGACGCCGATCGCTTCGTGCCGCTGTCCGACGCGGCCGGTGAAGTCGTGGGCATCGGTGCCGGTGTCGGCGACTTCCGGGTCGGGGATCGCGTCTGCAGCACCTTCTTCCAGGACTGGGCCGACGGCCGCATTGGCTTGCCCGCGCTGTTCTCTGCGCTCGGGGGCGGCGGACGCGGCGTGCTGGCCGATCACATCGTGCTGTCGGAGAAGGGTGTCGTCAGGATTCCTGACGGCTGGAGCTACGAGGAGGGCGCCTGCCTGCCTTGCGCGGGTGTCACCGCCTGGAGCGCACTGGTGCGATTCGGCCAACTGCAGGCCGGGGACTGGGTGCTGGTCACCGGCACCGGTGGCGTGGCGCTATTCGCATTGCAGATCGCAGTCGCCCTGGGCGCGAAAGTGGCGATCACCAGCTCGAGCGACGCGAAGCTCGCGCGCGCCAAGGAACTCGGTGCCTCCGTCGCGGTGAACTATCGCACGACTCCGGAGTGGGGCGCGGCCATCAAGGCGGCCACGGGTGGCGGCGTGCAGCAGGCCGTGGAACTCGGCGGCGTCGGTACGCTGCCGCAGTCGATCGCCAGCATGGGCCTCGCCGGCCACGTCGCACTGATCGGCGCGCTCGCGGGTTTCGGCGGCGAAGTCCCGGGCGCCGCCATGGTGCTGAACGCGCTGCGCGTCAGCGCGGTCGTGGTCGGTCCGCGAGCCGCGCACCTGGAGCTGACAGCGTTCATGGCGAAGCACGGCCTCAAGCCGGTGATCGACCGGGTGTTCGACGTCGACGCGGTCCCGCAGGCCTATGCGCGTGCCGCCGAAGGCGCGTTCGGCAAGGTCGTGATCCGCCTGCGCTGAGACGTCTGACGCTACAGTCGAGCCGATCTCGAGGTCGCCCGGTGCATCGCCGCACCGAGCAGTCCGAGCGCGAGCAGCGGCAGCGTCGACGGCTCGGGAACCGGCGTCGGGTCCGGCGGGACGCCCGGGGCGTAGCCATAGGTGGCGGCGAGACTTCCCGCCCACAACAGTGAGCTGGATACGAAGCACCCATCGCCGCGGTCATCGTCGTCACAGGTCCCACTGAGGAGGAACTGGTTGCCCAGGTCAATCTGCAGCGGGCTCGGTCCGAGGAAGGACGACAGCGCGAGGCCGGACAGGTTGAACGAGCCGTTGAACGACCCCGCCTGCGCGAGCGAATACTGGCATTGCACGCCCTGGACCCGGGGATCGTCGGGATCCTCGAGGCAGCCGCCCGTCTGCAGATTGAACGTCGACAGCCCTGGCGCTCCGCCCGGCGCCACCAGGGCGGCCTGGCTCCGCACCGGCATCAGCATCAACGTCGCCGTCGCAATCAAGACTGGATAACTTGGTCTCACGCTCGCCTCCCGGGTGCGCCCCGTCATTGGTCTATCGACCCGCGCGATCGGGCGGCCCCTCCTGCGGCGGTCAGAAGCGCCCGCGCCTCGAGTGTGGTGGGGTGATCGGGACCGTATCCGTGCGTCAGGTTGCGCACCGCGCGAGACAGCGCAGCCTGCGCGCCCTCGCGATCCGCCAGTGCCAGTCTGGCTCTCGCACCCGCCAGCAGCGCATCCCCCACGTCTGCGCTGGAGTCGCGGCTGCGCGCCGCGGATTCGATCGCCTGCAGCGCGTTGGCGGCACCGATCGATGCCCGGCGTGGATCTCCGGCCGCCAGGGCAGCCTGCGATGCCAGCAGTTCAGCGATGAAGCGCTGGCGGGGCGGGCCGGCTCCGGCGGCCTGAACGGACAGGAGCAGTTCTCGGGCGCGGCGATCGGCTTCGCCCGGACGGCCGTCGCGCAGATCCAGTGCCACGCGCACGACGTCTGCATTCAGTCGGGCCGCGAGCGGCAGTCCGGCTTCGCCCGGCGCAAGTTTCGCGACCATATGCTGCAACGGCGCCTCGATGGCTTCCCGCGAGGCCCCGGAATCTAGACGATGCTGCGCGAGTTCCGTGCTCGCGAACCAGAAGTAGTAGGCGTCGTCGGCCTGCTCGGCGCGTGCCAGAACTTCCGGCAGTCGTTCCAGTGACGCATGGGAACGGCGCAATCGCCGCGCCAGATTGGCCGTGTTCACGACGAACGAGACGCTGAGGTCACGCGGATCGGCGAGTTGCTGCAGGCGTCGCCACACGCGCTCCTGGATCCGTGCGCTCTCCTGCAGCTCCCCCATGCGGTAGAGCGCGGTCCCGACGTTCTGCAGGGCGATCAGCTGCGCACGGGTGCCGCCCCGGCCGTGACGCTGATGAGAATCGACGCTTTCCTGGAAGATCGGCAGCGCTGCAGGCACCTGACCGTCGTTCATCAGTGTAACGCCGAGTGCCGCCAGCACGCTGTTGTAGAGCGTGCCGCGCGTCGCGTCTTCGCTTTGCAACATCGCGCGAGCCTCGGTCAGCCGCTTCACCGCGGCATCACGGCGGTTCTCCGCCCGCATCAGGTCCGCCTCCGCCACCAGGCATTCAACGCGGGTGTCGACCGGAACGTCTACCGCACGCGTGAACGCGGCACGGGCCGACTCGAGCTGCCGGCGCACCAACCCGATGCGCCCGTTGCGGGCGGCGGCACGGACGTCCCTGCAGTGGGACCGTGCGACCAGTGCCCAGAGCCCTTCACGTTCCGCCAGGTCACGCGCTCGTGAGACGAGCCGCTGGACATCCTCGTACTCCAGCAACGCGCTGTATTGGCTTGCGAGTTCGAGCAGCATTTCGGCAAGGAAGCCGGGCTGCTCCGCATACTGCGCGAGCAGCAGGGATTCGCTGCGCTTCAGCAACGCACGGCTCGTCAGGGGCTGCTCGCGCGAGCGGAACTCGGACAACACGGTGGCGAGCATGTCCTGCGCCGACTCGGCCCGCTGGGCCGCTGCGAGCGCCACTTCGCGCTGCCGGCGTGCCTCGCGCACCTGCAGCGCGCTGAACGTCGTCGAGGCGATCAGGGCCAGTGCCACGGCCACCGTGACCGCGACACCGCCGCGATGCCGTGCGACGAACTTGCGGGCACGGTAGCGCGCCGAATCGGGACGCGCGCTGACGGGCTTGTCGGCGAGGAAGTTCCGCAGGTCTTCTGCGAAGGCATCCGCCGAGGGGTAGCGTGCTGCCGGGTCCTTGCGCAGCGCCTTGGCGACGATGTTCTCGAGGTCGCCGCGCAGGCGCCGATTTCGGCGCGGATCGACGCCGACCGCGGACAACATCGGGGCGTCGGTCTCCAGGGTCTCGCGTAGGGTCTCGACCGGGGACCGGCCGGTGGAGTCGACCGGATGTCGACCGACCAGCAGTATGAACAGCACCAGGCCCAGCGCGTAGATGTCCGCCGCCGTCGACACGGGCTCGCCGCGAAGCTGTTCCGGTGCTGCGAATTCGGGCGTCAGGGCTGGCCCGAAGTCGCGCGTGAGTCCGCCGACCTCGGCGGCGCCCGCCACCGGCGATAGCAGTCCGGCCACGCCAAAATCGAGCAGCTTCACCGCTCCGCCGCCGTCGACCAGGATGTTCGACGGCTTGAGGTCGCGATGCACGACCAGATGACGATGAGCGTGCGAAACGGCGGCAAGCACCGCGAGGAACAGCCGCAGCCGCGGCTCGATGTCCAGCGCCAGCCTTTCGCAATGCTGGTCGATACGTGTTCCGTCCACGAACTCGAGCACCAGATAGTGCTGGCCCGCCGACGAACGGCCGGCATCGATCAGGCCTGCGATGTTCGGATGCCGCAGTCCGGCGAGAAGCCGGCCCTCGCGCAGGAACCGCTGTTCGACGGGTCGACCGCCCAGGTTGGCGTTCAGCAGTTTGATCGCGACCCGGGCGTCGAAGCGGCCGTCGCCGCGATGGGCCAGCCACACCGTGCCCATGCCGCCCTGGCCGACCACCCGTTCGAGCACGTACGGGCCGAGTGAGGTGCCCTCGAGCGACGCCACGAGCAGACCGGCGTCCGTTTCGAGGAACGAGGTCTCGCCCATTCGCCGCTGCAGCTCCAGGAAGCCGCGGACCTGCTCTGCGAGCGGCTGCGCGCGCCGCTCCAGCGTGGCCAGCCACTCGGCGCGCGCAGCCTCCGGCAACGCGAGTGCCTCGTCCAGCAAGGCACTGAGCGCCGGCCAGTCGAGCGCATCGATGGCACCCATGTCGGTCTCCCTGCGGGGCCTGCGCCGAGCCGTGCGCTAGGTCCCGGTGTCGAGTGAGCTGAACAGCAGCAGTCGCGCTTTCTCCCAGTGGCGTTGCACGGTGCGCGCCGAGACCCCCTGCATCGCCGCGATCTCCTCGAAGGAAAATCCGCAGAAGTAGCGCAGATCGACGATCTGGGCGAGGCCGGGCTCCCGCTGCGCGAGTTCGTCGAGGGCCTCGGACACCCTGCCGAGGTCCGGTGATTGCGGCGCGCCGTCGGCGGCGTCGGTATTGAGGTGCGTGATATGGAACTCCCCGCCGCGTTTCTGTGCCTGGCGCTCGCGTGCCAGATCGATGATCAGGGTGCGCATCGTCCGTGCGACGTAGGCCATGAACCGCGGCCGATCCTCGAAGTTCAGGCCACGACGCTCGGCGAGGCCGGCGTAGACCTCGTGGACCAGCGTCGTTGCGCTGACGGCGACCGCGGGACCCGCACCACGATTCAGTTCGCGGCGCGCGAGCCGGCGCAGCTCGTCATACAGCGCCGCGAACAGCTGGTCGCGCGCGTCCCGGCTGCCACGCTCGGCCTGCTCCAAGAGTCCCTGCCACGGGGCCTCGACTGTCATGCAGGCACATTAGTCCATCCCCAATTCCGGTGTCGCGTCGTCGTACCTTCCTGCCGGGTTACGTTCGCGAAAGGACGCGTTCGGTCTACGCTGCGCGAACCGTCGGCACACGGGCTGCCGGTTCGCGCCTCGACTTGAGCGCGCGGGTTCGCCGCGCGCCTTAGTTGCGTCTCCCAGGCTTGGCCCGCATTTTCAGCTTCGCATCGAGGTCGGTGTAGCCATCCAGCAGTTCGCCGGTGTAGCCATCGATGTTCGGGACCGTCGAAAAGAAGGACACGTGATGCTTCCCGGGCGGCAGCGGTTCGAGCATGACCCAGTAACCGCCCTGCGCCGCATCGAGTATTCCGCCATAGCCGTCTGGCTGGATCGGCCCAGTGTCTACTTTGAAAACCCGCGGTTTCGTCTCATCGAGACGCACCAGATGCGCGGCCATGTTGTGCACGCGTTTGCCGTCGATGACCACGGAGGTGTAGGTGATGCCTTCGAGAAAATTGTGATTGATGATCTGGCGAGCGCAGGCCGCGTCGGTGCAGGGATCGAAGAACGTCCAGAGGTAGGTGGCCACCGGCAGCAGGATGTACTGGCCGCCCGGCACTTCGACGCTCGCCCGGAGGGGGTCGCCGCCGGAGCCCTGGGCAAAAAATACCGGACCTCCGACGTCGCCCAGGTGTGCGAACTCGCCCGTGGTATCGCCCAGCACCTCGGGGTGGTCGTAGGCCCATTGCCACCACCTGGCGCCCCATTCGGAGATCGTCCTGCCGGTGGCCGCGCGCACCTGGTGTTTGCTGAGCACGTCCGGCGAGCGATCGCCGCCGCGATCGTCGGCAAACGCCGGTTGTAACTGAAGCGGCATCGCCAGCAATGCCAAGGCGGGCAACAGCGCTCGCGCGGCGCGGCAATATCGGGCGGAATGGTCTATGGAAGTCATGCTTGAACCTCTCGCGTGGCGAACGACGTTTTCGTGCACTGACCTCCGTAGAAAACGAAATCCCCAGGCAAAAGGCGACACCGAGCGCCTGGATTCAACCGTCACCGCAATCTTTCGGATCGACAGCTAGTCGCTCATGGTCACCTCGCGCGAGGCGCCCTGTCTGCAAACGGCAGGTCCCACAGCCCGAGGAACTTGTGCTTGGGGTCGCGCTCCGCGTAGATCGCGATCGGGTCGGGCAGGTTGAACGGCGGCAGTATCAGGTTGCGATCGCGGCAGCGGCCGACGCGACATTCCTGACCGTTGCGCCACCCGGTGCGTCTCAGGTGAATCGAGGTCAGGAGCAAACGCGCGCCGCTCGCCGAAAAATTGCGCAGCGCACGCGCGATGTCCGCGACGGGCAGGTGCTGCAGCGCCTCGCGGCAGACAATCAGGTCGCAGGCGGGCAGTGGGTCATGAACGAAATCGATCTGCCGGAATTCCAGGCCCGGATTCGCCGCCGCGTTGCGTGCGATCAGGGCTGGCACGATGTCGCCTCCGACGTAGCGCAGGCCCGGATCGAGCTGCTCCAGCACTTTCGGCATCCAGGCGAAGTCGCCACAGGGCAGGTCGAGGATCGAGCGGACCTCGTGACGCTGTACGACCTCCACGATGATGTCGCGCGCCACCCGCGTGTAGTCGAGCGTCGATCCCCAGCCCGAGGCGGGGCCGTCGCCCCAGCGACGTTCGCGCTCGATGGTCTCGAAGGCGCGCTGGCGATGCGCTGCCCGCCGGCGCTCAGCCATCGCCACCGGCAGCAAAGCCGTTAGCAGACGCTCCCAGCGGTCGCGCGCCTGCTCGAGGAACACTGGGGGGGCTCGCACCATCGTCGCGCTGGAACCGTCCTGGTTAAACGCAATCGAGACTAACGGATTGCAACGGTATTGAGAAAGGACGACCGACGGCGGGTTGGGCGGATCGCGGCGGGTATCAATCGAACGGGATCCGCCCGCCACGCAGGCGCTTGGCCGAGCCCTTGGCCTTCTTGCCCTCGAGACGCCGCTCTTTCGACGCCCGCGTGGGACGCGTCGCGCGCCGCAACTTCGGCTCCACGAGCGCCGCTTCGATCAATTCGGCGAGCCGGCCTTCCGCCTCGCGCCGGTTGGACTCCTGCGTACGGTGATTGCGCGCCAGGATCAGCAGCGAGCCGTCGTCGAGCACCCGGCGACCGGCGAGGACGCGCAGTCGTGCCTTCACCCGCAGCGCGAGCACCTGCGTCCCCGCGAGGTCGAAGCGCAGCTGCACGGCGGAAGAGACCTTGTTGACGTTCTGCCCGCCGGGCCCGCTGGCACGCACGAAGGCCAGCGAGTAGTCGCCGTCGGGGATCGTCAGGTCACCGATCGAGATCGGCATCGTCAGGGCGGATGACGGGTGGGCGGATCGCCACCGCGCCCGGATCGAGCACGCGGATCTCGTGCTGCGACACCGGGATCGTGATGCCGTGGTCGCGGAACAGCTTCCAGATCTTGCGGTTCACATCCGAGCGCACATTGTTGACGCCGTTCATCGGGTCGCGGATCCAGAAGCGCGTCTCGAGGCGCATGCCGTAGTCCTCGAAGGACATCAGTCGCGACACCGGGCCCGGGTCACGCAGGATGCGCGGATGCTCGCGGGCGGCCTCGATCAGCAGCTCGAGCGCGCGCTCCGGGTCGTCCTGGTAGCCGATCATCACCGGAAGGCGCAGGCGCACGCGCTGGTCGGAATAGCTCCAGTTGATGACGGAATTGGTGATCAGGTTCTGGTTCGGGACCAGGGTCTCGACGCCGTCGCGATCGCGCACCACGACGTAGCGGCCGCGAAGTTCCTGCACCCAGCCAAAGTTCTCGGTGCTGGTGCCGGTGTGCTGGGTGAAGCTGATCACGTCCCCGGGCTTGATGGACTTGTCCATCAGCAGCACGAACCCGCTGACGAAGTTGCTGGTGATCGCCTGCAGGCCGAAGCCGAGGCCGAGGCCGATCGCGCCAGTGAGCACCGTGAGCGCGGTGAGGTCGACGCCGGTCGCGTTGACGCCGAGCAGGATGCCGAGGCCGATCAGGAAGAAGTAGGCGAACTTCGAGATGCCGATGCGGGTCGAGAGGGCGATCGACTGCATCGCCATCACCCGCCGCTCGACGGCGCGCGCCACCAGGCTGGTGATCACCACGAAGCCGGTGATCACCACGATGCTCTTGAGCAGCGCCCAGAGGCTGAACGTGCCCTTGCCGGGGATCAGGTCGAACGCATCGAGCGTGGTTTCCAGCCGGTCGAACCAGCCGAGCAGCTCGAAGCTGATCGCGAGCCAGATCGCGAGGGTGAGCTGGTTCTCCCAGGCGCGCACCCACGACTTGCTGCCCATCAGCAGGCTGAAGAGGTAGACGCCGAGGCGCACGAACAGCAGTGCCGCGACCAGCTGCAGTGCGACGTCGACGGCCGCCACGTGCGCGCTCACGGCCGACAATGACGCGCGCAGCGGCAGCAGCACCAGCAGGGCCACGAAGTAGGGGGCGACGGCGACGCCGCCCTCGAGCAGCTTGCATTGCCAGCTGTCGGCATCCAGGCGCGATTCGAGCTTGCGAAACCAGAGCCGCACGAAGTGCGCGGCGGTCGCCGAGAGGCCGAACGCGAGCGCGATCGCGACGACTTCCGTGAGGATTTCCGCGCTGGTGAGCTGTTCGAACAGGCTGCGGGTGGACGTGGGCTCGCGATCCATGCGGCCTCAGGCGTTCAGGTCGGGAATCAGCTGGCTCTCGAAGCGCTCGATCTGGTCCTTCAGCATCAGCTTGCGCTTCTTCAGCCGCTTCATCTGGATCTCGTCGACGCGCATGTCCATGGCGAGACGGGAGATGACGTCGTCGAGGTCGCGGTGCTCGATGCGCAGGCCGCGCAGCTTCTCGATGTTCCTGAACAGTTCGCGGTCGACGTTGTCCTTCGGGTCGTCGGGGCCGCCGAGGTGGGCGCTTCCGGAAGTGGGGGCAGGGCCGAATCCCAAGCCGTTGTCAGAGTCTTTTGGAGCCATAGGGAAGCGGAGAGTTCGGTGCGTCGGCGTCGGGGGACCCCGGACTCAGAGCCGCATGGCGACGGGCTCGAGGTCGGCCGGTAGCTTAGCGAAGCGGCCCGGGCTATTCCACGGTACGGACGGGTCGTGGAAGTCCGAGCCACTGGAGGCGGCCAGATGGCTACGTCGGGCCAACGTCGCCAAGCGGTCCCTGTCGTGGCGAGCGATGCCGCCGATGCAGACCTCGAGCGCGTGGCCGCCGACGGCCGCGAACTCGTCCACCAGCGCCCGCAGTGCGCCCCCGGAGAGCCTGTAACGGTGCGGGTGGGCCAGCACCACCTGCGCGCCGGCGCCCCGCAGGACGGCCACGGTGCCGTCGAGGGTCGGCCAGTCGATCGGTACATGGCCTGGGCCGCCCCGCTGCAGCAGGCGCTTGAAGACGTCGTCAAAGTCGTCGGCGTATCCGGCCGCGACCAGCGCGCGCGCCAGGTGCATGCGCGTCGGCACGGCCGCCGTCGCGCACACGGCGGCAGTGAGCTCCCGCCCCGGCAGGCGGGCGCGTTTCTCGAGCCGCTCGCCGATCTCGCGGATGCGCTCGCCGCGCAGCGCCCGCAGTCCCTCGAGGTGGCCGCCGAGCGCCGCGTCATCCGCCCGCAGCCCGAGGCCGATCACATGAATCGACTGCCCGCGCCAGGCCGCCGACACCTCGACGCCGGGTGTGAAGCGCACCCGAGCGGCGTCACAGGCCGAACGCGCCTCGTCGAGGCCGGCGAGGGTGTCGTGGTCGGTCAGCGCCATCATCGGCACGCCGCGCTCGGCCACCAGGGCCACCAGGGAAGCGGGCGCCAGGAGGCCGTCCGAGCAGTCGCTGTGCAGGTGCAGGTCGGCGTGGGGCGCGGCGGACATCGCCGCTATGATAGCGGGCTTCATGAATACGCCTCCGCATCGTCCGCCCGACTGGGCGCAGATCGACACCGTTCTGCTCGACCTCGACGGCACGCTGCTCGACCTCGCCTACGACAACTTCGTCTGGCTCGGGCGCGTGCCGGCGCTGTATGCGCAGAGGCACGGCCTCTCGGTCCCGGAAGCCCAGGCCGCGATCGCGCCGAAATTCCGCGCCTGGGCGGGGAAGCTCGAGTGGTACTCGATCGACTTCTGGAGCCAGCAACTCGGGCTGGACATCCTCGCCCTGCATCGCGAGGAGGCGGCGCGCGTCGGCTGGCTGCCGGGGGCTCGCGGGTTCCTCGAAGCGCTGCGCGGACGCGGCAAGCGGCTCGCGCTGATGACCAATGCGCATCCGTCCATCGTCGAGATCAAGGACGAGCGCACCGGGGTGACGGGGTATCTCGATGCGGTCTATACCTCGCACGGCTTCGGCGCGCCGAAGGAAGACCCGAAGTTCTGGGAAGCCGCGCGCGCCGCCGAGCGCTACGACCCGGCGCGCACGCTGTTCGTCGACGACAGTGCCGCGGTGTTGCGGTCGGCGATCCGCTCCGGCCTGCGCTGGGTCTACGGCGTCCGGCGGCCGGACACTTCGGCGACGCCGCACCGGCATGAGGAATTCGAGTCGGTCGACCGGGTCGACGACTTACTCTGACGGCGCGGCCGGCGCCGCGCTGCCGCCCTCGGCCGAATGACTCCCGGCGCCGCGACCGCGACCGCCGCGACGACGCCGGCGCTTTTGCGGAGCGCCCGAGGCATCGAGATTGCCGCTGCTATGGCTGCCCGGACTGCTGCCCGGACTGCCGCCCGCGGCAGTCTCGGAACGCGGCCCATGCGAGCCCTGCGAGCGCGGCGACGCCGCGGGAATGACACCGGAGTGGCCGTTGGCACCACCGTTCGACGCCGCCGCGGGCTGCGCCGGCCGCTCGTACGCGCCGCTGCCATTGCCGCCGCCGCCAGAGCGACCGCTGAATCCGCCACCCGAGCGTCGCGGCGGCGGACGTCCGCCCCCGCCCCCGGAGCGGCCGCCGAAGCCACTGCCGCCACCACCACCCCGCGAGCCGCCCGGGCCGGGTCGCGGCTCCCAGACGCGGCGCGGTGGCCACCTCATGTCCTGGGCCATGATGTCCGGCGTGATCGGCTCGTTCGGGATCTTGCGGCCGATGTACTTCTCGACGTCGGGCAACGACACCGCGTATTCCTCGCAGGCGAAGCTGATCGCGTCCCCGGAGGCGCCGGCCCGCGCGGTGCGGCCAATGCGGTGCACGTAGTCCGGGGCGTCCTGCGGCAGGTCGTAGTTGAAGACGTGGCTCACGTCGGGAACGTGTAGACCGCGCGAGGCGACGTCGGTCGCGATCAGCACCGCGAGGTCGCCGGCATGGAAGTCGGCAAGGAAGCGCAGCCGCTTGGTCTGCGGCACGTCTCCCGAGAGCGCCTGGGCATTGATGCCGTTGGCCCGCAACACATCCTCGAGACGCTCTGCCATGCGCTTGGTGTTGACGAACACCATGGTGCGCCGCGCGTCGTAGCGGCGCAGCAGCCCGAGCAGCAACGGCATTTTCTCCGGCATCGAGGGGTAGTAGATCGTCTGCCGGACGCGGTCCGCCGTGATCTTCTCCGGCTCGATCTGGATCAGCTCGGGGCCGTTCATGTGCTCGTAGGCGAGCTCCAGCACGCGCTGCGACAGCGTGGCCGAGAACAGCATCGACTGGCGCTCCTCGGCGGCCGGCAGCCGGCGCAGGATGTAGCGGATGTCGGCGATGAAGCCGAGGTCGAACATTCGGTCGGCTTCGTCGAGCACCACCACCTGCGCGCAACGCAGGTCGAACACGTGCTGCTTGAAATAGTCGATGACGCGGCCGGGCGTGCCGATCAGCACGTCGACGCCTTCCTCGAGCTCACGCCGCTGTTTTTCGTAGTCGACGCCGCCGAACACGACCGAGATTTTCAGGCCCGTGTAGCGGCCCAGGACCTCGGCGTCGTTGTAGATCTGCACGGCCAGTTCGCGCGTCGGCGCGATCATGATCGCGCGCACGCCAGTCTTGCTACGCGTGGCCGGCGCTGGCTTGGTCAGCAGGTTCTGGAAGGCCGCGACCAGAAAGGCGGCGGTCTTGCCGGTGCCGGTCTGCGCCTGGCCGGCAACGTCCTTGCCGGTCAGGGCTATCGGAAGGGTCTGGGCCTGGATCGGGGTGCAGCGGCTGAAGCCGGCCTCCTCGATGCCCTGCATCACGGTGGGCAGAAGGCCCAAAGAAGAGAAGGTGAGATCGGAAAGATGTGCTTCAGACATTGAATACCGTCACAGTGACGTGGAGCGCGACGCTTGCAAAAAAGGCACGAACGCGCTAAAAAATGAACCTCAAGGGACGGACGTTCTGTCCACCCTTGCAAACCACGACACCCCGGACCGGTTCCGGCATCCCAGCTACCAGGCCCTATTCCTGAGGCGACGCAACTTTCTAACGGTCTAGTGTAACCGTTTGACGGCCTTTCATGACACGGCGTTCCGCCGCGGGCCTGAAAACCTCGTCCCACACCCCTTCCTGAACCCGTCCAGCACTCCAATACCGGAGGTTTCCCGCGTGAGCAGTCCGCACATCGTGCATACCAGCGATTCGACCTTTTCCCAGGACGTCCTGAAGTCCGACCAGCCCGTTTTGCTCGATTTCTGGGCCGAGTGGTGTGGGCCCTGCAAGATGATCGCCCCGATCCTCGACGAGATCGCGAGCGAGTACCAGGGGAAGCTCAAGATCGCCAAGTTGAACATCGACGAGAACCCCCAGACCCCGCCGAAATTCGGCATCCGCGGCATCCCGACGCTGATCCTCTTCAAGAACGGCACCGTCGAGGCCCAGAAGGTGGGAGCGCTGTCCAAGTCGCAGCTCTCGGCCTTCCTGGACAGCAACCTGTGAGAGGGTATCTGGGGAATCAGGGCCGCAACCGGCCCTCGAACAACAATAACAACAAGGGTCCGCGGCACGGCAATCGCGACCCGAACCGCGGCGGTGGCGGGGGCGGCGGCAACGGCAACCGCGGCAACATGGCGCTGCCCGGCGACATGGAGCCGATGGACCACGCGCCCTACATCGACTCCGGGGATGACGCGGAGATCATCAGCCCCGCCGAGCTCGCGGCGTCGCGCAACTCGATGAATCTCACCCAGCTGAAGGCGATGCCGATCGGCAAGCTGGTCGATCTCGCCCAGTCGCTCGGCGTCGAGAACATGGCCCGCTCGCGCAAGCAGGACATCATCTTCAGCCTGCTGAAGGCGCACGCGCGCAAGGGCGAAGACATCTACGGCGACGGCGTGCTCGAGATCCTGCAGGACGGCTTCGGCTTCCTGCGCTCGGCCGATGGCTCGTATCTGGCCGGTCCCGACGACATCTACATCAGCCCGTCGCAGATCCGGCGCTTCAACCTCCGTACCGGCGACACGATCTCGGGCCTGATCCGCCCGCCCAAGGAAGGCGAGCGCTATTTCGCGCTGCTGAAGGTCGGCGAGATCAACTTCGATTCCCCGGACAGCTCACGCAGCAAGGTGCTGTTCGAGAACCTGACGCCGCTGCATCCGACGCGGCGGTTGAAGCTCGAGCGCGGCAACGGCTCGACCGAGGACCTCACCGCGCGCGCGATCGACCTGGTCGCACCGATCGGCAAGGGCCAGCGTGGGCTGATCGTCTCGCCGCCCAAGGCCGGCAAGACGATGCTGCTGCAGAACATCGCCACGGCGATCACCGCCAACCATCCCGAGGTCTACCTCATCGTGCTGCTCATCGACGAGCGGCCCGAGGAAGTAACCGAGATGCAGCGCACGGTGAAGGGCGAGGTCGTGTCGTCGACCTTCGACGAGCCGGCAGCCCGTCACGTGCAGGTTGCCGAAATGGTGATCGAGAAGGCCAAGCGCCTGGTCGAGCACAAGAAGGACGTCGTGATCCTGCTCGACTCCATCACCCGGCTCGCGCGTGCCTACAACACCGTCGTGCCGAGTTCGGGCAAGGTGCTGACGGGCGGCGTCGACGCGAACGCGCTGCAGCGTCCGAAGCGCTTCTTCGGCGCGGCGCGCAACATCGAGGAGGGTGGTTCGCTCACCATCCTCGCCACCGCGCTGATCGACACCGGCTCGAAGATGGACGACGTCATCTACGAGGAGTTCAAGGGGACGGGCAACAGCGAAATCCATCTCGACCGCCGCATCGGCGAGAAGCGCGTGTTCCCGGCGATCAACATCAATCGCTCGGGCACCCGCAAGGAAGAGCTGATCACCGACCAGGGCGAGCTGGCGAAGATGTGGATCCTGCGCAAGCTCCTGCACCCGATGGACGAACTCGCGGCGATCGAATTCCTGCTCGACAAGATGAAGAGCACGAAGACCAACGCCGATTTCTTCGAGGCGATGAAGCGCTGAGGGGCCTGCGGCAAGGTCGGGGCGTGTACTGCGTCACGCTTTGCCGGCGTTTCGGGCTGATTCCGTCAACCGTCTGTGACTGGCGACTCTGGCGGCGTTCGGGCGGCTGTAGGATCATCCCCACGGCCTCAGTTCCCCAGGAGTCGCGCATGTCGACACGTCTCGCGGCCGCAGTGGTCGCCCTGTTCTCGTGCGCGAATGCGTTCGCCGCGCTGCCGGTGGCGCAGCGTCCGCCGGCCAATCCACTCAACGATTATTTCGCGCTGCGGCTCAGCTATTTCCAGCCTGCGCTCACGACCGCCGGCCGATTCGACAGCGACGCGGGCACCGCCGGAACGCCTTTCAGCGGCGAGGGCGATCTCGGCCTCGATGACGTGGGTGACCAGGGACGCATGGAGCTGACCTTCCGGATGCGCGAGCGTCACCTGCTGCGCGCCGACTATTTCAAGCTCAACCGTTACGGCGAGAACACGCTGGCCCGCCAGATCGCCTTCCGCAACCAGGTGTTCCGCGTCGGCGACCGCGTCGCGACCAACCTCGACTGGCGCATGCTCGGCTTCAACTACAGCTGGATCGCGCTACGTCGAGAGAACTTCGAGCTCGGCGTCGGCGCCGGCCTGCACCTGGCATCGGCCGATGCGCGTTCCGAGATCCGTGTGCGCAACATCCGCGAGACCGGCAGCGGCGCGGTGATCCTGCCGACGTTGGGTGTCGAGGGCACCTGGGCGTTTCATCGGCGCTGGTCGGTCGGTGGGTTCGCGCGTTATATGTCGATCAGCACGAGCGATGCCGACGGCACCTTCGGCGACTATCACCTCGACGTGCAGTACCGCTGGAAGCGGAACGTCGCTGTCGGACTGGGCTGGTCCTCGATCACGCTCGACGCGGAAGTCAGCGACGCCGACCTGCCCGGCGCGCTGAAGATCGAGGCGGGCGGGCCGGAGCTGTTCTTTCGCGTCAGCTTCTAGCGGCCTGTCACCTTGCGACTTGCACCTCCAGGTGCGGGCGGGAACGGTTCGATACAGCGCTGTACGGTGGCGCAGCCGGGGAGCGTACGAGCGTGAGGCTCTTGGGCGGGGACGGCCGCAAGTACGTCCCTGTAGGCCTCGAGG
>JAYTNX010000050.1:0-10020 GCA_043748075.1 Pseudomonadota bacterium
GTCGTGGGCGTCAAGACCGACGCGGGAATCATCGATCTCAGCAAGCAGATGCCCAGGGGGCCGAAGTCCGTCGTCGAGATCCTGGCCGGCGGCAAGGCCGTGCAAGACGCGGTCAAGAAAGCCTGCGCCAAGCCCAAGGCCGGCGCCGTGGTCAAGGAGAAGCAGGCCAAGTACCTGCCGCCGATCCCCAACCCCGGCAAGATCCTGTGCATCGGCCTGAACTACCGCAAGCACGCCGAGGAGACCAACAGCCCGATCCCGGCCTATCCGATCGTCTTCTGCCGCTTCAACAATACGCTCGCGGCGCACAACACGCCGATGCTCTCGACGACGCATTCCGACCAGTACGACTGGGAGGCTGAGCTCGCCGTCGTGATCGGCAAGCGTACGCGCAACATCGCCAAGGAAAAGGCGCTGTCGGCGGTGGCCGGCTACGGCGTCTTCAACGACGGCTCGGTGCGCGACTGGCAGCGCAAGTCGGGCAGCCAGTTCACCCTGGGCAAGAATTTCGATGGCTCGGGCGGCTTTGGCCCCGATATCGTCACCGCCGACGAGCTGCCCAAGGGCGGCGCGCCGCTGCGCATCATGTGCCGGCTCAACGGCCAGGTCATGCAGGACAGCAGCACGACCGACATGATCTTCGACGTCGCGACGCTGGTGGCGACGCTGTCCGAGGCGATGACGCTGGAACCGGGCGACGTCATCGCCACCGGAACGCCCGCGGGCGTCGGCTATGCACGCAAGCCGCCGGTGTACATGCGACCGGGTGACGTCATCGAGATCGAGATCGAGGGCGTGGGCATCCTGACGAACACCGTCGCGCGGCGCGCGGCGACGAACGCCTGACGCGCAGTCGGACAGGAACACGACGGATGTCACCTCAGTATCGGCTCCTCGGAATTTCGGGGAGCCTGCGCAAGCATTCCTTCTCGACGGCTGTGCTGCGCGCCTTGACGGCAGCGACGGCGTCGCAAGCGACCTACGAGTTCGGCGACATCGGTGTACTGCCGCACTTCAACCAGGACCTTCTCGGCGACGCGTTGCCGGCGGCTGCCCGGGGTTTCCGGGAGCAGGTGAGCGCCGCCGACGGCCTGCTAATCGTGTCGCCCGAGTACAACCACGGCATTCCCGGCGTGCTGAAGAATGCGTTCGATTGGGCTTCGCGGCCCCACAACCAGGCGCCCCTGAAGCACAAGCCGGTCCTGATCGTGACTTCGTCTCCGGCCGTAACGGGCGGCGCCCGCGCGCAATGCCAGATCCGCGAAACGGTGGTCTCCGCGCTCGCGCGGCCGGTGGTGACGCCCGAGATCGTCGTCGGATCGGTCGACAGGAAAATCGTCGACGGACGCTTCCAGGATCCGGCCGTCATCGAGTTCGCGCTGCATGGCTTCGCCAGGTTGTTCGAGGAAATTGCGCGTCTTGCCGCCGGCGGAACGCGCTGAGTCGCCACGCACCCGCCCGCTGACCACAGCAAAGGATCCCGCATGGAAGTCGTCAGGTTCGGAAACGCCCCGTTCTACAGTCCGCCCAATCACGAAGGAGTGACCGCGAGGCGTCTCCAGGGTGGCGAAGCGAGTTCCGCCGATTTCGTCTGGGTCGGATACTCGGAGTTCCCGCCGGGTGTCGCGCTGCCAATGGAAGCGGCTCCGATCGGCAAGATCTATGTCGTGACGCGAGGCGTAATCCGTGTCGACCAGGCCGACGGCACGCGTCACCGGTTGGCACAGTGGGACAGTATCTTCGTACCGGCCAACGAGGCACGCGCGGTGGTCAACGACAGCGGCGAACCGGCCGCCATCATCGTGGCCACGCCTCCACCGGCGAAATAGGATTCGACCAGCCGCGACATCCCGCCGTGATACTCGTGACCGCCGCGAACGGCAACCAGGGCAAGTGGCTGATCCCGCGGCTCCTCGCCGCGGGCGAACCGCTGCGCGCTTGTGTCCGTTCGGAGGCTTCGGCGCTGGCGTTGCGCGCGGCCGGAGTGGCCGACGTGCTGATCGGCGACATCGCCGATCCCGGGGTGCTGTCCCGGGCGATGCGTGGCGTCGACAAGGTCTACTACGTCGGGCCTGCCCTGCATCCGGGGGAGCGAGGGATGGGTTTCGCGGCGATCGACGCCGCGAAGCACGCCGGCGTGAAGCATTTCGTGTTCAGCTCGGTGCTGCACGCGATAGTCACCGACCTGATTCAGCACGAGATCAAGCGCGATCTCGAGGAATATCTCGTCTCGTCGGGACTCGAGTTCACGATCCTCCAGCCCGCGAACTACATGCTGCGCCACCGGCTCGTGCCGGCCTTCGAGCGCGGGGTTTTCGCGCTCTCCTGGGCGCTCGATCGCCGGCAGTCGATGGTCGACGTGGCCGACGTGGCGGAGGTGGCGGCGATCGTTCTGGCACAAAGCCAGGCACACGCCGCGGCCACCTACGAGCTGGTCGCGCCGGGACGCCATACGGCGCACGATCTCGCGAGCATCATTTCCGGCGTGACGCGCCGCGCAGTCGCGGCGGAGCAGATCGATGCCGACGTGTTTCTCAAGGCCGCGCTCGGCGTGGCGAGTCTCGACGGGTTTCCGTACCAGTCCAGACTGTTGCGCGCGATCAGCCGGCGTTACAGCAGCCATGACTTCATCGGCAACCCGAACGTACTCACCTGGCTGCTCGGTCGGCGACCGACGACTTTCGAGCAGTTCGTCCGGCGCGAATTCGCCGCGTTTCGAAGTTCGGCGCATGGGTAGCCTGGCGATACGGCCGCGTTATCCATTTCGCCGGGACGCCGGCGCTCCGATCTGCGCCAGCCGCTGGAGGGGTCATGTCCAAGCCCATTGATGCCGCTCTGTTTCGCGAAACGCTGGGGCACTATCCGACCGGCGTCGCCGTCGTCACCGTCGTCGGCGAGCATGGTCAGCCCGACGGCATGGTCGTCGGTACGTTCTCGTCGGTGTCCCTCGACCCTCCCCTGATCGCGTACTTCCCGACCAGGTCCTCGGCGAGTTTCGCGCGGCTCAGGACCGCCCCCAGCTTCTGCGTCAACGTCCTCGCCTCTGACCAGGAGCCGCTCTGCCGCCGGATCGCCACCGTCGGCCCAGGCAAGTTCGACGGCGTGTTCTGGCGGCCCGCTCCGCTCGGAGCACCGATCCTCGATGGCGCCGTATCCTGGATCGAATGCACCATCGAGGATGTCCGCGAGGCCGGTGATCACTACATCGTCCTCGGACGCGTACACGATCTCGGAGTCGAACGATCGACGTTGCCGTTGCTCTTCTTCCAGGGCGGCTACGGACGATTCTCGCCCGGAGCATTCATCGCGACACCCGACCCGGAGCTGATCCAGGCGGCGCAGAGGGCCGAAACGATCCGGTTGCAGATCGAGAAATTGAGCGCCGAACTCGCGGTCAACTGCAGCGTCCTCGCCAAGGTCCGAGGCGATGCCATTCAAGTGCTCGCTGCGAACGGCGCGTCCGCGCCAGACGCGACTCCACTCGGGCACAGACAGCCCATCATTCCGCCACTCGGCGCGGTGTTCATGCTGAACTCGACACCGTCGGAGGTGGAGGCGTGGCTGAAGCGTGCCCCCGACGACAGCCAGGACCGACGCGATCGCAACAGTGCTCTGCTCGACAAGGTGCGTGAACGCGGCTACTCCGTGCTCGCTGCCGAACCCGACCTGCTGCAGCGACACCGAGCGGCGCTCTCCGCATTCGAGCAGTCCGATCGCCTGCCACGACATGAACGTGCCGTGCGACAGGCGACCTCCGAGCTGGCCGGGCTTTTCTGCCCTGATCTCAAAGCGGGCGAACGGTACGACCTCGCCTCCATCGTGGTGCTCATGCCGACCTCGGCGGACCTGCCACAGATGGCGCTTCGCATGACGGGTCTACCCGGCGCGGTGTCGACCGAACAGATCGAGACTTGGGTCGATCGCCTCAAGCAGGTCGCCGACGCCGCAGCGACGACAAAGACCGGCTTTCAATGAGCTGATGCACCACTTCCGGCTGTGATGGCGCTCTCTGCATGCCGTGGATGACGTTCCGAGTTTTCAGGCCCCGTACACGCCGCGTCGCAACGTCGCGGTCGGGTCATCACCGCCCGGGCCGAACCACTGTGTCATCACCACGGCGCTGAGCCGACGCCGTGGATGCAGGAAGTAGCCCGTGCCGGCGAGCCCGCCCCAGGCGGCTTCCCCGACGACCGAGTAGGGGCTCGCCGCAGACGGCGCGAGCCGCAGGCCGATACCGTATCCCCAACCCTGACCGCGCGTCGTCTCGGGTGGCAGGTCCTTCTGGTACCAGTACAGTGGACCCTGCTCGGGCGTGAGCTGGTTCGTCAGCATCTGCGCGACTGTTGAAGCGCGCAGCACGCGTACGCCGGCCCGCTCGCCGTAGCCCATCAGCATTTCGCAGAAGCGCAGGTAGTCGAGCGAAGTCGACAGCAAGCCGCCGCCGCCCGAGTGCATGCGGCCGGGAGACAACCAGGAACCGAGCGTGAATACTTTCGCGGTGACATCGACGATGCCCCTGTCGCCCGCCGGCGCGGGACCGTAGATGCGCGACAGTCGGTTGGGCGTCGTGACGAACACGCTGTCACGCATGCCCAGTGGCCCGAGCAGGGTGGCCGCGAAGTACGCGTCGAGTCGTTGGCCGCTGACCACCTCGATGAGCCGGCCCAATACGTCGCCGGTCCATCCGTAGTGCCATTTCGCGCCAGGCTGATGAAGCAGCGGCAGCGTGGCGAGACGGCGGATACCCTCCTCGGTCGACAGGTGGGGGCCCAGGATGTCGTCGCTCTTGATCTTGAGGTCCGCAGGGTAGTCCTGGGCGTAGCCGAAACCCGCGGTGTAGGTGAACAGATCGCGCACCAGGATCGGGCGCGCCGCAGGTTCCGTGGCCACGCTGCCGTCGGCGGTACTGCGCAGCACTGACATCTTGGTGAACTCCGGCAGATAGCGCGCGAGTGGATCGCTCATCGCGACGGCCCCGCGTTCCACCAGCGCCAGACCGCCGACAGCGGTCATCGCCCGGGTCATGGAGTAGATGCGAAACAGGCTGCGAGGTGTCAGACGCGCGCGCGCCGCCAGATCGCGAAAGCCGTACGCGCCGGATGACAGGAGGCGACCCTCGTGGCTCACCGCCCAGGAAATGCCCGCGCGTGCGCCGGAGTCGACGTAGCGCCGCAAGTCCGTTTCGAGGGCTCGGAGCGCCGCGGGATCGGGAGGCGAGTTCGCGCGGGCCGGTGCGTGGGCGGCGAGCGCGAGGCTTGCCCAAGCGCGCGGAATCGTCACGGCGGACAGTCCGGCTTTCTGGATGAGCGATCGTCGGGTCAGGATCATGGGCGGCTCCGCCGGTGGTCACCGGGATCGTGAAGTTCAAGCGTGCACATCGACGATGGTACGACTACGGCGCATGCAGTCGACGGTTACCATGGGCGGATGTTCCGCATCGTGCTCTTCGAACCCGAGATCCCGCCCAACACCGGCAACGTGATCCGTCTGTGCGCGAACACCGGCGCGGAGCTGCATCTGATCCAACCGCTGGGCTTCGACCTCGACCGGCGCTCGCTGCGGCGAGCCGGCCTCGACTATCGCTGGATGGCGCGCGTGCAGGTGCATCGCGATTTCGCCGCCTGCGAACAGGCGCTCGGCGCTGCGCCGCGGCCGCTGTGCTGGCGCGCGATCGAGACCGGCGGCGGCCGTCGCTACGACCAGGTGGCGTATGGCGAAGGTGATGCACTGCTGTTCGGTTCGGAACGGCGCGGCCTGCCCGGTGAGGTGCTGGCGCGGATCGGTTCCGCCGCGCTGGCGAGCATCCCGATGCAGGAGGGTAATCGCAGCCTCAATCTCTCGAACGCGGTCGCGCTGGTGGTCTACGAGGCCTGGCGGCAACTGGGTTTTCGCAGCGCAACCGACCGGATTTGAGTCTTGCCATCGGCGCGCGCCGCCCGCAATCTGGCGCGACCGTGACTCCCACCACCGCTGACCTCGACGCGGCGCTCGCGCGCCTCGGCTACGACTGCTTTCGCCCCGGCCAGCGCGAGGCGATCGAAGCCCTGCTCGACACTGGGCGGGTGCTGCTGGTCGCGCCTACCGGCGGCGGCAAGAGCCTCTGCTATCAGCTGCCGGCGCTGGTGCTGCCCGGCACGACGATCGTGGTCTCGCCGCTGATCGCGCTGATGCAGGATCAGGTCGCGGCGCTCGAGGCGCGCGGGGTCGCCGCCACCTTCCTCGCCTCGACGCTCGATGCGGCCACGATGCGCGAGCGGCTCGCGGGCCTCGCGCGCGGCGCCTATCGGCTGGTCTACGTGGCTCCGGAGCGCCTGGTGGCGCCGGATTTCCGCGCGCGCCTGGCGCGGCTCGACTGCCCGCTGATCGCGATCGACGAGGCGCACTGCATCAGCGAATGGGGCCACGACTTCCGTCCGGAGTACCTGCAGATCGGCGCGCTGGTGCAGGAGCTCGCGCCGCGCCACGTGCTCGCCTGCACCGCCACGGCCACGCCGGTGGTGCGCGACGAGATCCTGGTCCGGCTCGGCTTGCCGGCGGATACGCCGCAGCTGGTGCGCGGTTTCGCGCGGCCGAATCTCGCGTTGCGCGTCGCCGAGGTGTCGGGCGCGCGCGAGCGCGAGTCGCAGGTCGACGCTGCGCTGGACGAAGCCCTGGGCGCGGCTCCGCGGGGTGGCGCGCGCGCCGCGGCCCGCGTCGGCGACGATGCCGCGGCGCGTCGTGGTGGTGCGGCCATCGTCTATTCGCCGACGCGCCGCCTGGCCGACGACGAGGGCGCCCGGCTCGCGGCGGCAGGCTGGCGCACCGCGGTCTACCACGCCGGGCTGGATGCCGCCGCGCGCTCGCGGGCGCTGACGGCCTTCATGCGCGGCGACATCGAGGTGGTGTGCGCCACCAATGCCTTCGGCATGGGCATCGACCGCGCCGACGTACGCGCGGTGATCCACCTCGGGCCTCCGGGCTCGATCGAGGCCTACTACCAGGAAGTCGGCCGCGCGGGCCGCGACGGCGGCGATGCGCTGGGCCTGATGTGCTGGACGCAGCAGGATCTGCCGCTGCGTCGCCGGTTGCTCGAGCGCCCGATGGACGACATGACGGCCGACCCGGAGGTGGTCGACCACAAGTGGAATCTGTTCCTCGAGCTGATCCGCTGGGCCGAAGGCGGCAGCTGCCGCCACGATGCGATCCTGCGCTATTTCGGCGACGAGGCCGAGACCCTCGCCGGCTGCGGGCGCTGCGATGTCTGCGTCGCGATCGCCGGCGACATGGGCGAGGGCGAAGGCGGCGATGCCGAGGCCGCCGCACGCGCGACCGAGCTCGCCCGCATCCTGCTCTCCGGCGTGGCGCGCCTCGATGGCCGGTTCGGCCTCAAGCAGGTGGTGCGGCTGCTGCATGGCGAAGCTGAGGAGCGACTCGAACGCATGGGCCTCACCCTGGTCAGCACGTTCGGTCGGCTCGCCGACCGGTCCCAGGAATGGATCCAGCGTGCGCTGACGCGCTGCGTGACGGCGGGGTGGGTGTCCTTCACCGGCGACGAACATCCGGTGGTGCGGCTCACCAGCGACGGTGCCGCCGTCATGCGCGCCCAGCAGCCGGCGCGCTGGCTGCCGCCGCCGACGGTGCGCGTGAAACCCGCGCGCGGCGGCGGGTCGCGGGCCGCCGGGCGGAACGGCGTGGGCGCAGGCAGCGGCTCGGCGCGCGGCGGTGGCGGCGGGCGCGGCACGGCGGACGAGATCACGCTCGATGCCGACGGCCAGGCGCTGTTCGAGGCGCTGCGGGCCGCGCGGCTCGCGCTCGCACAGGAGCATGCGGTGCCGGCGTACGTGGTCGCGCACGACCGCAGCTTGCGCGAACTCGCGCGGCAGCGGCCGCTGACGCAGCACGACCTGCTGCGCGTGCCGGGCTTTGGTGCCGCCAAGGCAGAGAAATATGGGGAGGCCTTCCTGCGAGTCGTCGATGCGTCGATCACGCAATCGCAACGGCCGCGGGCGATGGCAGGGAATGGCTGAGGGATTGACGGACCCCGGCTCCGGGATACACTTCTTGTTGTTGAAAACTTCAACAACCAACACGGAGGGCAGCCCGATGGCGACGGTGAACTTTAGCGTGCCGGATGAGGTGAAGGCGGCGTTCGACAAGGCGTTTGCCGGTCAGAACAAGAGCGCGGTGGTTGCCGAGCTGATGCGTCGCGCAGTTCACGAGGCTGAACAACGCCGTCGACGCGAGCGGCTGTTCAAGAACCTGAGCGCGGGGCGCGCCCGCAGAGCAACGGCAACCGCGGATCGGGTTCGAACGGTGCGCGACGCAGGCCGGCCCTGAGGGATGGAGACGTGGGTCGTCGATGCGAGCGTGATCCTCAAGTGGCTCCTGGCGGACCCCGAGACTGAGCCGGGTACGCCGCAGGCAATCACGCTGATGGCCGCCATTGCCGCCGGCGAGCACGCGATCGTGCAGCCCGTTCACTGGTTGGCGGAGGTGTCCGCCGTATTGGCCCGCCTGAGTCCGAACACTGCGGCCGACGACGTCCTGCAGCTGCGCGCGATGGAGTGGCCCGTCTCCGATGACGCACAGGTGTGGACTCGGGCCGTGCGGCTCGCGATCGACACAAGGCTGCATGTCTTCGACACGCTCTACCACGCTGTAGCCCTCGAGCACCCGACTGCGACGCTGGTGACCGCGGATGAGCGGTATCGGCTTCGAAGCAAGCAGAGGGGTCGCATCATTGCGCTGGAAGCCTGGGAGGCGGCGTGAGGAACCACGGGATATTCCCTGGCCGGTGCCCGCGAGCCGCTCGTCCGTCAGCGATCCAGGCGGCCGCTCGCAGCCCGCAATCCCGCCCCCTCCGGGACGATCTGCTTGCCTTGGTGGCCAGCCCTCTGGTAAGCCTGTCCTCATGAGTCGCGCGCGCTACCGCAGCCTGCGCGAGCTCGCCCGGCAGCGTCCCCTGACCCAGCAGGATCTGGTGCGAGTGCCGGGTTTCGGCGCGGCCAAGGCCGGGAAATGCGGCGAAGCCTTCCTGCGCGTGATCGATGCGTCGATCGCGCAGTCGCAGCGCTCGCGGGCACTCGCCGGGCACGGCTGAATGATCGTCCCGACCCGGGCGGACCCGCGGCCAAACGGATTCCTGGGCGCAGTAGAGCGGCTGGGCAACCGTCTGCCCGATCCGGTGATGATCTTCGTCTGGCTGATCGGCCTGCTGATGGTGCTCTCGGCGATCGGCGCGGCGCGCGGTTGGTCGGCATCCATCGCCTACTCGGGCGAGGAGGCGCCGCCGTACGGCGAGCTCGCCGAGGGCGTGCTGACCTTCACCGCCACCAGCCTGTTCTCCGAAGCCAATCTGGCCCGGCTGCTGACCGAAATGCCCAGGACGCTGACCGGCTTCGCGCCGCTCGGCCTGGTGCTGGTCGTGATCTTCGGCGCCGCCGTGGCGGAGCGTGCCGGCTTGTTCAGCGCGCTGATCCGCGGCAGCCTGCGCAACGCACCGCGCGCGCTGCTGACGCCGATCGTGGCGGTGATCGGCATGGTGTCGCACCATGCCTCGGATGCCGGCTACGTCGTCTTCATTCCGCTGGCGGGCCTGCTCTACGCCGCGGTCGGGCGCCATCCACTGGCGGGCATCGCCGCGTCATTCGCCGCCGTGTCCGGCGGGCATGCGGGCAACCTGACTCCCGGCCAGGGCGACGTCCTGCTGTTCGGCTTCACCCAGCAGGCGGCGCGCATCATCGACCCCGGATGGACGATGAACCCACTGGGGAACTGGTGGTTCACCCTCAGCATCGTGGTGCTGTTCACGCCGATCATCTGGTTCCTCACCGACCGGATCGTCGAGCCGAGACTCGGACGATGGGGCGGCGAGGCCGACGATGGCCTGAAATCCGAGCTGGCGAAGTCCGCCATCACGCCGCCGGAACGGCGCGGTCTGAAGCTCGCCGGGCTGGCGGCGCTCGGGGTCGTCGGGCTGTTTGCCGGGCTCGCGTTGTGGCCGGGCTTCACGCCGCTGATCGACGAATCCCAGGTGGGCGC
>JAYTNX010000051.1:0-69876 GCA_043748075.1 Pseudomonadota bacterium
GCCGGGGGCGTGGGGTGGCCGGGATACGCCCGTCAACCCCACGCCCCGGCCAGCTCTCTCATCCTGATTGTCGCGCCGCTCTCATCCAGATTGTCGCGCTGCAGAGGAAGGCCGCTGCGAGTGGGGAAGCGAGCGAGGTTCGCACCCAGTCGTTCCGCCGGGGTAGTGGTGACGGCACGTAGGCGAGAGAACTTGTGCGCAACAAGGGAAGTCTGCGTCGAGCGTCGGCGCGGTGGCCAACCGCGCTGACAACGGCTCGCCCGTGAGGGATGGGGCCGGCGCGTGCAGATGGCGGATGGGCCTGTAGTACCGACAAAGCCGGGTAACGCTGGCGGAGGGAAGAGGCCCTGATGCATGAGCAATGAATAAAGTGGCGACAGCCCGGAGATTGACGATGAGTCTACCCACTCCGAACAAAACGGTTGAGAAGCTGCAGAGTTCATTGCAGGCGAAAGCCAAGTCGGAACCGAGCTTTCGATTCTATAGTCTGTGGGACAAGGTCTGCCGAGAGGACGTTCTCCACGAGGCCTATCGACGCAGCCGGGCCAATGCCGGTGCGTCGGGCGTCGATGGTGTCGACTTCGAGGCGATTGAATCCGGCGGCAAGGAACGATGGCTCGCTACGCTGCGGGAGGAACTGCGGAGCAAGATCTATGCACCGCAACCACTCCTTCGAGTGTGGATCCCAAAGCGCAATGGTGGCCAGCGACCGCTGGGCATCCCGACCGTGAAGGACCGCGTGGTTCAGACGGCCGTGGTGCTGGTGCTCGGTCCAGTCTTCGACGCGGATCTGCAACCTCAACAGTACGGGTTCCGCCCTAAGATGGATGCGAAGATGGCGGTGCGCCGCGTGTACTTTCACATTACTCAGCACGGACGACGGGCGGTGGTGGATGCTGATCTCAGCGACTATTTCACTACGATCCCGCATGGTCCGCTTATGCGCTGTGTCATGCGCCGAGTCGCCGACGGCCAATTGCTGTCGGTGATCAAGCAGTGGCTCGTCGCGCCGGTGTGTGAGCGTACGACTCGCGGCAAGCTGCTGCAAACCACAGAGGCCCGCGACCGCAAGAGAGGAACTCCACAGGGGGGATCGGCGTCGCCGCTCCTCGCCAATCTCTACTTCCGGCGCTTCCTGCTGGCGTGGTATGAGCACGGTCACTATCAGCGACTCGATGCGCAGGTCGTCAACTATGCCGATGATCTCGTGATCTGCTGTCGCCCTGGAAACGGCGCGGCTGCACTCGCGACGATGCGTCGGTTGATGGAGCGGTTGGGACTGACGGTCAATGACCGGAAGACCCGGATCGCTCGCCTGCCCGAGGAGTCGTTCGACTTTCTCGGCTATAGGGTTGGGCGTTTCTACGGGCGACACGGCCACGCCTTCATCGGCACCGAGCCGTCCCGGAAATCGCTCCAGCGGATCATCGGGCGGATCCACGACGAAACGACACCGCGATGGAACCTGGACTCGACCGAAAGGCGAGTCGCCGGGCTGAACGCGCTGCTGCGCGGTTGGTCTGGTTACTTCAACCAAGGTCGAGTGACCCGAGCCTATCGGGTCATCCAGCAGTACACCGAGCGGCGTGTGCGGCGATGGCTGCGGCGACGGCAGGGTAGGCGGGGCACTGGGTATCGCCAATACCCGGACAAGTACCTCTACGAGGTACTCGGCCTGTACCGACTCCCCACAAGCCGAGCAGCTGTGGCGAACGCGAAGGCCTGAGACTCATGCGTGAGAGCCGGATGCGGGAGATCTGCATGTCCGGTTCGACGAGCGGCGACTGGAAACGGGACACACGGGAAGGAATGAGACACCGGCTCCGCCGGATCACTGCAAAGCCCCGTCGCGTGTGCTTACCGCGCCAGTCGTCGACTCTACCGATCTCGATGCGCCCGTCGGTGACGTAGCGGTTTAGCGCCGCCCAGCGCCCGAGCGTGTACTGGATCGCCGCCGCGAGCGGGGACTTCACCGACAGGCTCCGGTGCGTTTCCATCAGCCAGCCCTGCAGGTCCTGAAGCAACGGCGCCGAACGCGCCTGGCGCACGGCGGCGCGGGCCGTCGGTGATTGACCGCGGATCTCGCGCTCTATCACATACAGCAGCCCGATCCGCCGTAGCGCCTCGGCGGCCGTCGGCGAGCGATCCGCGACGAACAGGTCGTAGTACTTGCGCCGCGCGTGCGCCCAGCAGGCGGCCTCGACCATCCGGCCGCTTGCGTACAGCGGCCCGAAGCCGACATAGCCATCGGCCTGCAGCACCCCGCGGAAGCGGCTCAGATGGCTCGCGGGCCGCTCGCCTTTGCGATCGGGAGAGTACCGATACAGCACCGCCGGCGGATCCACGCCGCTGCTGGGTCGGTCGTCGCGAACATAGGCCCAGAGGCGGCCCGTCTTCGTACGTCCCTGACCCGGAGAGAGCACCGGCACGGGGGTATCGTCGGCGTGCAGTTTCTCGGCGGACAGCACGTACCGCCCGAGCGCGCTAACCAGCGGATCGAGCAGGTCCGCGCACTCGCGCACCCAGGAGGCGAGCGTCGCGCGCGGCAACTCGACGCCGGCGCGACGGTAGATCCCTTCCTGGCGGTACAACGGACAGTGATCAGCATATTTCGACGCCACGACTTGGGCGAGCAAGCCCGCCGTCGGCAACCCCCGCTCGATGGGGCGCGACGGCGCGCTCGCCTGCACGATGCGCACACAGGCCGTGCAGGCGAGCTTCGGCCGCACGTGGCGGATGACCTGGAAGTAACCGGGAACGTAGTCCAGCTGCTCCGAGGCCGTTTCCCCGAGCCGTGTCAGGGCGCCGCCGCAGGCCTCGCAGGTGCACGAGACCGGGTTGTGCATCCGGATCACCCGCGGCAGATCCGCATCGAGCACCCGGGGCGAGCGCCGCGCCCGCGATCCAGCCACTGGCGCATCCACGGCCACGAGCTTCGGGATGCGCGGCGTGTCCGACGCGTTCGGTGTCGTCGTCGTTGCAGTGGTCGCCGTCGCGGCGACGATCCCGCCCATCAGCGGCAGCTCCGGCGCGACGCGCGGGTCGAACGACTCCGAGGATCGCCCGAACGTCCAGCGACGCAGGCGCAGCACCTCGTCCTTGAGCGCCTCGACCCAGGCCGCATGCTGCAGCATGCATCTGCTTCAGCTGCTCGCTGTCGTTCGGAAACTTCGCATACTCGAGCGCCACCCCTGCATTCTACGCGAGTGCGCATCACCGTGAACGCCGTCGCGCGCGATTGATGCGATGTCGAGCGAAGATTCTTCAGCCTCGTTCGCGCTACGACACGTGCAGTGCGGGCCACGTGCGCGCGGGTCGGCGCCAGTCGATTCCCTCCAGCAACATCGAGAGCTGCGCCGGCGTCAGATGCACCGCACCGCTCGACGCCTGCGGCCAGATGAACCGTCCGCGCTCCAGCCGCTTCATGAACAGACACAGCCCGTCCCGATCCGCCCACAGCAACTTGATCAGATCGCCGCGGCGACCGCGGAACGCGAACACGTGACCCGCGTACGGCTCGCTCGAGAGCGTCGTCTGCACCAGCGCCGCCAGGCCATACATCCCGCGCCGCATGTCCGTCACGCCCGCCGCGAGCCACACCTTCATGTCCGTCGCCAGCGCGATCACGCGCGCTGCACCAGGCAGTCGATCGCGGCTTGCAGGGACTCGCGCGACACCAACCCGTGGATCCGGATCGTGCCCATGGGCAACACCAGCTCCAGATGACCCTCGGCAAACGAGCGCGCCGACGGCTCCTGCCGCGACTTCACCGCCAGCAGCACCGGCGCGGCGCTCACCGCCTGGCCACTGCTGCGACGGCTCGACTTCAACATCCAGGTCCGCAGAAGGTTGGCATTGATGCCGTGTGCCATCGCCGTCGCCGCTACCGACACCCCAGGCTGCTGACAGCGCCTCACCAGTTCCCGCTTCGCCTGCGCATCGTAGACGCAACGGCCGTCGCTCTTGTTCCCCCGCACCAGCCCTGGCACCACCTCGATCACTCGCTCTGTCATACGTGTCCACCTTCCCTACGTGGACACATCCTCGGCAACGACGACACTCAGATCCAGACGGTACTCAGATGACGCTTACCGCCTTCTCGCCTAACAGGGTGATGCAGAAGGCGCCGACGCAGGGTTTCGGCTGTTGCTGATCATCAGTTTGACGCCGTCGGTCGGTTTTTCGTCGTTGCTGCCGGCCGCCGCGCAGCGGCGGCTCTCGATCTTATCTGCGCCTTCATCCTGGCATCGGCTCCGCAGTGAGCTTCGCGATCCGCAAGAGGTTGTAGGCACTCGCTGCTAGGTAAGCATACAACTGCGTTCGCTTGATCCCGACGAAGCGGCTCTTGCGCAGCCCGCCGACGGTCTTCAGCCAGCCGAAGATCTCCTCGATCCGCTTGAGCTTGCGCTGGCTGACCCGGTAGCTCTCGTGCCGGGTCGTGCGCGCATCCAGACCGTCAGTTCTTCGGTTCTCGATCCGCGCGTTGTGCGGGCGGATCTTCATCCGGCGCAGGGCTTTGACGAACGCCTTCGTGTGGAAGCCCTTGTCGCCCCCCACCGTCTTCGGCTTGATGCCCTTGCGGCGCAGCTTCTTCAGCAACGCTTCGGCCATCACCGGCTCCGCGATGCGCGAGTCGGTGACCGCCAGATCCGTGCACAGCCCCGAGCGGTTCTCCATCAGTGCGTGGCCGCCGAAGCACAGCTTCGCCGGCTGGCCATTGCCGCGGCGCATCAGCTTGGCCTCCGGATCCGTCGTGCTTTCATGGGTCTGGTTCGGGCGCTTCTCGCCCTTGAAGTCCACCATCCTGGTGCCGTCCCCGCCGTCCTTCGGCGGCGTGCCATCCTTCTTGCGGATGCTCTTGAGTCCCGCCCAGGACTCGATCAGCGTCGAGTCCACCGTGAAGTGCTCCGTCGAGAGCAGCTTGTGGGATCGGGCGAGGCGCAGCACCTGCTCGAAGAAGCGCAGCGCCACGTCGGTTTCCACCAATCGCGATCGCAGCCGCGAGAAGTTCGACTGATCCAGCCCCTTCTCGTCCAGGCTCATGTCAAGGAACCAGCGAAACAGCAGGTTGTAGTCCAGCTGCTCGCAGAACGCCCGATCCGACCGGACCGAGTACAGCGCGATCAGCAGCTGCGCCTTCAACAGCTGCTCGGGAGGGATCGAGGGGCGGCCCGTCGAGCCGTACAGATCATCGAACTGCCGACTGATCGCCTTTGGCGCCGCATCCGCGTACGCCTTGATGGCTCGAAGGGGGTGCTCAGCCGGCACTCGCGCATCCGGCGAGAGATACGAGAACATTGCGCTCTGGGGATCGACTTCGCCGCGCATCGCTGCAGATCTCCGAGGTCAGATGCCGCGATTATCTCCCACCGCGGAACGCCGAGAAATTGGCGTTTTGCATCACCCTGTTAGCGTGCGGAACCCCCGGCCGCAGCCAGCTGCGAGTTGTTGCGCACTATCCAGACGCTGCCCACCAGCGACAGCAGGCCGATTGCGCGGCCAGCACCAACGTGACGCTGCGCGGCCAGAAGCGGCACAGCAGTGCAAGCAGCAGCGAGAACAGGATGTAGTACTTCTTTTAGACCGGCCGCGACCAGGTGTGCACCACCCGCTTCAGCTCGGTGGCGCCGTCGAAGTAGCCGGTGCTGCCCTAGATCTCCATGCCGGAGAGGAACAGCACCGCCGCGCCAGACGTCCGGCTGAAGGCCAGCACCTCGGCCGGGGCCATGAACTACCAAGCCGCCGCCACGCAGACCCCGAGCACCACGAACAGCGCCGGGAAGATGCGCCGGATGCGCGCGCCGTAGAACAATGCGATCGAGTACTGCCGCGTCGCCAGCCGCTGCATTGGCAGCGAGGTGATCAGGAAGCCCGAGAACACGAAGAAAACGTCGACGCCGACGAAGCCGCCGCGTAAGGAATGCGGGAACGCGTGGGACGCCAACACCGGGATGATGGCGAGGGCGCGCAGGCCCCCGATGTCGGTGCGGAACTTCAACGCTCCACCCGGCCAGGCGGCGCAGGCCGGACTCAGCCCCGCAGTGCATCGGTCAATGCGGCTACGACCCGGTCCATCTGCGCAATCGTGAGATCGGCGCTCATCGGCAGGCTCATCACCAGCTCTCCGGCTTGCACGCTGTGCGGGCAGCACTCGGGGCAGCACAGGTGGGCGTAGGCCGGCTGGTGGTGCAGCGGCTTGGGATAGTGCACGGCAGTCGGCACACCCAGCGCCTGTAGGCGCTGCCGCAGGGCGGCGCGCTGCTCGAAAAAGACGGTGAACTGCGCCCAGACGCAGTCGCGGTCGTCGCGCTGTGCCAGCAGGCGCAGCGGCTGCCCGGCGACGATCAGCGGCGCCAGTCGCGCCCGGTACTCGCGGCCCAGCATAAGGCGGCGCTCGATCTCCCAGTCGAAGCGTTCGAGCTTGCCCAGCACCACCGCACACTGCAGCGTGTCCATGCGGCCGCCGACGCCGACGCGGGTGTGCGTGTAGCGCAGGCTCTGGCCGTGCACGCGGATTTCTCGGCAGGCCAACCCGAGTGCGTCGTCGTTGGTGAAGATCGCACCGCCGTCGCCGTAACAGCCCAGCGGCTTGCTGGGAAAGAAGCTCGTGCAGCCCAGCGTCGACAGGTTGCCGCTGCGCCGGCCCTTGTAACTGGCGCCGAAGCTTTGCGCGGCGTCCTCGATCACCGGCAGCCCGTGGCGCGCGGCGATCGAGTCTATCTCGTCCATGTCGGCGCACTGGCCGTACAGGCTGACCGGCATGATGGCACGCGTACGCGGCGTGATCTTGGCCTCGATCAGGCGGGAGTCGATGTTGGCGGTGTCGGGCTCGATGTCGACGAACACCGGCTTGCCGCCCAGCAGCACGATAGTTTCCACGGTGGCGGCGAAGGTGAATGGCGTGGTGATGACCTCGTCGCCGGGCTTCAGGTCCAGCGCCATCATCGAGATCAGCAGCGCCTCAGTGCCGCTGGCCACGGTGATGCAGTGGCGGCTGCCGGTGTAGGCGGCCAGGCGGTCCTCGAGCTCCTTGACCTCGGGGCCCATGATGTACTGGCCGTGGTCCAGCACACGCTGGATACGCGCGTTGATTGTCTCGCGCAGCGCCGCGTACTGCGATTTCAGGTCGATGAAATCCAGCGGCTTCAGGGCCTCGGGTAGATTCATGATGCTCGGCTCTCGTTGGTTTCAGAGCAGTCTGAGCTGCTCGCCCTGCAGGCGGTAGCGGTCGCCGGTGTGCGGGCAGGTGGCCTCGGCCTCGCCGCGCAGCGGCAACGGCAGGCGTTCGCCGTGGCGGCTCATCCAGCCGGCCCGGCGAGCCGGCACGCCGACCATAAGCGCGAAGTCGGGCACGTCGCGGTGGACGACCGCGCCCGCGCCGACGAAGGCGTAGCGGCCGACGGTGATGCCGCAGACTATGGTGCAGTTGGCGCCCAGCGTCGCACCCTGGCGCACGAGCGTGCGACGGTACTCGTCCTTGCGGGTGACCGCCGAGCGCGGGTTGTAGACGTTCGTAAAGACCATGCTCGGCCCGCAGAAGACATCGTCCTCCAGTGTCACCGCGTCGTAGACCGAGACGTTGTTCTGCACCTTCACGTTGTGGCCGATGTGCACGTCGTTGCCGACGTAGACGTTCTGGCCGAAGGAGCAGCGCTCGCCGATGCGCGCGCCGGCGCTGATGTGTACGAAGTGCCAGACGCGGCAGCCGTCGCCCAGTTGCGCGCCTTCGTCGACGATCGCGGACCGGTGGATGGAGGTTGCCATCTCAATAAGCCAGCGGCAGGTTGACGCGCTTGCCGTCGCGTGCCGACATGTACATCGCAATCAGCAGTTCAAGGGACTTCAGGCCCTCGCGGCCGTCGGTCGCGGGCTGGCTGTCGCCGCGCAGGGTGTCGATCACGTTGTCATAGTACAGCGAGTGGCCAAAGCCGTAGACCGACGTGGTCTGGTAGCTGGCATCGGCGACATGCTTGTCCATCTCGTGCGGCTGCTCGAACTGCCAATGCTGGATCTCGTTGACCGCGAGGCCGCCCACCCGCACAGATCCCTTCTCGCCGAGAATGGTGATCGAACCTTCGAGGTTCTTCGGGTAGGCTAGCATCGTGACGTTGATCGAGCCAATGGCGCCGGCCCGCCACTTCAGCACCGCGACGCCGGTGTCCTCGACCTCGATGTTGCGCGCCAGCGTGCCGGTGTAGGCCATCACGCTCTCCACCGGGCCACAGATCCAGTCCAGCAGATCGACGTAATGGCTGGCCTGGTTCATGAAGGCGCCGCCGTCGAACTCCCAGGTGCCGCGCCAGTCCGCGCTGTCGTAGTACGACTGCGGGCGCGACCAGAACACGTTCACATTGACCATGTAGATGCGCCCGAAGCGGCCTTCGTCTACCGCGCGCTTGAGCAACTGCAGGGTCGGATTGCGCCGGTTCTGCTTGACGACGAACAGGTATACTCCGGCCTCGTCGCAGGCCCGCACCATCGCCAGCCCGTCGTGCCAGCGCGTGGCCATCGGCTTTTCCGTCATCACGTTGAAGCCCGCACGCGCGGCCTCCATCGCCTCGCGCGGGTGCAGGCCACTCGGCGTGGCGAGCACCACGCAGTCGGCGCTGACCTGGGCCAACAATTCGGTCAGCGAGCTGAATCCCGGCGCACCTGTCTTCGCCACGGCCCGTGCCAGCGCCGCGGGGTCGGTGTCGCACACGGCGACGATTTCGGCCCGCTCGGCGTGCTTCTTGACCGATTCGATGTGGTTTTGCGCAATGCGGCCGCAGCCGATGAGGGAGAAGCGCACCTTGCGGTCAGTGACGTGAGGACGGCGAACATGCATAGGAAGTTCTACTCTCGTGTGCGGCGAACGGCCAGCCAGGCTTCTGTGCGTATTCCAGCGATCGTGAACATCGTTTCCACGCGATGGTGAACAGTGCGCGGCGCAGACTGCTGGAACTGAGAGTTTTACGTCAGGTGTTCACGGCCGGTCAAGTTGAGGGGCCTTTCGATTCCCGCTTTTCGCCATGTCCGACCTGCAAGTAGGTCTACCGCCGCACGCGGCAGAAGCAGTTTTCTCGGTGCCCAGTCACGACCGCACCTGCTCCGGCGCATCTAGTCGCCCTGCATGCAGAGCGGGATGCGATGGCTGTGATGTACGAGTCGATCGAGGATGACGTTCGGTGAGCGTGGGCTCCCCGCGGCAAGCGTGCCAGGTATTGACGGGCCGCTGGCTAGTGAGGATCGTAGAACGCGCATGCACGCGATTGTCGACGATCGCGAGCAGGTCGGCGCGATCCTGGGCGGTCAGGGCGCTCAGGCCCGAGTCCTCGCGCACCAGGATCGAGGGTTTCCCGATCCGCTTGGGCAGCCGCACGTAGCCGCCGTCGCCGTGCGCGACGCGCGGATCCCCAAAGAGCGGCGAAACGCGCCAAAAGAACGCCGAGAGCCCCTCACGGCAGAAGTGCTGCGCAAGCGCGCAGGCGAGCCAAGTCTCGCCCGACCCGGTGGTCCGGTGATCAGCTAGTTCTGCCTACCGCACCCACTTGCAGCTCGCGCGGCCGGCGATCTGGCGCCTTTCGAGGCCGTGCGCACGATTTCCTTTGAATGGGACCACCGTCGGAGCCGCCTGGGAGGGCGGTTCAGGCCTGTACCGTCGTGGTCAACCACGAACGGGAGAGGCGCATGGGGAGGCGGAGGTTCACGATGGATCGGTATCAGGAAATCGAGCGGCGGCTGCGAGCGGGACGAGGCTTGCGCGAGATCGCGCGGGCGCTCGGCTGTTCGCGGCGCACGGTCCGGGAGGTCCGTGATGGGCTGCGAGGCGTTCCGGGTGCGATGCCGCCGAGCCCGCTGTGGTCGCAGCAGGTGGACTGGTCGGCGGCGTGCCGCACGTGACGGTGCCGGACTGCCTGAAGCAGGGGGTCCTGAAATGCCATCTGTACGACCCGGACCTGAATCCTGCGTACGCGGCGCTGGCGGCGCATTCCGCGACGGCCGTGGTACCGGCGCGGCCAAATCGGCCGCGCGACAAGGCGGTCGCGGAGGGTCTGGTGCGGATCCTGATGCGGTACCTGCGCTTCCGGTATCGGCGCCAGCGCTTCGGCAGCTTGCGCGAGGTCAATGCGGCGATCGCGGAATGCGTGACGCGAATCAATGATCGGCGCCACACCCGCTTCGGCGTCTCGCGCCGCGCGCGCTTCGAGCAGCTCGAGCGCGCGGCGCTGAAGCCGTTGCCGCAGACGGACTTCGACGACGCGGACTGGAAAGACGCGAAGCTGCACGCGGACTGCTACGTCGTGGTCGAGGCGACCTACTACAGCGCGCCGCACATCCATCGTGGCAAGACGCTGCGGGTGAAGCTGACCGAGAACCGGGTCGAGATCTTCTTGAACGGCGAACGCCTCGCGCTGCACCCGCGCGACCGCAGCCGCAGCGGCAAGCGGGTGCGCAACCTCGCGCACTTCCCCGACGCCTCGGTCGCGTACTACGAGGCGACGCCGCAGCATCTGCTGTCCCAGGCGCGCTTCCTGCACGCCGAGCTGCACCGGCTGGTCGTGGAGCTGTTCAACGTCGAGGTCTACGGCAACATCCGCCGCGTTCAGGGCTTGATCGGTTCGGCGGGCAAGGCGATCCATCTGGTCGGTGGCGAGCGTGCCCAGGCGCACCTGAGCAGCGCGATCGCCGAGACGCGCCGGGCGGGTCGCTACCGGGTGGGCTACTTCAGCGATCTGCTCACCCAGGCGCGACATCAGAGCGCATCCCCGGAGCCCTCGCGCGAGATCGTGCGCCGGCCCGGCAATCCGCTGCTGCGATATGCCGCCGCGCCCGACAACTGCGTTCCCACACCCGCACAGGAGAATCCAGCATGATTACCGCCGTTGCTCGCAACCTGATGAGCGAGATGAAGTTGCTCGGGATGCTCGAGTCGTTCGAGAAGGTGGTCGCCGAGGCGACCCGAGACCAGGTCAGTTACACCGAGTTCCTCGATGCGCTCTTGCAGGCCGAAGCCGACTCGCGCGGCGAGCGCGCTGCCCAGCGGCGCCTGAAGGCCGCGAAGCTGCCGCTGCGCGTCTCGCTGGAGGACTTCGACTACAGCGCGCATCGATCGATCACCAAGGCGCAGATCCGCGAGCTGCAGAATCTCGGCTGGCTGCGCGAGGGGCGGCCGCTGCTCTTGATCGGCCAGACCGGCGTCGGCAAGTCCTTCCTCGCCCAGGCGATCGCGCTGCAGGCCTGCCAGCACGGCAAGACGGTGCTGTACATGACGGTGACGACCTGGCTGGAAACCCTCGCCATGGCGCGCTCGAGCGGCACGTACCTGCGAATGCGCGAGAAGCTCGCCCGGCCCGATGTGCTCGTGCTCGACGACATCGGCATGCGCAAGATTACCGCAACCGAGGCGCAGGACCTGTGCGAAATCCTCGAGGAGCGATCGATCGGCAAGTCCACCGTCTTCACGACGCAGCTGCCACTCGATCACTGGAGCGAGGTGATCGCGGATCCGGTCATCGCTGACGCTATCCGCGATCGACTGCAGCATGCCGCGTTGATCATCACCATCACTGGAGAGAGCTACCGCGGCGTCAAGGCACGAAAACTTGCAGCCGGAGGCAAAGCCGGATAAACATCGTCGCCTGCGGCTCCGCCGACTCACCGGTCCAGGTGGGCCCAATCGGCGAAATCGGGCGGTCCCAAAACCGGAAATCGTGCAGCCGTGCTCGGCCTTGTAGTCGAGATCCTCCGGGCAGGCCTGGGTGGCTTTCGGTGGGCCTGCTGCAGCAAACGCGTACGTCATGTGCCGTCCGGCGCGAACGCGCCTCATCGGCTTCCTGCCAGATGGCAGCCGCGCTTATGTCGCGGCCGAAAATAGCAGTGAGATATCTGTAGTTGACACGGCAAGTCGCGCGGCAATCGCCAACATCAAGGTCGCTAGGCGTACCAACGGAACCATGGTACATCCTGACGGCTTCGGGATCTGCGTTTCAAAAGGTGGGGACTCCAGCGTGTCCGTGGTTGATGCGGCTACCAATCAAATTTCGGTCACCGTACCGGTTGGGTAACGCCCCTGTAACATGGCCATTAGCCGGGACGGCAAGAAACTGTATGAAGTCAACGGACGCCCAAACAGCGTTTCTGCAATTTACACGGTGCGCAACGTCAAGCTGCGCGATATCGCAGTGGGTAAATTGCCGTGGGCGTGGTTGGCGATTAAGTGCGGGCAGGCGCGCGCATCCCACAACGACCAAAATCCCGGTCGAGCTATGGCCGTTTCCACATCTCACGCATGGTATTTATGCCCAGATGGCAAAGTCATGGCCCTTGACTCAAGGCGTCGGGAATTTGGAAGCGGAGAGAAGCTGGTTGAAAATGATTATGACATGGAACCTCGCAGAAATATGATGAAATATCAGGGCTTTGCGCTCTGGCGCTGGAGTGTGATTCACTCGATTCACGATTGCCTGCCGAAGGCGGCAAAATTGGCCGTCGTGAGCCACGTGGTTTTCGACGGTGTCCCGGTCGATCTGCCGTAGGGGAAGCTTTTTGAAGAAAAAGCTGGCGAAGGCGGTTCGCAGCTTGCGGGCAAACGTTGCCACATTGCGGCTTCCTCCGTCGATCAGGCAGCAAATCCGAATTGACCGCGCCGGGCTGCCATCTACAACTCCTGCCCCGGAGCTCGTTATCGACGCGGCGATTCATTGGCTCTGCCGTGCGCAGGACAAGTCCACCTCCGCGGACGGTGGTGTGGCCAGAGATTACAGCCTACGCAGCGGCTGGTCGTCTTCGTATCCGGAGACCACGGGATACATCGTGCCGACTCTGCTTGAGTACGCTGCTGCAAACAGCGACACGGAAGTGCGCGGTCGAGCGCAACGAATGCTGGAGTGGTTCTCGCGCATCCAGATGCCAAACGGGGGATTTCAGGGCGGCAAGATCGACTCGACGCCGGTCGTCCCGGTGCCTTTCAACACCGGTCAGATTCTTCTTGGCCTCGCTGCCGGAGAGAGAGAGTTCGGCGCCTACCGGCGGCCGATGCAGCGTGCAGCGGATTGGCTCGTGCAGACCCAAGATCCGGACGGATGCTGGCGTAAGTTTCCGACGCCGTTTGCAGCTAGTGGCGACAAGACGTACGACACTCACATCGCCTGGGCACTGCTGGAGGCGGCACGCATCGATCCGAACCGGGGCTACGCTGAGGCCGCGATTGCGAATGTTCGCTGGGCGCTGACCCATCAGCTCAAAAATGGTTGGATTGATTGCTGCTGTCTTACCTTCGCTTCACGTCCACTCACCCACACAATTGGCTACGCATTGCGTGGTGTACTCGAAGCATATCGATTTACCCGGGATCCAGAGCTCTTGAAGGCCGCTCGCAGGACCGCCGACGGCGTTTTGACAGCCTTGGCAAGTGACGGCTTTCTGCCTGGCATGCTAGCGAACAACTGGGCAGGCGCGGCCAACTGGGCATGTCTGACAGGGACTGCGCAGATCGCGTATTGCTGGCTGGCATTGTATGAGGAGACTAATAATCTTAGTTATCTGCAAGCCGGGTTCAAGGCAAACGCCTATGTCCGCCGCACCGTGGTTCTCGACGGCCCTGAGGGCGTTCGCGGAGCTGTTCGGGGTTCGTTTCCGATTGATGGCGAATACTCCCAGTACGCATACCCGAGTTGGGCGGCCAAGTTCCTAGTCGATTCCCTTGTCTTAGAGCGCTACATACGGAAGAAAATGCCGGCGGCCGTTGGTGCCTAAGCCGGGGGCGATACATGCTGAGCGCGCAACGACGGAAATTGATAAAGAACAGGCTTAAGTCGCTCTATCGCAGAGCGCGAATGGTTGCGGTGCGGCTCATTGGCTCCTACGGAGGGGTGGAACTTGTGGCGGCGCTACAAGCCGCAGGCGTTCAGAGCGGCGACACGCTAATGCTTCACAGCGCGTTCGAACCGCATCATGGCTTCCGAGGCACCTGCGAAGAGGCGGTCGACGCATTCCTTCAGGCAGTTGGACCGCAAGGCAACCTCATGATGGTGTCGTTGCCGTATCGGTCTTCCTCCCTTGAGTACCTGAGGAAAGGGAAGACATTCGATGTGCGCAAGACTCCATCAGCAATGGGGCTGGTGTCCGAGTGCTTCCGACGACGCAAAGGAGTGCTTAGGAGCCTGCATCCGACACACCCTGTGCTTGCATATGGTGCCCGAGCGGAGTGGCTAACCGAAGGTCATGAATGCTGCCTATACCCATGTGGGCCAAGGACACCTTTCGAAAAAGCTCTACGTGCTTACGGCAAGGTAGCATTCTTCAACGTGCCGTTTGCATTCCTGACATTCTTTCACTATCTGGAGCATCAAGTCCACGGCGAGCTCGACTTTAATCTGTACGCTGAGCCACCATTCGACGCTGCGGTGATCGATCGCGTGGGTGAGCGGCGAGTGGTGAGGACGTACGTGTTCTCGAAGGAGGCCATTCAAAGGCGGCGCTTCGAGGTGCTGGAAGGGGCGCTGAGGAAGCGCGGGCTCATTCGCGAAATTCGTGTGGGCGCTTCATCCATTTTGCTGGCAAATCTCCGCGACATCGTAATCGAAGTCGAGGATATGACGCGACGAGGGGTCTACTTCTACGAGTCAACAGCCGGGCCAGTCGGGAAGGTTTGAGATCCAACGTCGACTTGTAGATCCAAAAACATGTCTTGCGCTTCGCCGAAGGAAAACCAAGCGGAAAACTTGCGCTTCCACTCGCTCACCGACACGCCGCCATACTCGAAGATCGCGATGCTCTGCGATTCCGCAAACCTCGGCTTCCTCGTTTGCTCTCCGGTTCGTTGCGGAAGAGTCCAACGTTAGGCTGCTCCTTGGACGGAGAAGCTTGCGATTCGGCTTAGGATCTTCAGCAAGGTAGAATCGTTCGCGCCGGTTCCCCCAACCGCCCCGACGTTATCTCTTCTCCGAACGGAGATCGATACGTCTTGCAATGCCCAGAACTCGCTCTGGTGCATTCGCGACTCAGGTATATTAGGCCGCAAAAAGAAAATCGATTCAATCGCATGGATTCAACTGCCTACTAAAGCGCGCTGATGATCGATCAAATAGGGCTTGCTCAGTTGCTCTACGCAGATAGCGTAGTCATTGCTACGGACACTACGCAAGTCGAGTAGCGTCGAGCGGGAAGCTTGCGCGAACGTCGAATCAATCCAGGACCATAACCTTTGGAATTGGAACCACGAATCGGCCGCCCCAGCGACGAACGAAGCTCATCGATTTCACAATTTCCGCCTGAAGGTTCCACGGGAGGATCAAAATGTAATCCGGGCGCGCCGACTCGATGGCGTCGGGAGCAAGGATTGGGATGCGCATACCGGGTGTGAACTTGCCTTGCTTAAATGGATTTCGGTCCACCGTAAAGTCCAGGAAGTCCGTGCGAATGCCGCAATAGTTCAGCAGTGTGTTGCCTTTTCCTGGCGCCCCATATCCGGCAAGGCGCTTGCCTTCCCGTTTCGCTGAAATCAGAAACTGAAGGATATCGCGCTTCGTCTCGTGGACTCGGTCCGAGAACCCGCGGTACGTGTCTAGAGTGGAGAGTCCCGCCGCCATCTCCTTGGCTCGAAGCCTGGCTACTGACGGGCAGTCCAAGTGAACGCTGCTCTGGCTGCGGCACGCGTAAATTCGGAGCGAGCCACCATGCGTTGAAAGTTCCTCAACATCGAACACGCGCAGCCCGTGATGCTCAAAGATTCGCTGAACGACGAAGAAAGCGAGGTAGCTGAAGTGCTCATGATAGATTGTGTCGAATTGATTTTGATCAATGAGCTTCAGTACATGTGGAAACTCCATCGTGATGACGCCGTTGGGTTTGACAAGCGCTCCTAATCCGGCGACGAAATCGTTGATATCCGGTACGTGTGCTAGCACGTTGTTCCCGAGCAGCAGGTCTGGCTGGCCGAACTCCTGTCCTATCCGCCGCGCTGTCTCGAGGCCGAAGAACTCGACGGTCGTGCGGACTCCTTTGGCCTGAGCCACTTGAGCTACGTTGGAGGCGGGCTCAACGCCCAGCACCGGAATACCTTCTGCGACAAAGTGTTGTAGCAAGTACCCGTCGTTGCTTGCAATCTCCGTAACCAGACTGCCACGCCCCAGACCAAGTCTCTGGCGCATTGCATTGGTGTAGTGGCGTGCATGTTCAACCCAGCTGTCAGAGTAAGAGGAAAAATATGCGTAGTCCGAGAAGATCGCTGATGGTGCGACGAACTGCTCCAGTTGCACCAGAAAGCATCTGCTACAGACATAGGCGTGAAGAGGGTAGAAGGGCTCCATCTCGTTCAGTTGCGACGGTGCGATATGCGTCTGACACAATGGCGACATGCCGAGGTCGACAAAGGTCGTCACCAGATCCTGGCCGCAGAATCGGCAGCTTGGGCCTTGGACCGTCTCAGGCGCGTTCGTTGGCATTCTACTCACATCCTCTTGGAACGATCGACACCATGTAGAAGTCAATAGCCTTTGCCAGAGGCTATCAGTTTAGGTCTGCGTCTCGGCTGTTGACTCGAGAAGGAGGTTGGCGATGTGGTGAGCACCTGCGTGCGTACAACTTGAATTGAGTCTCCACGTCGTCGGCTCGTTACGTCAGCTCAGGCCGCTCCAAGGCCTGCGAAGAATATTCAATATGCTGCGCGGATGGAAACCACACCCGAAGCGTACACGCCGATCGCGCAACACCCTCCACGTCAGCCTGGCAACGTCACTCCGCCGAATCTGCAGGCGATCAATGCGACCCTCTTTACCGTCGAGAACGGTTGCAAATGGCGAACATTGCGGAGGCGGTTCGGCCACTGGCAATCGATCCGCACGCGCATGCCCCGCTGAGCAACGGCCGGAGTCTCCATCGGCTCTTCGTCGCATTGCAGCGCGAACAGCTGATCCGCGTGAAGATCGAGGCAGTCAGCCCCGATAGCACCCTCGTGGAGGTTCATCCGGACGACACCGGTGCTCAAACAAAGAAGCTGAAGCCATCGTCAGGCTCCGCAGCGAGTGAAGCACTAAAGTTCACAATGGTTGCCGCGAGTGATCGATGCGTCATAGCGTGCGCGCTCGCGCCAGGGCGAGCCGGAGATGCACCAGAAGGGCGCGCTTTGCTGCGCTCGATCCGGGAGCTGCCGATGTCGTGTCATCGAGATCGCGCGGCTGTTGCGCAGGCTCAGGGGCTCTAGGCGCATCATGGGCCGCTTCGACAAGCGCGATCTCATGTTAATCGCTGTCATCTGCTTCGCGTTGGTCGTCGAGGCCTTGCGATAGTGTGAACACGGCCTAACGCGTCGCGAATCAGGAGCGTGATCCGGGTGACGAGAGTGCCCCAATCGTGCTCGGCAGCGCGCGCCTGCCTGGCGCGGGCGCGCGCCGGGGCCGATTCTGACGAATCAAGAGACGCATCAATGGCTTCGAGCCATTGGGAATCGGTACACGCTACACGTATCAGCCCAAAGTAAGCGCGCACGGCACTGATACCGGAAGATACAACAGGCCGTCCAGCGGCCATGTACTCGTGAAGCTTAAGCGGATTGATATACTTCGTGTAGCCGTTGACTTCGTAGCACATCAAGCAGACGTCCAGATGCTGGACGTAGGCATGAAGATCCTCGGCTGGCTTTTCACCCAGGAAGTGCACATTGGGGAGCGCTTGTAGTTCCGCGACGTGCCGTTCTTTTCCCTGAACGTTCAGGATAGGCCCCACGAATACGTACGAGTACAATGGCCGAGCGCGCGCAAGTCGTGCTACGAGTGCAAGGTCGAGCTGCTTCTTGATAACGCCCACGTAGCCGATTCGAGGTCTCGGTATCGTGGCGATCGACGGCGGCTCTGCGGAGGGTGTGGAGTACGTTTTGAAGTCCACGCCGTTTTGCACGAGCGCCGTAAGCGGATTGACGCCTCCCTTCTTGGCTAGAAGTTCCTCAGAGTGGACAATCACTTGATCGACTGCGTGTAGCGTCTCAATCTCGTGTAACGAGTTTGGAACGTCGATCTCTGAAAAAGTGTATTCGTCGTCGATGTGATAGCAACTAACGTCGTGTGATACGAGACCAAGGGCGTCCGAAAAATCACTCCTCCACAGATAGAGCACGATGTCGCGCGCGCCTCTGTTGATGAGGCGCGTTCGCGCCTTGCGGAGCAGCGAGCGAAAAATTGCTCGGCGTAGCCAGCGAGGATGGTAGAGCGACGAATGGCGGAATCCGGGGGTAAGGACCTCAAGGCCGGGCACCGGCGAGGTCCAACGGTCGCCCTCGAGGAATTGAGTGCCTGTCGGTAGCAGGAGATGTTGCCATGCCGTCGTTGGTTCGATCCAAACGACAGGAAAGTGCGACGCCAACCTGCGCGTAACCTGATGGCGCGCCATGCAAATGTCGTTCCAGCGGTCTGGAACCAACACAATCACACCTGCCGTAGGATGCTGCACGCCATTTCGATCTACAGGAGACGAGACTGCTCGCACGGCGACATCGTCAACCGCTTCCGGTGGCGCCGCCATGGGTTGCGACAAATCGCCGAATCGAATATAGCGGCTCGCGCCGATCGCAAGTAGTCCGAGCGTGCGCAATGCCGCTCGTGCTTCCCGCCTAACAAGTCCTAATCGAACGCAGCTTCTCAGTAGTCTAACCAGCTCCCAGTACGCGAATCTCGCGATTCGCCGATCCCTATGCAACACGTACTTGAGGTAAAAGGCCCCCCGTCCCACCGTGTATCGGTCGCTTATGCGGTCCAATCTGTCGCGTGTATGGCAGCCTTGATTGTGGTGGACCAGGATTGAGGGAACATAGGCAATCTGACCACCGGCTCGCAGCAGCCTGTAGAGCATGTCAACGTCGTCACCGCTGCCAACCCGACTTCCCGGACCTACTGCTGTGTCGTACGGACCGACGCGACGCAATTCAGAAGCTCGAATCGCGAGGTTGCAACCAATCACCGGTACATCCGCAATCGAGAAATCCGAAATGCTGAGTACTGCAGCATGTACTGACCGGCGGAACGTCAAGCTTAGATCCTGCGGATCGTATAGTTCGACGCGCCCGCCGAGGCAGTGAATGTTCTCATGCGTTGAGAAGTACTCAAGGATGCGTTCCAGCCAGTCTGGCGCAGGTACTCCATCGTCATCCGTGAAGGCGATTATCGGACCACGTGCCAGTTTGACGCCGGTATTCAGCGCGTACGCCTTGCCTGATCGGCGCTCGAAGGCATATCTAATTGACCACGCGGTGCCGGATGCAAACGATCGAATCACTCCCGCCGTGTTGTCAGTTGAACAGTTGTCGACTAAGACGACCTCGAAAGGTACTCGATCGACGATCGTCTGCCCGGACAGGGCAATGAGCAGGTCTGGCAGCTTGAGTGCGCCATTGCAGCTTGCGACTACAACGCTAATCTGTACCTCGCTATCGAGCATGGAGTCGCCGCGCGAGTCGTGGGTGGGTTCAGGCATGATCATCGACATTACGCGTCGTTTGCGTCAGTACTGCAGAAAGGGACATTCAAGTTCTTTGGGCTGCAGCGACGCTCTCCCCACGCGTACAGCGATCGACGAGACACAGAAGGGAAATTTGACATAGGATGTGACTGCCGGCCGCTCACGAATGCTGGGAACTCTCGCAGTACCATACGTGTAAGGCTACTCAGCCGTTCCACCTGTTGCGGGGAAGAATCTCAACGAGCGAAAGAAGATTGGTGTCGGGACGTTAGCCCAATTCACACGACTGATTATCGGACCCAGTTGCCTTTTAACGAACGTGCGGCGAGCGAGCACAGCGCATCTGGGGGGGCCTTTCCGAACATCGTCAGGCTCTGGGTACCACTTCACAATGGCTCGCGTCGATGTTCAGGCGCTCTCGCACGTGCGACATGCCTGGCCAGCTCAAGAGCCTGCACACGCGTCTCAGGCCGCATCCGGGAGCGGTGCTACACAAGCTGGAGGAGCAGTAAGGGGTGCCAGATGGATGAGGGGCATCTGATGCCGGATCAATTCCACGCCATGATAACAATGCTGCCAAAATATGCTACGCGACACGTGGTGGGAGATATCAAGGGCGATAGAGTGGACCATGTGGCGAGCGTGTACGGGATGCGGAAGAGCAGTCTTTTGTGGACCAATATAATTCGGCACAGCAAGAGTTGTTGCGATGACCGGCCACCGAAAAATGGCCTGACGAGGATGCGGCCGCGTAGCCGACCCCGCATGGCGGCTTTGAGCAGCCCACGTCTCGCAGGGCCCTGGATCTTTCGGGGGGGCGATGGTTACTGAGGATATTCCGCTCGGAACAGACTGAATGAAGAACGTCGTCACAGTCGCACACCTCGTCAAGACCTACTTGATCAATGCGAAGCAGTCCGATTCGAATCTTCGCGAGTTCCTTTTTGGGATAGTGTCGCCGCAGGCATGGCGGCGGCCGAAAAATGCACGGGTCACGGTACTCGACGATGTTTCCTTTGGAATCGAAAGGGGCGAGATCGTCGGAATTGTTGGTGCCAATGGGGCCGGCAAGAGCACTCTGCTGAAGATACTGTCGCGCGTCACCTATCCGACCTCCGGCTCTGTTCGGGTCAGTGGTCGGGTTTCATCTTTGCTGGAAGTCGGTACCGGATTCCATGAAGAGCTTTCCGGCAGGGAGAATATTTACCTGAACGGATCGATTCTTGGGATGAAGCGCGCACAGATCAATGCACGCTTCGATGAGATCGTCGACTACTCCGGCGTCGAACAATTCATCGATACACCCATCAAGCGCTACTCCAGTGGCATGCGATTGCGCCTAGGCTTTGCGGTGGCAGCACACCTGGACCCGGACGTATTGATCGTGGACGAAGTACTCGCTGTCGGGGATGCGGCATTTCAGCGCAAATGCCTGCGGACGATGGAGGGCATGCGCAGCGGTGGGCGGACAGTGCTGTTCGTATCGCACAATCTGGCGGCGGTGGAGAACCTGTGCTCCCGGGCAATCTGGCTCGCAGGAGGGCGCATTCAGGCCGATGGAGCAGCCAGGCCAGTTGTTGCGTCATACCTGGCAGCGAACCTGAGTGCACCGGCAGCGGCTGCTTCGCTGTCGGATGCAACGGGCAGACCCGGAATCGGTGCTATCCGCTACACACATATTGAACTGCTTGACGCCGCGCGCAGTCCGACGACGATTGTCCGGGCGGGCGATCGAATCGTGCTGAAACTTCACTACGACGTTCTGGGTGAGCCGCGCAATCTCAGCTTCGGAATTAAGATCCATAGCGAAATGGGCACGTTTGTTACCCAGGCTGCAACTGCTCTGCACGACTTGGAAATATCGACCCTGCCACGCGGCAAAGGGCATATCGATCTGGACATCGAGGCACTGACGCTCGCCCCCGGCAGCTACAGCGTGAGCGCCTACATCACGACCATCGGCTCCCCTGTCCACGACCTGGCCGAAAATTGCCTGCGACTCGATATTGAACCCGGCCAGGTGCACGGCAGCGGCCGGATCACTGATAGTAGTTATGGTCTCGTTTTCTTTCCACAGCGTTGGAGCCTGGAAGGAATGCCAGGACTCAATACCCGCGCTTGATCAAGCGTGTCTTGCCCAGGGCTCGGACACGAGCTGTGACAACGGCAAACAGGGCTTTGGGATGCCGCAGTAGCCGCGTGAGCTCGGCAAGTACGGCCGCACACAAAGCGCGCGTCGGAGGCTTGTAGCCGATCGTATCCTGCCCCTTCTTATGGTACGCGAAGAAGTCCGAGCCGGTGCCGAGCAGCCTGTGCCGCACCAGAAGCCTGAGGTAATCGCGTTCGCAGTGGCGCCAGTGCAGACTGAACTCGGATTCCATCAGGCTATCCCGGCCGAAGCGGCTCAGGACAATCATTCTGTCCAGAAGTTGTGGTTCGAACGGGGCAATTCGGCTGTTTACCGACTCGTTACCGACGCGAGTGAATGAGAGCACCTGATGAACGAATCCGAAGTTCCAATTCCGCAGAATTTCGTATGCCATCTCCGTATCGGGATGCATGCGGCCGATCGGATAGAACGGAGCGCGTGACCGCACTACCTCCGAGCGATACAGGACAGAACTGTGCGATCCGACGTAATGATCGCCCAGCAGGAGTTGGCGCCTGCACGCTTCTGCCCCGGACATGACGGACACCGAAGCGGGCATCCCGATGTTCTGCACGATGCCCGCCCGAAGTCGGTAGGAACTTACCAGACCTACGGTGCGATCGCGCTCTGCCAGCGCAGTCATCTCCTCGAGGCAGCGCGGAAAGATCCAGTCATCCGCAAGCACCATTTTAGTGTAGCGACTGTGCTCGCTGATCTGCTCGAGGGAGAAGTTGAAATTCTCTATCTGGCCACGAAACGTACCGCTCTTGATCAGGCGAATTCGTGAATCCAGGCGGGCAAATCTCTGCGCAATCTCCCCCGATCCATCGCTGCTGCAGTTGTCAACCAGAATGTATTCGAAGTCTTGGTACGTCTGCGCAAGCACGCTGCGGATGCACTCTTCCAGGAATTCTGCGGTGTTGTAGAAGGGCGTGACAACGCTGACGTCGTTCATTTCAACAAAGACTGCGCATTTTCGCTCTTGTGCTCGCAGCGCTCCAGCCAGGTCTCCTTCCAAATCGGCATGATCGCGCGTGGGCATTGCATGCGCCGGCCTCCGTACAAACCCCGACACCACACGCCGTCCAAAGAGACATTCCTGCCCTGGAGCCTGATCATCTTGCCAGTCCGCTCATCGATAATCTGGTGCACCACCGCGCGCACCTTGTAGCTGTTGCCACAGAACGGTACGCATTCCGCGTCAAAGTACATCCCGCGATTCCGATTCAGCTCATTGAGTGTCTTGCGGAGCTCATCAAACGGTAGGACTCGCACTGACTCCCCGGGCTGCAGGCCCAACTCTCGTATCGGGGTTGGTGCGCCGGTTGGAATCTCACCGCCGAGGCGCGGGTACCGAGTGCCGCCGCGCAACTGCTGCACCCAATCGTAGAATTGGATAAGCCAGCGGCGGACCGTGTATGAAACCCGCCCTGTCAGGTCGATGAGCCCGACATAAATTACGTAAGTCGCGCTGCGAGTCAGCGTACCGGCAGTGACATTGCCTGAAGTCCAATCCTCAAGATACTGGCGAAAGTCCCACCAGTGCAGCGGCTGAGTAAAATCCGGAAGCCTGGTCGCCTGACAGCTAAACACCACCTCGTTGGCCTCGCCGGCCGTGCCTGCTGTCGCTGCGCGGAGCTTATCTTCTGTGCACGCAATTTCGCTCGTCCGGCGGTGTACGTTGCTGACACGGCCGTCCTTCAGCCAGGACGTATGCCAGAACATCAGGCAGTCCGACTGGCACCCACCGTGTGCAGATCCGTCGCAACGCAGATTCTCGAGATGAACGGCGTGGCGCACCTTTCGGCCACCCGTCTTGTTGACGGTATCGCATGTCTTATGAGCGCGAGCCGAAACGCGAAACGATCCGCCGCAAAACTGCAGCATCTCGGGCATGAAAGGCATGCCATCCAAACTGCCTGCTGAATCTAGGGTGGCGAGAATCTCTTCTCTGCTTCGGACTTCGACCCAGTCTCCGGCGTTCAATCGCGTTGTCGATATCATCGAGGCGACCTTGCCATGTCCTTCCCTTCAGGCCTGAACACAAGTGTCTCCGGATCCGATTCCTCTAGACCGCTGTCGTATTGCCGAATGTACTCAGCAGGAAAATCCGCGTCGTCACGGACCCGTCGGAAATCTCGCAGCGCAACGCCCTGGCTAAAATTGTCGACAGTTACTGCTCCGATCGCGTCGCGCACATGTTCAACGTCGACAATGCGAAAGTCTATGCTGAATCGGGTCTTTCCCGTGATGTTTAGCGTCGTAGCGTGCATCTCATTGGCTGAGAAAAGCACCATGCCTCCAACCGGCAAGACAATCTGAACGGCTCCAGGGTGTTCCACTTCGCCCGCAGGGCGCGGAATTCCTCGCGTGTCTTCACCTCTCCAATGCTGGGCGGCATTTTTTCGGCCGGTACCGTTCCAACGGTAAATGTTGAACTCGCTCGACGTATTGACCAACGGGGTCCGGTGGTAATGTGGATAGAATTCCATCGACGAATATCGTGTCATCGGAAACAACGGCCCCCAGAACTGGATCTGTTGTGGGGGGGCCGACCACCAGGTGTCTCGATGCGGCGGAAGATTGAGTCCGATACCGGATTGGAGATACCTGTCGCTAGTAACTACGCGCATACGCGGCACGTCCAGGTAGGTGCGCTCAGAGCCATAGCCTAGCGACCTGATATAGGACTTTTGAAGTTCGCGCGTCTTCGGATGGTGGATAAAGCGAGGCTTCAGGGGGGCTGCAATTTCGACGAAGCGAGCTACCTCGAGATCGTGCTGTGCCGTAGTCGGATCAAGAGGATAGAAGGCTTCCTCACAAAGTGCACGAGCCCAATTCACGAGCGCGAGACTTTCCGAGGTTGGCGACAACAATATTAGCGCACCGTCGTATGCGCGAGTCGTCATCTCAAGCGCATCAAGTCCTTCACCGAGTACAACCTCAAGGGACCTGTTGTCACTCTCTCTGACATGCGCGGTCATCGGCGGCGCTCCCATGAATAGTTGCGGCAGTGTATCAACTTGCGACCACCGGAGGGCCGAGGTCGACCACGGGAAACTAGCACACGATCGAGTCAGTCAAAGCTTCCGACCCAAGAAATGGCCTCGCCGACCACGCCGCGTTTGACACCAGAAGCCGTTTGAACGACTTGTTCTCGCGTTCATTTTGACAATACTTGGCTGCCGCCCGTGCCTGGCCGGCAGCCAGGCGATCTCGTCGATCTGTTCGGCGTCGCGCATGCGAGTCGCGCGCCGTACAATGTGAGGCCTCAAGTAGTGGATATCGCGAGGGGGTCCATGTCCGCTACTCGTCGAGGCACGCATTCGGTGAAAATCCTTGTCACCGGTGCAGCCGGCTTGATTGGTGCCGCGTGCCGCAGGACGCTAAATGCGCGGGGATACCAACTGCTCGCACCGTCGTCGACTGAACTCAATCTGCTCGAAGAGGCGCGGGTACGCGCCTATCTCGAGCAACATCGGCCAACGCATCTCCTGCACGCCGCATGGCGTGCTGTCAGTGGAGACGTTTTGGACTCACCGGCTAATCTCGCTTGGCTTCGGGCTTCATTGTTCCTGGTGAAGGCTTTTCATGAAGCTGGCGGTGCGCGCGCAGCGTGCGTTGGATCGAGCGCCGAGTACGATTGGAGCCTTGGTGTTTGCAGGATCGGCACCACCCCTCGCAAGCCGTCGACGGCCTATGGCGCTGCAAAGCATGCGTTGCGAGTTGCCGCGGTCGGACACGCCCACGCTGTCGGGCTCTCATTCGTCTGGCCTCGTGTTTTCGATGTCTATGGTCCCGGAGAACACTCATCGAGGCTGAGCGCGTTCGTGCTGAGGTGCTTGCTTGAGGGGCGTCCGGCGGAGCTGACTAACGGACGGCAGATTCGCGACTACCTTTACGTCGAAGATGTCGCAGAAGGAATCGTTGCCGCGCTGCTGTCCGCGTACAGCGGTGAGACTGACATCGTGGCCGGGAAGCCGGTCACGGTAAGAGAACTCGCTATCGCAATAGCCCGTCAGGTTGGACGGGAAGATTTGCTTCGCTTTGGCGCGAAGCAATCACCGAGTGACGAGGTTCCTGTCATTCTCGGCGACGCCGCGCACGCGCGGGACAGTATCGGCTGGGAGTCACGCTACGATCTCCAAATGGGTGTCGCAGCGCTGGTCGAATGGGGACGAGAGGCGTTCCGGAAATAAGTGGACTTGGAAACACAGCACAACTTCAAGGGACGGTCATGAGCGATCACCTGGTTAGCGTTCTCGGGGCGGGCATGGCGGGATTTGGCGCGGTCAATCGCTTGCACGAACAGGGTGTTCGACCTGTCCTGTATGAAGCGCGGCCGAGCATCGGAGGACATACTTCGACGCACTTCTACGATGACGGCTTCATCTTCGACGAAGGGCCGCACATTTCCTTCACTTCCAACAAGCGCGTGCAGCAGCTGTTTGCCGATTCAGTGGACGGCGAGTTCCACACGCTGAAAGCCTACGTGAACAACTATTGGGCAGGTCACTGGATCAAACATCCGGCACAGGTCAATATGCATGGCCTCGACCCGGATCTCGTCGCTCGATGCGTCAGCGATTTCGTTCAAGCCTCGAAGATCGAGAAGCGCGAGATCTGCCACTATCAGGATTGGCTGCGTGCTGCATTCGGGGAAACGTTTGCCAAGACGTTTCCTGAGCAATACACAAAAAAGTATCACACGACCGAAGCGCGAAATTTGACGACTGACTGGCTCGGCCCAAGGTTGTATCGACCGAAACTCGAGGAGATGTTGCTGGGGGCATTGAAGCCCGAAGCTCTCGACGTACATTACGTCGATACGTTTCGGTACCCGAAGAAGGGCGGCTTCGTTGAGTACTTGAAGAATTTCCTACCCAAGGCAGAAATTCACTGCGGCTTTCGGGTATTGCAAATCGACTCAAGCGGGCGGACTCTGGAGTTCGCCAACGGCGCCCAGGCGCCCTACCGGAATCTCGTATCTTCGATCCCGCTCCCAAGACTAATACCCATGATCCGGCAGGTACCAAAGGAGGTACGAACCGCCGCGGCGCTGTTGTCATGCTCGCAGGTTGTCCTGATCAATATCGGTCTGAACAGGCCCGTCGAGACACGTGCGCAGTGGACCTACTTCTACGACCAGGAAATCTGTTTCGCCAGACTCTCGTTCCCTTGTGGGTTCTCGCCCTCACTGGCCCCACCGGGGTGCGGCTCCATTCAAGCTGAGGTGTACTTCTCGGAGAAGTGGAAGCCGCTAACCGGCAAGCCGCAGGACTGGATCGAACCGACCATCGATGGATTGATTCACTGTGGCTTAGTCAAGGATCGCAGCGAGATTGTTCACAAAAGCACGATCTTCGCTCCGTTCGCTAATGTCATATTCGATCATGATAGGCAGAAGTCCCTCAAACTTGTTCACGACTTTCTCGATGACGTTGGGATCGCTTATTGCGGACGATATGGTGACTGGGGTTATATCTGGACCGACCAGGCTTTCCTGAGCGGAGAACGTGCGGCCGGCGCTACCCTGGAACGCGCGCGGCGTGTCTGAGAGTGCCTACAGTGAGACGTATGCCAGACCACACGGCGCGCAATCAAGGTATCGATGTTCTGCGCGGATTGGCGGCGCTGTGGGTGGTTTTGTCACATTGGCTGCCCTTCTGGGCTCGCTTCCTTGGTCCGTCCCCCATCATTGTTCCAAATCCCTGGGGCGAATTCGCAGTCTGGCTCTTTTTCGTCATCTCCGGATTCGTCATCTTCGCGACGCTGGGAAAATCGAAGTCCGTGTTCGAGTTTTCCGTGCTCCGAGCCTCGCGGCTCTACCCAGTCTTCTGGCTTTCACTACTGGTGGCGACCACCGCCGATGTCGTGATTGATGGCCGGTGGCCATTACCTCGCGATGCGTACTTCAATATAACGATGGTCCATCAGTTCTTCGGACACGGCAATTTCGAGAACGTGTACTGGAGCCTGACCGTTGAGCTGGCCTTCTATGCGCTTGCCGGTGTACTTCTCTTGTTTGGTCTGCACCGCAGGCCTGAGCCGGCGGTTGCAGCCTGGTTGGTGTGTTCCTGTCTATGGGCGGTGTTCCTCAAGATCCCGGGTGCTGGAGCGTCCAGCCGAGATTTGTGGTCCATCTACCTCGCTCTCGACTACGCGCCCTATTTTGCCTGCGGAGTTCTGTTCTACCGGTCGAGCCAGGAAGGGTGGACGAGACAGCGTATAAGTCTGCTCTGTCTCGCGGTGCTCGCCGAGTACCTTATTCGAGACCGTTGGGGCATCGCTCCAATGCTGGCGATACTTGCCATTTTCGGCATGGCGAGTACGGGCCGGCTGCGACTCTTAGTGTCGCCGGTTACGCTCTGGCTCGGCGCAATCTCCTATCCGCTCTATCTGCTACACACCAATCTCGGAAGAAAGGCCCTTACCTTCCTGCATGCTGAGGGATGGAGTCCCATCGCTGCCGTGCTGGTCACCCTTCCCTGTGTCTTGGCATTGGCGACTGCGGTCCACTATTTCATCGAACAGCCGGCGATGCTGGTTGTTCGTGATTGGTACAGTCGCTGGCAACGGCGCGGTGGAGGCTGATCTTGACTGGTTCACCGACGCTTCGGCCACGAAACTTTGTTGCAGCAAAAGTATCGACAATGTTTGCACAAGGAAGCCAATCGACTTTTGGCGAGTGGTATATCAACGCGCACCCACTACTTCCCGTATCGCAAGACCATCTGGATGTCACGGAAGTAGTCCTCCTTGGGCACGCAATCGATCCGCGACAACCGGGCTCGTCTAACGTGGACATCGCGCGTGCGCTGGCCCGATGCAAGGGCTTCGACGCACTGGAGCAATCACTGGCCAGGCTGTCTGGTCGCTGGGCAGCGTTTGCAAGTGTGGCTTCGGAGTGGCGGCTGTACCCGGATGCTAACGGAAGCAAATCCATCTTTTACGACTCTGCGCAAGTGGCTAGCCATCCTATGTACATGGGACATGGGCCTGATGATTCCATGTCGCGGTTCCCCGGGCAGACGAGCACATGGCCCATGGACCGCACGCCCTATCCGGGCGTACGCCAATTACTACCCAACCATTACCTTGACCTTCAAAGCATGCGGTCGGTGCGCTTCGGTCCAAGACCGGTAAGTCCTGTTTCGCTGAGCGATGCAGTTGTCAGAATTAGAGAGCTTCTGCGAGGCACCATTGAGGCGGTCATCAAAAGGGGATCCGTTGCACTACCACTCACCGGCGGGCTCGATACCCGGAGCCTCCTTTCGGCGGCCACTGGCCTTCCGATCAAATTCTTCACCGTGATTAACCAAGATACACCGCTACACGACTTGGCTATACCGCCCGAGATCGCGCGGCGTCTTGGACTTGACTGGCACTTTGTGGACGGACGTACGGCGGATTTTCCAGCGGAGAGTGTCATGGGTGGAATCTGGAGAGATCCCAACTCCAGCTCAATCGGGTCCTTCAAGCAAGCCGACTTCATAGTTTGGGGGCACGGCTCGGGAACAATAAGGTGTCAATACGGGGTCGATGGCCGCCAAGGCAAGGTTACTGCAGAATCGCTGTCACGCATCGCGGGATTCGCGAATGCTGAATGGGCCGTGCCGATCTTTGCGGAATGGCTGGCCACTGTTCCGGATTGGGTTGATGCGCTGGACCTGTTCTATTGGGAGTATCGCGCAGGTGTATGGACAAGTCTTACCGGGACGGCCTTCGACTATTTGTGTGACGTGATTGCACCCTTCAACTGCCGCGAAGTGATCGAGCTTGGCCTTGGTGTGGACTGTGCATACCGCTGTAAGTCGCCACCTGCACTGTTTACGGAATTGTGTCTGCCTGAGTTGCGGGGGCTTCCAGTTAATTCTACAGCGTGGGAGCGACTGGAAGGCCGTTTGCCAGCTTGGTTCCCTTGGCGCTTGCGACAGGCGATCGGGAATGCACTTCGAGAAAGAGTTCTGCGGCTCAATTCGCCCCTGATGCGTGCGCCTACAGTGACAGGCATCCAGACGGACGATTGGATGGCATTGCAGTGATGGAGTCGCAGCGAGGATCAGCCCGATTGGCCGCGCAGAGGACGCCGATGGCGTTGATCGATTGGTCAGAATTCCGGCGCTACCGGGAGCTGTTGTATTTTCTCGCGGCCAGGGACGTGAAGGTTCGTTACAAGCAGGCGGCGCTCGGCGCCGCATGGGCTGTCGTGCAGCCGCTCTTCACCATGCTGGTGTTCACCTTCTTTTTCGGCAAGATGGCGAAGATTCCCAGCGACGGCGTGCCCTATCCGCTGTTTTCGTTTTGCGGCCTGGTCGTGTGGATGTATTTCGCATCAACCGTTTCCATGGCCAGCAACAGCTTGGTGGCGAACGCAAGTCTCATTACCAAGGTCTATTTTCCTCGCGTATTCCTGCCGGCCGCGGCAGCGGTTGGAAGCCTGCTGGACTTCGGAATCTCATTGGTAGTCCTGTTCCCGTTGATGGCCTGGTATGGCGTTGTTCCCGGGCCGGAAGCTCTGGTCGCGCCTGCGATCGCGCTGATTATGGTGTTCTTCGCATTAGGCGTCAGCATGATTCTCGCGGCGATCAATGTCAGGTTCCGCGACATCAAGCACGTGATTCCGTTTGGCATTCAGCTCTGGCTGTTTGTCACTCCGGTCATCTACCCGATGTCATTTCTACCAGCTGACCTGCGCTTCATCGCGGCACTCAATCCAATGGCTGGCATCGTGGAGAACATGCGCGCTGCGCTGCTCGGCACAGGACCACTGAACTGGGGAACGCTGGCAGCCTCGGCGCTTATGAGCGTTGCGTCGTTCGTGCTGGGCTTACTGTACTTCCAGCGCGCGGAGCGGCGCTTCGCAGACATCGTCTAGACGCGTCAAATACCAAGCCTGTCGCTTCGAGTGGCGTCTATACAGTCCCCTCGCAATCTGGGGTGCGCGACGATGAGAAGACCGACCGCACCGTTCAACGTGAGCCGCGTAAATCATGCGCAACAAGTGTCGATGGTTCGTTCGCAGAGCCTGCCCGCACCGCTGCAGCGGTGGAAATAGATGATTCTGTACATTGTGAACTCGGGGAAGAACACGGTGCTCGCTGAGCGCTTCAGATTTCAGCCGGCCTACCGTGATCTTCTGACGTACGCGCGACCAGCTGGCTTCGCCATGAAGTGATGCGACGCTCGACGGCGAACGCTGGCGTGATGCGGGGCGATCCCGCCGCCATCGGCTCCACGCCCTCGCGCTAATGCGGCAGCAACAGCCATGTACACTATCCCTTCATCGGCGCCATTCGATCAGCCTGCGCTAAGCCTGCGGGCAAGTGCCCGAGGTATCGATCGAAAGGTTAGTCTTTATCGACAATCGCTCGACCCTGCAGTGAGTTGCACATGAAAGTCTTTGTGACGGGTGTGAACGGCTATATCGGAGCCGTTCTGGCTCCTTATTTGATGGAACGCGGCTTATCGATTCTAGGCCTGGACACCGGCTACTACCAAGACGGCTGGCTCTATAGCAACAACCGTCACCTCTCGTGCAGTCCACAGACATTGAACAAGGACCTGCGACAGGTCGCCGTAAAGGACTTAGAGGGCTGCGAGGCCGTCGTGCACCTCGCGGAACTGTCCAATGATCCGCTTGGACAGAACAACCCGGCGGTCACCCAGAAGATCAACCATCTGGGGTCGGTGAACCTCGCCGAGAAGACGACACAAGCTGGCATTGCGCGTTTTGTATATACGTCATCCTGCAGCGTGTACGGCGCGGGTACCGGCGAGTTTCTCGATGAGGCCGCGGCCACCAATCCGCAGACAGCGTACGCCCGGTGCAAAGTGCTTGTTGAGCGTGATGTGGGCCGGATGGCCAGTGCTGACTTCTGCCCTGTATTTCTGCGCAACGCGACCGCATATGGGCCTTCGCCGCGCATGCGCTTCGACATAGTAATCAATGATCTATCGGCGCTTGCTTGGACCACGCGACGAATTGCGATGGTCAGTGACGGAAGCCCATGGCGCCCGGTGGTGCATGTGGCAGACATTTGTGAGGCCATCTATCGCTCTCTAGTTGCGCCCGCAGACACGGTCCGCGGAAAGATATTCAATGTCGGTCAGAATTCCGAGAATTATAGGATCCGCGAAATTGCCCAGATCGTAGCTGCTGAGTTTCCCGGGTGCGAGGTCAGCGCCGGTCCGAGCGGCGGTGACAATCGTAGCTACCGGGTTAATTTCGATCGAATTCATGCGGAGCTCCCCGGATTTAGCTGTAGTCATCTCGCGAGAGATGGCGTAAGGCAGTTGCGTGACGTCTTCCAGCGGATTCAGATGTCCGAGGAAAGTTATCAGTTCCGCGCGTTCACGCGGCTGAAGCAAATCAAGTACCTGCAGGCCACCCGACAGATCGACGAAGAATTCTTTTGGCGATAGCATGAATTTCAAACGGCAGACGCTTCGGTGGAATTTCGGCGTAGCCATCGAACGGCAGGCGGGCTCCGCGGCCTATTCACTCGCTGTTTTACGTGCGCGAATTTGTTGCTGCTGCCCTACCCAACGGACTTTTTGGCGGCGAGCGTCGGTGCGGCACTGCACTCGGGCGGCATTTGCAATGGCCTGCTGCTCGCGTGAGCAAGCTTGTGCACCGCCCTCGAAAAGGGAACTTCGAAGTTTTTCTCGGTCCTTGTTCCGGCTCGCTGACGCATCTCCGGCACCAGTCGCTCCGTGCCGACGAAAGCAGCCGTGAGCCATGTCTTTCTCGAAAGGGTGTGGCTCACGCCCTACAGATCCTCAGGGCTTCCACTGAAGTGCTGTAGTAAATGACGGAGTTACAGAGTATTACACCGTCAACCAGTGTGCGATGGCCGCGCCACGCTTGGTGATCGAGTCACTCGTGAGCGCTGCTGTCGAAATGTCAGAACGCGATAAGGATTACCTGGACTCCGATCGTGAGGCCGGCGCGCCAGAGCTGGCGCCGGGATCCAAAGCGAACGCTGAAACGTCAGCAATATGCATCGATTCGCCGCGCGGATCGACACGATTTGTAGCGGCGTCGCGGCGCATGGTGCGCAGCAAGCATGTTGCAACCCACCGCTCGCCAATGACAATGCCTCGAACATTGCCGTCGCAACCGCGTTGGCAAAGCTGGCGGTCGGCGAGTCGCGGTCCTACACGCAGCTCTTTGTGTTTGCGCCAGCCACGACTGGCTCGTAGTGCTGGCTGAAATGGAACGACGCGACGTATGGGGCGTGTGATAGCGGGTCGGATGCTGAGCGTGCTGGGCGACGCCATGCCGCTGACGGGCAAGATTGCGCGTCACCGAGAACACATCACCGACGCTACCGGCAATATGCTTGGTTTCGCCGGTCGATTCCACGTCCCGTGAGAAGCGGAAACGCTGACTATCATTCCTCGGCCAATAGTCTGAGCCTGAAACACCCGGAGTCTCTTGGGCAAAGTTTGACGGCATGCGAGCTATTTATGGCCGATATCGAGCACGACGCACGCTATGCTAATCGAAGCCCTCAAGAGGGGCCCGGGTTCCGGTAGCGAGGGTTGTTTGGGTCGATTGGTGGTACTCGCCGAGTCGCCCGCAGGCATGCGATGCTCTGGCTGTTGAACCAATCGGATGACTCAACGATCTTGCCGGACATTGCCCGCCGACCGGGTCTGGGCGTTGAATTCGTCCGCGTGGCAATTGCGGGCTTGGATCAAGCGGGATCGGCGGGTCGCGCGTGCGCGCGGAGGAAGCGATGAAGGTGGTGTTATTCTGCGGCGGGCTCGGCACGCGTTTGAGGGAACACTCTGAAACCATCCCGAAGCCGCTGGTACCTATCGGGCATCGCCCGATTCTATGGCACCTGATGCGTTACTACGCGCACTACGGGTACACGGAGTTCATTCTTTGTCTCGGCTACCGTGGCGACCTGATACGTGACTACTTCCTGCGATACGAGGAGGCGTTGACCAACGATTTCACACTTCACGGCAGCGATCGTCGGATTGATTTGCATTCACGCGATCTTGCCAATTGGAAGATCACGTTTGTCGATACGGGATTGCACAGCAATATCGGCCAGCGCCTTTTGCGCGTTCGCAAATACGTGCAGAACGATAGTGCCTTTCTTGCGAACTATGCTGATGGATTGTCCGACCTTCCACTAGATCGGCATATTGCCGAGTTTCAGCGAGGCGATGCCATCGCAAGTTTCGCTGCGGTTCGTAACTCGCAGAGCTTTCATGCTGTGCACGCCACTGAAGACGGCATCGTGACGCAAATGGGGCCCATGCCCGATCAGGAACTTTGGATAAACGGGGGCTTCTTTGTCATGCGGCCACAGGTGTTCGATTATATCCGCGAGGGCGAGGAACTAGTGGAGCAGCCTTTCGGTCGGCTCATCAGTGAGCAAAAGCTGTCGACTTTCCGCTGGAACAGGTTCTGGCACTGTATGGATACGTACAAGGACAAGATCAGCTTCGATCGCATGGAAGCACGCGGCGAATGCCCGTGGATGATCTGGAAGCGGCATCCCGCCTCAGATCCTGAGTGATTTCTACGGGATCTCCTCATGCTCGGTTTGATTCTTGGAATTGAAGTAGGGCGCCCGCTGAGGGTCCTCTGCGTTGGGGCGCATTGCGACGACATCGAACTTGGCTGCGGTGGGACGTTGCTAGCGTTGCAGGGGCAAGACAGGCAGCTTTCTGTGGACTGGGCCGTACTCAGTGGACCAGCCGAGCGACAGCGTGAAACCCGGTGCGCGATGCGAAGGCTAATTCGGCCACGCAATCGTGGCGAGCTGCTTTGCGGCAACCTTCCGGACGGCCGATTTCCGGCTGCCTACTCGCAAATCAAGGACTACGTCGAATCGATCAAGAAGCGGCCCCGCCCCGATCTCATTCTGTGCCACGAGCGCGAGGACCGTCACCAGGACCATCGCATAGTCAACGAGATGATCTGGAACACCTTTCGCGATCATCTGATCCTCGAATACGAAATTCCCAAGTGGGACGGCGGCCTCGGCCAACCAAACGTCTATGTTCCGCTTAGCGCGAAACTGGCAGCTACGAAGGTGGATGTACTTCTCGCGTGCTACAAGAGCCAGGCAGACCGGCACTGGTTTACGCGCGATACGTTCCTGTCCATGCTTCGCGTTAGAGGTGTGGAATGTCGCTCACCAAGTGGCTATGCAGAGGCTTTCCACGGCCGGAAGATACTGCTCAACGGCCGCTGAGAAGCAGTCGAGACTAGGGGGTGGATCCCGGGAGGGCTACTGCTCTTGCCGGTCGCGAACACCTTGGGCCGGACGTGAGAGGGCTAGATACGCTTGACTTGAGTTTTGACAAAATGCCGAGGGGCGTATCGATCCGTTGGTACCACCTAGCGATGGATCCGCGTCGCGTACCGCCACACTATGTTGCCATTCGAGCAAACTTGGCTTGAGTTGGCATGGCAGATACCGACTCTCGGAACACGTATGCAGCCGTCGGAGGGGGTGCGCTGGATGGGACTGCACGGCATCGAGTCGCGAAGATTGACAACAGGACTCGCCTTTGCAAAGGTCTTCGCGCAATGGTCGGCTACCTCGGATTTGTCCGAGCGGCCGAGCATCTCCAGCAGTGGTTCGAACTCATGCCGCACCTTGGATTGTTTCGATTGGTGGTGTTGGGGCTTTGCTTCGCTCCAGGCGCGTTGACTCGGGGCGCGCTGGCTCAATCTGGCGATTCGGGCGCGGGTGGAAGTCACCGGTCGGCTACGCGGTTGGCCGATGGAGTCTCGTCTGGCGGGAGCAGAAGCTCGCTGTATCGCAATAAGAAAAACGCAATTCCATACGTCCCCAGCGACTTGGTTGACGCGCGAGCCAGTACGGCCCGACGCTTCAACTGCAATGACAAGGGCGTCGCCAATCCTGCAAGTGTCAGCGGCCAATGCTACGACTATACGAGTCTGACGGATCGAACGAGGTGGCGCCTTCGCGATGGTTCGACGGGTTCCGTGGAGCGAATCTTCGTCTTTCATGGCGAGACGCTGGCACTGCACGTGAAATTTGACACGAGCGATATGTATAAAACGCTTTTCGTGTCGCCAGAAGCGCGTCGTTACGCGACGTTAAACGGATATCGAATCAGTGGGAATCGTGCGTGGCCGGTGCGCGCGCGGCAGGGGACTTTGGACCCATTTGGGTCGCGGCCCGGCGAGCCCGACGCAGCCGAGAGTAGGGCGGCGCAGTGCTCGCGGCAATTCATGAATATTCTGGATCGCGCGAAATGCTTGTCCGGTCAGTCAGCAACGGCGCCGCGCCCTCGACCGTGAGAAGAGGTTGGTGTCAGGTCAACGCACTTTCCAGCGCGAGTATCGGGCGACGTCTGAACGCTTTGCGAGGTCGAACGACTCGTTTGCTTGCGTTGAGTAGCAAGCGAAGACTCGGCGCCCTCCGCGCCGGCTGCATGCTTAGGCACCGCCGCGTCCCGCCCGGGCCGCTTCCAGTGCGCGACGTGGCATCAGCGGTCATAACGGAGGCTCATTCAGGCTTCGCGAGTCACAGGGGCCAAGTGCATGGTCGGGCGTAGGAGCGTGATGGTCGGACTTGGTGCAACGCTCGGGCTGGTGGGGCTCGGGCTCTATTTCGAGCGCCAGCGACGGTGGCGCGCGGCCGAGACAGAGCGCGCAAATCGGCCGCCCGAGCGGCCTGCAGGCGTTCCGGTCGGCCCCTTCAACGAGAAATCAACCGCCGAGGAGGTCACACACGGCATCGACCTTACCGATAAGACGATACTAGTGACTGGCGCAACCTCGGGCCTCGGGCTCGAGACGATGAGAGTGCTGGCCCTGCGCGGCGCGCATGTGATCGGCACGGGACGCTCGCTGGAGCGTGCGCGCGCGGCTTGTCAGTCCGTGCCGGGAAAGACCACGCCGCTGGCACTCGATCTCACGGATTTCCCGGGCGTCGTCGCCTGTGCGGCGGCGGTCCGGGCGCTCGGTGTGTCGCTGGATGGTCTGATCTGCAATGCCGGGATCATGGCGCTGCAGAAGCTGGCGCAGGTGCAGGGTATCGAGGAGCAGTTCGCGACCAATCATCTGGGGCACTTCCTGCTGACGACCCGCTTGCTCGATCTTATCGAGTCCGCGCCGCAGGGGCGCATCGTTGTCGTCTCCAGCGGGGTGATGATCTGGTCCGATCCAGCGGGTATCGAGTGGGACAATCTTTCGGGCGAACGGAACTACGATCCGAATCGAGCTTACGGACAGTCGAAGCTCGCCAACGCATTGTTCTCGCTGGAACTCGCGCGCCGGCTCGAAGGCACGCGGGCCACCGCGAACTCACTGCATCCGGGCTACATTGAAACGCAGCTGTTTCGCCACTACCCGGTATCGCTCCGAGGCTTTCGTGGACTGCTCAGCCGTCGGCCGCAGAAAACAATCGCGCAGGGTGCGGCGACGAGCTGCTACTTGGCGACAGCGCCAGTATTGGCGGCCGTCAGCGGGCGGTACTTCACAGGGTGCAACCCTTTGGTGCCGGATGCGAGGGCGGAGGACCGAGTGGCAGCGGCGAGGTTGTGGGAGGTGTCGACTCGGCTGCTGGGCGCGTACTTGGCGTAAAGCAGGGCCGACCGCCGGGCCGCATGGCTCCTAGCAGGTCACCTTGACAAGGTTGCTACGCCGCGCTGCACGAAGTCTCCTCAAAACAGTAGGTGTCCGCGAACTGAAGAATTGGGTGAGGAATTATCTGCGCGAAGTGCGTCGGAGCGAATGCGCACTGGTGAAAGACCGAGGAAAAGTGGTGGCCGAGCTTTCGCCGCCCGGTTTCGGCGGTCTTACTGACGCATCGGTATTTGCGGAAGCTTGCGAAGCGAGCGCACGCGTCGCTTGGGACGCCTGATGGCATCGGGTGGTATGCCGCCCTCGCCGCCTCAATTTGCCAGAGTAGAATTGCGATCAACCACTCCAACCTGAGGAGCCTGCATTGGCGCTAGACTAGAATCTCTTTCCCGTGGGGGTGGCTCAGAAAATCCTGCGGGCTTGCACTGAGTCCATACGCTCCTGACTGCATTACGGCGACTAAATCACCGACCTGCGCCTCCGCTACGGCGACACTCGCTCCGAGCAGATCGAGGGGCGTACACAATGGTCCGACGACGTTCGAGTTCTCGCGCTTTCCGTCATGCACGTGGTTCGCGACGACGACGGGGTAGTTCTTACGAATCACCTGGCCGAAGTTGCCGGAGGCAGCGAGGTGGTGGTGCAGGCCGCCGTCGGTGACCAGGAAAACCTGGCCGCGCGAGACCTTTCGATCGATCACGCGGCAGACGTAAACGCCCGCTTCGCCGACCAGATAGCGACCCAGCTCGATCACGATCTGTGTTCCTTGCAATCGCCGTCGAGCGGTCTGCAGCAGGGTTTCGAGCTGTCTGCCGACCGCGGCAAGATCCAGCGGCTTATCGCCTGGAAAATACGGAATGCCAAACCCGCCGCCGATGTTAACGGTCCTGAAGCGGCACGCGGACTTCTCGGCGAGCTCGTAGGCAAGTTGGAGGGTCTGGGCCTGCGTCTCGCTCAGGGCGTCGGCCTTCAAGCACTGCGATCCGGAGTAAATGTGCAGACCGATCAAGTCAGCGCGCTTCGGGTCGATGCTGCGGCAGACGTCGGGCACGAGCTCAGCGTCGATACCGAACTGCTTCGCGGCGCCGCCCATTTTCATGCCTGCGCCCTTGAGCTCGAACGTGGGATTCACGCGCACGGCAAGCTGCGGGCGCACCGCCAGATCTGAGCCTGCCACTAGCGCGAGTTCGAGTTCGCGAGTGGATTCCAGATTGATCGTGATGCCGGCGGCGACGGCGCGGCGTACTTCCGATGCGGTCTTCGCAGGGCCGGCGAAGCTGATGCGCTCGGGGCGGGTGCCGGTGTCGAGTGCTACCATCATTTCGCCGCCTGAGGCGACGTCAATGCCATCGACGACGCCGGCCATGTGCTGCACGATCGCGGGCATCGGGTTGGCCTTCATGGCGTAGTGCAGGTGGATGTCCTTCGGCAGGTTCTGGCGCAGCAGCGCGACGCGCGCGGTGAGCGCCTTGCGGTCGTAGGCATAGAACGGCGTCGAGCCGATACGCTCAGCCAACCGCGACACCTTGATGCCGTTCAGGCAAAGCTCGTCGTCCTGCACGGAAAAGTGGTGCAGCACGTCGACCGGCGCGGGCGGGGCGTTGGCGCTCATTCGCCGAACAACCCGGCGCGGTCGGTGTAGAGCGCCTTACGGTCGATCTTGCCGTTCGGATTGCGCGGCAGTGCGATGGGCGAGATCTCGATGTGGTGCGGGACCATGAATGTGGGCAGCCTTTTATGGCACTCGGCCTTGATGCGTTCGGGGGTGACGTCGGGCGAGGTCGGCAGCGCGGTGACCAGCACAATGGCCTGGCCGATCTGGGGGTGCTTGACGCCCATCGCGGCCGCCTCGCCGACGAGGTTCATCGAATAGATCGCTTCTTCCACTTCGGTGGGGCTCACGCGGTAGCCAGAGGTCTTGATCATCTCGTCGCGGCGGCCGACGAAGTACAGGAAGCCTTCCTCGTCGCGTCGCACGGTGTCGCCGGACCATACCGCAAGTTCGGGGATCACGAGTCCCGGGTCCTGGCCGGGGACAGGTTTGTAGCGCTCGGCGGTCTTCTCGGGGTCGTTCCAGTAGCCGAGCGCGACGTGGACGCCGCGGTGGACGAGTTCCCCCGGTTCGTCCGGATCGCAGGGCGTGCCATCGGGGCGGACGACCAGGATCTCGGCGTTGGGGATGGCCTTGCCGATGGAGTCCGGGCGGCGGTCCACTTCTGCCGGGTCGAGGTAGGTGGAACGGAAGGCCTCGGTCAGGCCGTACATCAGGAAGGGCTTCGTCTTTGGCAGCGCGCGGCGCAGCTTGTCGAGCGTGTCGTGCGGCATCGCGCCGCCGGAGTTCGTGATGTAGCGCAGGTGCTCGGTGACGCTGGGGGGCCAGTTCAGCTGCGAGAGCTGTATCCAGAGGGGCGGTACGGCAGCGAGGCCAGTGATCTTGTATTTGTCGACGGCTGCGATGACGTCCTTGGCGAACAGGTGGTTCATCAGCACGGCGGTACCGCCGCACAGGAAGGCGCTGGTGACCTGGTTCATGCCGTAGTCAAACGACAGTGGCAGTACGGCCAGGAGGCGGTCTTCCTCGGTCAGGGAAAGGTATTCGGAGACGCTTTGTGCGCCGGCGACGATGTTTCGGTGGGACAGGACCACGCCTTTGGGGCGACCGGTGCTACCGGACGTATAGAGAATGGCCGCCACGTCTCCGTCGATGATTCGATGGGGGCGAAGGACACGATCGTCAGGCGACTCCGAGGGCCAGCTCAGGATCGCGAGTCCGGGCCGTGCGGGCACGAAGGCCGTTGCGTCGCCGGTGATGACCACCGTGTCGATGGAGGGCGTGCTTTTCAGTACGTCCTCCATCAGCACCAGACGTTCTGGCGTCGTCACCAGGACGCGAGTGGCGCAGTCCTTGGCGATGTGGCCGACCTGTTCCGCTTTGAGCAGCGGGTTGGCCGGCACATAAACGGCCCCCGCCAAGGCCGCACCGTACATGGCGACCACGCTCTCGAAGCGCTTTTCCGCGTAGATGGCGACCCGATCCATCCGGCCGATCCCGCGGTCAATCAATTGGGCGGCGAACCTCGTGGCTGCAGCCAACGTTTGCGCATAGGTGAGCTGGGCGTTGCCGTAGGTCAGCGCGATTCGGTCGGGGACGCGCTCACAGCTGGAGCGAAGGGTGTGGCCGAGCAAAGTCTGCATTGGGGGCGACGATATTCGAGAAGCAGCTGGCAGGATATCGGGATGGCCCGAGTTCGGGCGTGACTGGTTTCGGAAGCTTTCGGTCGGCGGGGCCACATTGGGGCTGCGGCCGATCATGGCGGCCTCATCCCATCAAATTTGACATAAACGCGCCGGGCCTGCGCAGCGCCGTTCGCGTGCGGCCGCGCGCAGATCTAGGCTTGCCGGAAGTCGACTGTCTGGAGAGCGAGGCCGGTCTGAACGGAGCCCAACTCGGACAGGCCATGGGTTGAGGCCTGCCCCGGTGGCGGACCCTTGGGCCGCGAACCAGCGTACCGCCGGTCGTGGGAAGGGGGGGGCCACCCCAACGAGCACCGGGCGCTATTGCACGGCCTTGCTTGCCGCGCCCGAGGGTGTGCTCGCGACTCCGGCAGAATTATAGGCGCTCAACGTGAAGTACCACGTGCCGGGCACGAGGTTTTCCACAACATAGGACGTCAGCCCCGGATTCGAGACGGTGATGGTCTGCGTGAGGGATGTCGCGCTCGTCCCGTAGTCGATGCGGAATCCCGCGAGATTGGTGAGCGGAGAGCCGTCGGAATTCAGTGTAGGCGCCGTCCACGTCAAGGTTGCCGAACCGTTCGACACCTGCGTCACGACGATACCGAACGCCGGCAGCGTCGCGCTGGCCTTCGTGTCGCTGACTGCGATGACGACGTTGGCATACGCGCCGACATCCACGGCGGACGGCGTGCCATAGAGCCGTCCCGTGGTGGTGCTGAAGCTTGCCCATGCGGGCTTGTTCGAGATTCCGAAGGCGATCGTGTCGCCATCGGCATCGGCGGCCACCGGCTGAAAGTTGTACGGCTGGCCCGCCAGGACCCCCTGAGCCGGCGATCCGGTGATCGTGGGGGCTTTGTTCGTGGTCGGAACCGTTGCCGCGACGACCTGGATGGAGAACGACGGAAGGCTCGTGGTGGTCTTGCCGTCGCTGGCGATGATGACGATTCCGGAAGTCGTACCAGCCTGCGTGGGGGCCGGCGTGCCGCTCAAGCGCCCGGTGCTCGGCGAGAAACTCGCCCACACGGGCTTGGACTGGATCGAGAAGCTCAGTGAGTCCCCGTCTGCGTCGGTCGCCGTGGGCTGGAACGCATAGGCAGTGCCAGCGATCACGGTGGTAGTGGGGCTGCCGGATAGCACCGGTGCCCGGTTGGCTGGGGCGGAACCGGTCGTGACCTTGATTGAGAACAGCGGCAGCGAGGCGGTTGAACGTCCATCGCCTACGAATATTCGGATGTTCGCGTATTCGCCGACCTGGGCTGCGGTCGGTGTACCGACGAGCATGCCCGTGCGACCACTGAAGGTTGCCCATGCGGGCTTGCCTTGGACCCAGAAGAACCGGCGTGTGCCGCGACCGCCTGAAACCGACGGGGAAAACCGATACTCGGACTGTGCGACGACCGTTGCGGGCGGTTGTCCGGAAATCGTCAACGTTGAACGTGACGTCTGCGCGGAGGCGGGCATGGGGTGCGCCAGTGCGAGCGAAATCAGTACAAATCCGATGATCTTCGGAAACGTGTTGCGCATCATGCTCGATCCTCCAACGCCACTTCTCGGAGGTCTTGCGCCCTTGAAGGCAAGCCCCTCCCGGCCCGGCGAGTTCGCCAGGAATTCCAGAATCGCAGTCGGGTTTGCCTTCGCTACGGTCGTCGCGCTATTCGCGTGCGGCGCGTCAATCGTTCAGGTCGTCGGATGAACACGGCCTCGTAAGCGCGCGCTCATTCGATGGCCTGATCCCGTAGCAAAGATTCCCGGCTTCGGCATTCACTCTCGATGCCAGTCGAAGCTATGACGCGCATGCGCGCGGGACAATGACTCCGGTTTGCTACAGCGTCTTCCTGCAACGACAGAAACGACGCTTTCCGCGCGTTATGACTCACGGTTGCGCGCGAATGTGCGGAACCGTGAAAGACTTCACATCTCGAGCGCGCGAAGTTCTGGAGCGGGTTGTCCGCAACCGGCCGCGATCACGACCCTCGAATCAGGGGCTTGGGAAATCGGTTTACTGGGGATCTCTTGGAAGGCGCCAATCGTCAGACTTACCCTTGCCCGGCGGCTAGCGGAGGCGCCAACACCGCCGCTGACGTCGGATCTGTCCGCGGCGCCGCCGGCGGCAAGGCCGGCGCTTGGCGCAGAAGCGCTCGGTGTTCCGCGCTGCAAGTGGGCAGGTCGCATACTTCAGCTTCAGGTCGTGTCGGGAATCCTTACAGTTCCGGCCGAGATTTGGACTCATGACACGACCGTCGATATTCATAGGCCGTAATAATCCGTTAACTTTCAAATTGTTAGCTATCTGTTTGATCGCAGCCAAGCTTTCGGGCATGAAACTTGCTTAGTTCCCATGTCGCAGGACTTCATCTTTTTAAGGGACCAACCATGAGAAAGCTGTTTATCGCGCTCCTCTTGACCGCCTCGGCGGCGGGCGCACATGCAAACATCATTGCTACCACCCTGTCATCGCCCGAAAACGGTGTTGGGTACTACAGCTTTGGTTTTTCCGGCGGTGATCTCAGTATCCGAACCTTCTCGCTGACGGATCCGGAGCTGTTCCTGTTTTTCGGATCTGTTTCAGCCGGAAACTTGGTAGCGTTCAATGACGACGGCTTGCTGCTTCCGAATGTGTTTGATTCCCTGATCAACTACTCGGGTGCTGCCGGCAACTACGTCTTGGCTTTTGGTCGATTTCAGTTGGATTTGGCAGAAGCGGTTAGTGGGTCGAATCCGGGGGCGCCGGCTATTAGCGCGCTCGCTACTCTCAGCTCGCGGCAGGGAACGATTTCCGCGGTGCGCGTGCCCGAGCCTGCGACGTTGGCCCTGCTGGGCCTGGGGCTGGCTGGGCTCGGACTGCTTCGACGCAAGCGCCACCTCTGAAGCCATTTTCGTTCCGAGGCTCACCGAGACCCCGGCCTTGCGCCGGGGTCTTCGTTTGTAGCGCCGGATCGGCGTTCTTGAAGTCCGGGATTGGTGAGGCACGCTGGTCCGGTCGTTCCCGCCGATGATCAATGGTAAGCGTCCGGTCTGAGCATGTTCATTTCTTTCCTTGGCACTGGTGTGTGGGGAGAGACGATGAAACTATGCCGAGCGGGTGCTCCGCCAATCGGCTGAAACAAAGCAGCGGGCGCGTACGCTCGGCATAGTCGCGCACTCGGCATGAACGGCGAAGGCGAACGAACTGGAGCCGTTTGCCTATCTGCGGAACCCGTTCGAAAAACTGCCGCTCGCAAAGACCATCGAGTACTTCGAGGCGCTGCTGCCGTTCAACACGAAACCGTAGCTTCAATCAAGTACGTCGAAGATCGAGCGTTTACGGAACATCGACGACAAGTCGATCGTGAACTCACTCGAGGGTCGCGAGCAATGAGACCGCTTCCGCGCGGGACTGGAACGGCACGTTGGCTTCGAGCACGGTATCGAGGATCACCCTGGCTTCGCGCCGGCGGCCCAGTCCAATCAGTGCCATCGCATAGTGGTGCTCCATATCGGGCAGTGCGCCGGGCTCGCGGCGCGCGTTGTCGAGCACTTCAAGCGCTTTGGCATGCTGGCCATCCAGCGTCAGCGCCCAGCCATACGTGTCGAGGATTGGCGCCGAACGGGGCGCTCGCGTGTACGCGCGCTCGGCGAATGCCAGCGCAGCCTTTGGCTCGCCGAGTTGCGCAGCGGCGGAGGCGGCATTGTTGAGCGCGAGAACGTTGTTTCCGTCCCGTGCGACCACACGCTCGTATAGCGCAAGTGCGGCGCGTGCGTTGCCTTGGCCGAGTCGGTATTCGGCCAATACGAGGTTCACTGCAAGATCGTCCGGATTGCTTTGCAGCCATTGCGTCAACGATTGCTCGGGATTCGCGAGCTTCCCCTCGCGCCGCACGCCGAACTCCCGTACCGCGAGCGTCGCCGACTTGGCACGTACATTGGCCGCTGCAAAGGCGTCGGCCGCCGCGGCGAAACGCTTCTCTCGAACCGCGATTTCGGCGTCGATCAAGATCGCGGCAGGGTGCCCCTTGACGACTCCATCGACGTTGCGGGCGGTTGCACGGGCGGCGACCGTGTCGCCTTTGCGTAGCTGCAGCTCCGCGAGCGCGGACAGCAGCGGAATGGACTTCGGATCGGCATCGACGAGCCGCTGCACGGTCGAGATCGCGGCATCGATCTGACCGGCGCTCGCCTGGACATTCGCCCGCAACACACTGAGCGCAGGATCGCCGGGGTGGTCGCGCAGGGCGTCCTCAACGAGCTTCAAGGCCGCCGCGTGGTCCTTCGACTTCACGAGAGTGGCCACGCGGGCGTTCAGCACGGCCTTGTCTGCTGGGGCTCGCCTCGCGGCTTCCTCGGTGGCCCGATTGGCACCCTGCAGATCGCCGGAGGCCAGCCGCAACTGGGCCTCGCGCAGCCTCAGGTTGGTGTCCGTCGGCGCCAGCTTCTGCGCCTTTGCGAGCGCGTCCAGCGCGGCCTTGCTATCGCCACGTGCAGCATGCAGTTCGGCAAGCAGCGCCGGAAGCGTCGCATTGGTTGGGTTCCTGGCCGCCGCGGCGACCAGACGGCTCTCTGCAGCCTTCATGTCGCCACCGAGCGCGTCCAGACGCGCGAGCCGCAGCGCTGCGCCGGGGTCGTCGCGACGAACTGTTGCCGCGCGCTCAGCGGCTTTGCGCGCGAGATCCAAGGCGCCGACGCGCGTGTAGAAATCGCTGAGCAGCAATTGCAGCGGCGCATTCCCAGGCTCACGCGCGGCCAGCTCACTCGCGAGCTTGCGAGCCGGCTTGCCGTCGTTGCGGGCAAGCAGTGCCGCTAGTCGCAAGCCCTCTAGCGTGGCGACCTCATCGGCTGGCAAGCCGCGACTTGGCGGCAGGGCGGTGAGCGCCTCGTCCGGTTCGCCGGCTGCGAGCAACGCGCGCGCGAGATCGGCTGCGACGGCCACGTCGGACGGTGAGTTCGATTGCGTCGCCTTGGTGAGCAGGATTTTTGCTGCCGGGGTATCGCCTGCGGCCATATTGGCGCGAGCCGCCATGACCAATAGATCGTCCGATGGCGACGCTTCGAGCAAGGGTTGCAGCAACGCCGCGGCGTCACGCGGCTTACCCTCGCTGAGGCGCATCTGCGCGAGGATCTGGCGAGCGAAGGGGTTGGCCGGCATCACGGCAAGGACACTATTGAGCAGCGATTCAGCCTGGTTGGTGTTGCCTTGCACGGCGTGAATGACACCCAGCAACAGCGCCGCATCCGGATCCTCGCGACCCTGCGCAAGCAGTGATTCCGCCTCGCTTCGCGCCGCTTGAATATCGCCCTTGAGCAGGTTCAGGCGCGCACTCAGCAAGCCGTTGATGCGGCTGCGACCGAATCCGTCCAGCCGTGCAAGGGTTGCCTCGGCCGCCACGAAATCGCGTTGCAGCATCTGTGCGTCCACCAGTGCTGCGAGCGAGCGACGCTGCAGTTGCCGATCGCGCGGCGGGCCGGCGGCGAAATCGACTGCCCGGCCGAAGGCGCTCAGCGCCTCCGCCGACCGTCGTGCGCGCAGCAGATAGAGACCATAGGCGTGCTGCAACTCGGCGCTCCTGGGCTGGGACTTGATCGCAGCTTCCAGCATGGCGACCGCTTCGCCGTCGCGTTTGTCGCTCAGCATCAGGCTCGCGAGGGTTGCGCTCGGTGCGCCGAGCGCGGGCGCCAGGCGGCGTGCCTCCTCGAGCGCGCTCACGGCTTCGGGCCTGCGCCCGAGGGCAATCAGCGCGTTGGCCTTGCGATCCAGCACTTCGGCGCGTGCGGCGGGCAGCCGCACCGCGTCGATCAGCGGTTCCTCGATCAGCGCCTGGTAGCGTTCCTGATAGAGCATCGCCCGCGCGAGCGGCACCGCGACCTGGTCCGCACTCGCGCCGAGTGTGGCTGCGCGGCGCAACTCGCCCTCCGCAGCGGCGTAGTTGTCCTGATCGTTCAGTGCCTGGCCAAGGAGCAAGCGGGCAACCGCTCGGTTGGGCTCGCGTTGCAGCAGGTCTTTAAGCACGACCATCGCGCTGCGCGACTCGTTGCGGGCGAGTAGTCGCGCCGCATTTGCCTCGATGTCAACCGGGCTTTTCGTGCATGCGGCTTGCGCAAGGACGACAAGCGTCCCCAGCGCGCAGAGCCGCCGTACTCGACGAGCTCCTGCAACGGCTGGACGCAACATATGGGGAATCTCCGGGCCGGTTGCACGGTCGATGGACGCGCGGCGGGCCGCCGTGACGGACCCGAGCCACACGCCCGCATTTTGACGGATGAGTGTGTCACGAACCCTCGCCGTGTAGACGGTTCGTAGGTGGACGACGTCCGCACGTACGGTCGCTATGCACGTTGCTCGAGTGGCGCAATTGGCTGCCGACCGGCTGTCGGGTTACTTTACAGAATGTCATTTTACAGAATGCAAAGTCATGGATTTGCAGGGGAAAAATAGTACTGGCGCGAATCTTGCTTATAAGTAAAGGCGTGAAGTGCTCGGCCACCCTGTACGCCGCTCCATGGGCGCAGTCCTGACGTTGCCATCGAGTTCTCGCATTCGCCTGCATCACGCGTTTCGGGCCCTGAGTCGTTTGCGACTCGCCGCCAAGGTCCGCGATTCTCGATCGCTTGTTATTGCCGCTCAGGCCCACCCCGCACCAGGGAGCAAGACGTGAACAACCTATCTCGCGTTGTCAACATCGCATCGTCAGTCGTCGCGTTTGAACGCAAGCCACGCACCAGCACCCGCTTGGTGTCGTGCGCTACGAGCGCGGCGGCCCGTGCGGCGCTGTTCGCCGTACTGGTGTCCGCGGCGACGGGCGCACAGGCGGCGTCGGTCCTGCTCGGCTTCGAAGGCATCAGCCAATACGATGTCGCTGGTTTTGGCCGAAATTTCATTCCCCCCGACACCATGGGCGCGGTGGGCCAGACCCAGTACGTGGAAACGTCCAACGGCGGCTTCGCGGTGTTCGACAAGGCGACCGGCACTCAGCTTAGCCTCACATCCGATCTGACGTTCTGGTCGGGCGCGGGCCAGACCGGTGTCAGTGGCGATCAACGCGTCATGTACAACGCCGTTGCAGGGCGCTGGATCGTCGTCGGCTTCGGCGCCAACACCAAGGATCTGCAGATTGCCATTTCCGACACCGACAACGCGCTTGGTGGCTGGAAATCGGTGAAGTTCGAGGGGTACGGCGGATTTGGCTTTGGTGCCGTGGCCGACTATCCGACGCTCGCTCTGGATGGCAACGCGGTCTATATCGGCACCAACAATTTTGCACCGATGACCTCCGGTGGCACCAATTCATTTCGCGGGACCACGCTGAACGTGATTCCGCTGGACAGCCTGTTCAACGCCGGCGCGCCGGCGACGACCAATATCAAGCAGTTCTTCACGCCCTTCACGGGCTCCTCCAGCGATGTGGACCGCGGTTTCGCGCTTCAGGGCGTGAACAATTCGACGCCAGGATCAACGGGCACCGTGCTTGCCGCCTCGCTGTTCAACTTCGACAACCTGGCGTTCAACGTGCTGGGCCTGACCTCCTCAACCGCAACGGGCGCCACATTGAGCGCCGCATCGCTGCTGGGGATGGCGGCGTTTACGTCGCCCGGTGACGCGCGTCAGCCGTCGGTGGCTATTGCCGCAAATCGACGCATCGTCGATTCGCTCGACGAACGCATCAGCAGCAGCGTCTATGCGGCCAACGGCCGGATCTACATGGTGAACACGGTCAATTCGGGACTCGATGCGCTCGATGAAACGCGGATCCGTTACACCGTGATCGACGCCAACACCTTCGCCATCCTCGATCAGGGGGACATCGGCGCTGCGGGGTATGATTACTATCAGGGTTCGATTGCCGTCAACAGCGCTGGCAATCTGGTCATCGGCTACAACCGCTCCGGCCTCGATTCGGCCACGGGCCGGATCAGCTTCATGGCCCAGGCATTCTCCACCGCACTGGACGGCCGACTGGTATCGACCAGCAGCGAGTTCCTTCTCAAGACGAGCCTCACCGACGATTACCACAACGGTAGTGTTTTCGGACAACCCGGTGCCGGTCGCCAGCGCTGGGGCGACTACAGCCAGGTTTCGATCGATCCGCTCAACAGCAATATTTTCTACGCGATCGGCCAGTTCGCCCGCGAGTACAACCTGCCGGAATTTGGCCACCCCGGCGGCACTGGCGGATCGCGCTGGGGTACCTGGATCGCAGCGCTTGATGTTAGAGGCACGGTCGTCGGTGTTCCCGAACCCGCCAGTCTATTGCTGATGGTTTTCGGCCTCGGCGGCGTCGGCTTCGCGCAACTACGTCGGCGTCGGCCCGGCACAATCTGACGGGCACCACGGCTCCTGTGACGCCGGTCACGGATCCGCGCGGGTCGCCACCGGGCGACGCGTAGCGGCTCCGTATTACCGGCCACCGGTGCGTATGCTGTTGCTTCTCGTTGACGCATCGAGGGGCCGAGATGACCCGACTGCCCGTTTCGGTTCTCGCCCTCCTGGCGTGGCCTACTTTCGGCTTTGCCGCCGTCCATGATGGAAATCCGGCCAACTATCGAACACTGCTGAATGGACTCGTGCCGGGCGACACGCTCGTACTGGCCGCTGGGACGTACACGCAGGGTCTGCCGCTCGAGGCGAAGGCGGGCACGGCGCAGCTGCCGATCGTGATTCGTGGGCCGACGGATCAGTCGGCCGTCTTCGCTGCCCGCGCCTGCTGCAACACCGTTCAGCTCGACGGGACGAGCTACGTCGAGGTTCGCAACCTGACGCTCGACGGGCTCAACCTCGATGGGCCGTTCGGCGTCGATTCGCGCGGCGCGAGTCACCACATCACGATCGAAAACCTCAAGATCATCAATCACGGCGCGGATCAACAGATCGTCGGCATCTCAACCAAGGGGCCGGCCTGGAACTGGACCATTCGCGGCAACACCATCCAGGGTGCCGGCACGGGCATCTACCTCGGCAACTCGGACGGAACGCATCCTTTCGTCGCGGGAATCATCGAGAGCAATCTGATCGTCGATTCCGTGGGCTACAACCTGCAGATCAAGCATCAGCTGCCGCGACCGACCGGCATTGGGCTGCCACAAGGCGCGAGCCGGACCGTCATTCGCAACAACGTTTTCAGCAAGCGAAACAATGCCTCGACGGGCGCGAACGCACGACCCAATGTGCTGGTGGGTCACTTTCCTCTCGCGGGCATCGGAGCCGACGACGTCTACGAGATCTATGGCAACTTCTTCTACGAGAATCCGACCGAGGCACTGTTTCAGGGCGAGGGCAACATCGCGCTGTACGACAACCTTTTCGTGAACTCGGGTGGAGATGCGGTCAATGTGCTACCTCAAAACGATCGGCCTCGCGCTGTCACGATCCTGCACAACACCGTCGTCGCAAGCGGCGGCGGCCTCCGTGTGAGCGGTGGAGCGGCCGGAACGGTGCAACGCATCGTCGGCAACGCGAGCTTCGCGGCGACCCCGATCTCGGGACCGAATGCCGCCGACAACGTGGCCGGCACGCGCGCGGAGGCCGTGAATCACCTGATCGCACCGCTGGCCGCCATCGGCAGTCTGAGCCTCTTTCCGAAAACGGGCTCTTTGGCCGGAGCGGTGCTGGACCTCGCGCCCTACAACGCATTGACCGACTACAGCAAGGACTTCAACGGCACGCCACGTGCGGGCGGCATGCGTGGCGCCTATGAAGGTCAGGAGATCAACCCCGGCTGGGCGCTGGCACTGGCCATCAAGTCGGGAGTTGTTGCGAACCCGCCGCTGCCGCGTCCAACGCCAGCGCCCACCGTCGCCTTGAGCGCGAATCCAGCGCAGGTGCCGGCGCAGTCGCGCGCGACGCTGACCTGGTCCTCGACGGATGCAACGAGTTGCCAGGCATCCGGCGGCTGGTCGGGGGCGCGTACGACTGCCGGCTCCGAGTCCGTCGGACCGATCGCGTCAACGACGAACTTCCGCCTGGACTGCGCGGGACCCGGCGGATCCCAAACTGCTTCGACGCAAGTCGCGACCTTCAGCGCACCGATCGTCACGCTGGCAGCCAGCACAGCGCGCGTTGCGCAGAACGACTCGGTTACGTTGACTTGGAACAGCACAGGTGCCACGGCCTGCGCCGCAACGGGAGCGTGGAGCGGCAATCGCGGGACGGCCGGCTCGGAGGCCTCGCCGGCGTTGACTGCCAACGCGACGTTCTCGCTCTCCTGCTCCGGCGGCGGCGGTAGCGCCACGCAGTCGGTCGCCGTCGCCGTGGACGCACCTGTCCCGGCGCCCATACCGCCGACGCCAAGCCAGTCGTCGGCCGGGAACGCAGGCCCCACAACAGGCGGCGGCGGCAAAATCCCGCTGACTATGCTGCTGGCATGCAGCGTCCTGCTGTGCTCGAAGGCCCGGCAGCTCCGAGGCGGTTGACTCCGACAATCAAGGTGCCGGGGCCGCCGTGTACGCCGAGGGCAGTGCCCATGTCGGTGAGTTGGATGGTTTCAATCGAGGCGGACGGCAGGCTGGCTTCGAGGTGGCGAGCGAGGGTGCGCGCGTCCTCCAATGTTTCGCCATGTCCGATCAGGAGCCGAAATCGCGGGCCGCCTGCGGGTGCCTGGGCAGCCGGTGAGTGCGGCGTCGAGGGTGGCAAGCGCCTGGCGACGAATCTCGCGAAGCGCTCGCCCCGGTCGCGGCGCCCCCAGAGCGCGCCACCGAGGGTGACGCGGCCGTCGGGCCGGGTGGCGAGGATCATGGACAGGTGGAGCAGGTTGGCGACGGTTCGCGCGAACTTCGGTACGCGACCTCCTTTCACGGCGTAGTCGACGCTGCCAAGCAGCGCGAACGCGCGGGTGCGTGGAATGGCGGCTCGCGCGGCGGCGATCACCTCGTCTGCGCTGCCGCCGGATTTGGCGCATTCGGCGGCGACGATCGCCACGAGCGCCTGTCCGGCGGAGACACTGAGGCTGTCGACAACGGTGACGGGGCGACGGCCGTCCTTACCCGGGGTGATCCGCTGCGCGGCTGTGATTGCGGCGTTGTAGGTGCCGCTGACCTTGGCAGACAACGCGATGGAGACGACGCTCTCGTAGTGCGAGGCGAGGAATTCGTACATGCGCCGAAAATCACCCGGTGGTGGTTGTGAGGTCTTGGGGTGCTCCTGGTTGGTGGCGAGTTCGCGGTAGAACTCGGTCGGCGTCATGGTCACCTTGTCGAGATATGAACGGTTGCCGAAGTGAATGCGCACTGGTACGACGTGGATGTTCAGGGATTCGAGCAGATCCTCGGGAATGTCGGCGGCGGAGTCGGTGACGATGGCGACGCGCTGGCCCTTCCGGTGGTGCGCGGCGCTCTGCTGCATGCGCATGTCGTCGGCCTTCTGGCCGCGGAGCTCGCCGAAGGTCTCGGCGAACTCGAACACGCGTTCCGGGTCGTCGGTGTGGATGTGCACTTTCGCCTTGCGCTTGTTGCCGCCGACGACGAGGCTGGCGCCGAGGTCGGAGAGGCCTTCGCGCAGGCGGCGCAGGTCGAGGTCGGTGCTGGCCGCGTCGTGCGCGGCGATCAGGCACTCGGTGCAGTAGCGCGGGTCGTCGGCGCGCAGCTTCGGCGCGGTGTCGACGAAGGCGCCTTCAGCCATGGGCTCGGCGTTGGCGCTGTGGGTAGGGGTGCTGGAGGCAGCGCCGATCTCGCCGGTGTCGAGGTAGTGCTGGATGCCTTCGAGCAGCTCGACGAAACCCTGGGCGCCGGCGTCGACGACGTGGGCGTCGCGCAGGGCTTCGAGCTGGCCGGTGGTGGCGGCGAGGGAGGCACGGGCGCGGATCAGGGCGGCTGCGAAGGGGGGGCTGAACGCAGTTGGGGGGCCGGCCTGGGTGCGCCTCTGCAGTTCATCGGCGAAGTCGCGCAGAACCGTCAGCAGGGTGCCTTCGCGCGGCTGGCTGACGGCATCCCGTGCGTAAGTGGCACCTGCGGTGGCGGCGGTCGCGAAGTCGGTCGCGTTGAGCCGCGGCAGCGGGCCGGCCTTGTCGGCCAGGCCGAGCAGGAACTGCGCGAGGATCGCGCCGGAGTTGCCGCGGGCACCATCGAGCGCGGCGTCGGCGATGCGCACGAGCAGGGCGCCGACGTGGGACAGCGGCTCGCCGTCGAGCACGGCGAGCACGGCGGAGAGGGTCATCGACAGGTTGGTGCCGGTGTCGCCATCGGGGACGGGGAACACGTTGATCTTGTTGAGGTGGTCGGTCTGCTCGAACAGGCGGTAGATGCCGGCGCGCAGGGCATCGGCGAAAGCGCGGCCATCGAGCTCGGCGCAGTCCTGCACGGCAATCGCGGCGGCGGCGGTCGTCACGGCGTGCTTCCTCTTTGGCGGCATCAGATTCGTGCGAAGTGTGACGTAGGTATCGTCGCCAGTTCTTACGATTCGGCGACGCAATGCAATAGCGCAGTTTGCGTTGATGATACGGATCAACGGCTTGCCCGCAGTGGCACAGGACGTGCTTCGGCTTCAGCAGGCAAATCCAGAGGATCCGATATGTCAAGGACGAAATTGTTACGCGCCGCCGCCCTGGCGATGGTCTTGTCACTCTCCAGCGCGGGCGCGAATGCGGCGTGGATCCAGATCACCGATCCGGACATCTCTGACTCGGCGATCAACCCGGGTTACGGCGCGGGCGGTCCCTCCAACCAGAACGCCGCGACGATCGGCAGCTGGCTGCAGAATCTACTGAATCTCGCGAATGCGCCGACGGTGATTGCGCAGGACGACGACTTCGGCGGCAGCTCGATCTCGCCGATTTCCTCGGCAGCGCAGTACCTCACGCTGCACTACGGCAATTACACCGTCGGGCAGAACCGCTACAACGACGTGACGGTGGCGTACACCTGCGCCTCGGGATGCACCAGTTTCAGTGACTACACGACCAGGGCGCTCAGCAACTACCGGATCTATGGTGGCACCACGACCTCGGTGCCGGAGCCTGCGACGCTGTCGCTGCTTGGTCTCGGGCTGGCAGGTCTGGCTATGGCGCGTCGGCGCCGCAAGTAAGCAAAAGGAACCCGATCTGACCGATGAGGATGCCGCCGCGAGGCGGCGTTCTTGTTTTTGGGCATGCGGCCGGCATGCCGTCATCGCGCCCGAGTTGCCGCGGGCGCTATCGAGCGCGGCGTCGGCGATGCGCACGAGCAGCGCGCCGACGTGGGGCAGCGGCTCGCGGTCGAGGGCGGCGAGCACGACCGAGAGCGTCATCGACAGGTTGGTGCCCGTGTCGTCGTCGGGGACGGGAAACACGTTGATCTCGTTGAGGTGGTCGGTCTGCTCGAACAGGCGGTAGATGCCGGCGCGCAGGGCGTCCGCCAGGCGCAGGCCATCGATTCCGCGGGACGCGTCGTCCGCGGGCGTCACGGTCGTGGTCATTCGCCCCCCCTTGGCCGGGCATGGTAGCGCGGTGCGTGCGAACCTTGGGTGGGCAATCGGAGGGGGTTGATGGCGGATCGTCGACCTGAGCCGCGTGGTCTGGTGGTGCTACCCGCGCGTCCGGCGGGAGTGCCGGTTGGGCCGTTCGGTGCTCGATCAACGGCGGTCGAGGTCACGGCGGGCCTCGATCTTTCCGGTCAGACGATGCTGGTCACGGGCGTAACGTCCGGCATCGGGCTCGAGACGATGCGGGTGCTGGCGCTGCGGGGCGCGCAGGTGATCGGCACGGGGCGCTCGCTGGCACGGGCGCGCGCGGCCTGGAATTCGGTGGCGGGGCGGACCACGGCCTTGGCGCTCGAGCTCACGGACTACGAGTCGGTGGTGGCCTGTGCGCGTGCGGTGCTTGCGATGGGTGTGCCGCTCGATGCGCTGGTCTGCAATGCGGGGGTCATGGCGCTGCCGCAGCGGGAGCCGGTGGCCGGCATCGAGAAGCAGTTCGCGACCAATCATCTTGGGCACTTCCTGCTGGTGCACCGGCTGGTCGGGGCGGTGCGGGCGGCGGCGCAGGGGCGAGTGGTGGTGGTGTCGAGCGCGGTGCTGAGCTGGGCTTCGCCGGGCGGCATCGAGTGGGACAACCTCTCGGGCGAGCGCGACTACTCGCAGGATCGCGCCTACGGGCAATCGAAGCTCGCGAACGCGTTGTTCGCGCTGGAGCTGGCGCGCCGCTTCGAGGGCAGCGCAGCGACGGCGAATGCGCTGCATCCGGGGTTTGTCGACACGAAGCTGTTCCGGCACTACCCCTGGTCGTTGCGTGGCTTCCGCAACCTGCTGTCGAACCCGTGGAAGGTCACGGTGGAACAGGGTGCGGCGACGACCTGCTACGTGGCCACGGCGCCGGCGCTGGCGTCCGTGTCCGGGCAGTTTTTCAGGGACTGCAATCCGGTGGTGCCGGATCCGCGGGCGACGGATCGTGCGGCGGCGGCACGGCTGTGGACAGTGTCGGAGCGGTTGCTGGGGGCGTATCTGGAGGCGGGCTGACGCACGAACGTCGCAGGTCAGGATCGTGACCCAGGACAGGAGGAGGGTCGAGAACGTACATCAGTCATCGGATACAACGCGGACGGTGTCTACCGGCGCGACTGACCGGAGATCCTGCTGCAGCGGAAAGTTCGGGACGCTGCCGGCCAAGGCGCGGATCTGTTCGGGCCATTCGGCGCGGGTTGACGCACGGATGAGGTCGGCGATCCAGCGGCTACAGGACACCCCCGCCGCCGCGGCGGCGGCGCGGGCGGTGGTGTAGGTGTCCTGGTCAAGGTGGAGGGTGACTCTGCGCATGGCGGGGCGCTGATTCTCGTTCATCGAGCCGACGGCGCCCACGGATTGACGACCGCGACGTCCAGATCGTCGAAGTCCTTGAAGTTCCGCGTGGCCAGGGTGGCGTGACGGGAGACGACAATGCCGGCGATCTGCGTATCGCGGACGTCGACGATGCGGCCACGGCGCTGGCGCGCGGCACCGAGCGTCGCTGCGGCTCGCGCGGCGCCCCGGTCGAAGTCGAGCACCCGACCGCCGAGATCGGTCGCCAGCACAGCCTCGAACGCCTGCTCCAGGGTGCGGCGGCGGGCTCCGGCGGGAAGCCGCGCCAAGCCGAGTTCGACCTCGAATACGGTGATGGCAGTGGTCCAGATCGAGTCCGCGGGCTTGTGGTCCAGCCACTCGATGACCGGTGCATCGGGCACGGTGCGCATCAACGCGGAGAGGACATTCGTGTCGAGCACGATCACCGGCGCAGGTTGGCGGGCCTCGCCGGCGTACCGCGAAGCTCCGGGATCTCGTCCTGCAGACCTTGGCCGCTGAAGCGGCCGGCTATGGCCGAGCCCAGCCGCGCTGCAGGCCGCAGCGGCTCGCTGGCGGCGCGGCGGAGGATCTGTCGCACTTCCTCCTCCATGCTGTGGCCGTTTACTGCGGCGCGCCGCTTCAGGCGGGCCTTGACGGTGTCTTCGATATCGCGGACGACGAACTGCGCCATTGGGATCTCCTGATTGATATCACGATATCAATTTGGGTCGGCGGGTCAAGGCCAATATCTGCTCGAGGGTTTTCGGCCGACCGGAATAGGGCAGGCACCCGTGCACCTGGCGCAGTGTCGTCGCGGGAAATGGCGTGACGCGGCGGAGCACGATGGTGTCGGCGGTGGTCGCGACCACGAACTCCGCTCCTTCTTCGAGAAGGAGTTCATCCCGAATCGACTTCGGCAGGAAAACTTGACCCTTTGAGGACAGACGCGTGCGGTTCATGGAGTAAAGGTACGGCAATCGTCTACGGAGGGTCGCCGCATCTCTCCCGCAGGTTACCCCGACATGTTGATGGCATGGCGGGGAATATCGGGCAAATCGCAGCAGTTCTGGAGATGGCGGCGCGGGCTGGGGTCGGCAACATTCCGTCACGCTGACCTACCACCCTGCGCTTGAGATTTTCACAAAATGCAACTATTTTAGTTGCGTGAAAAGGAAAGCCGTGGCGACCGCAAGTCTGACCATCCGCGACATCCCTCGCCCGGTGCTCGAGCAGCTCAAGGCCAGGGCCGACCGCCATCGTCGTTCGATGCAGGGCGAGGTTCTGGCGATCCTCGAGTCCGCGGCGGCGGATCCGGCGCCGCGTCGTACGGTGGCCGAGGCGCTCGCCTACGTCAGGGCGTTGGGGGTCCGTACGTCTGCGGACGCTGCCGGGATGATTCGCGCCGATCGCGATGGTCGTTAAGGTCGTCGATGCCTCGGCGCTGGCGGCGGTGCTCTTCAACGAACCGGAGGCCGATGACGTCGCGGCGCGTCTGGCCGACGGCGTGCTCGCGGCGCCGGCGTTGATCGAGTACGAACTCGGCAATACCTGCTGGAAGAAGTGCCGGCGCGATCCGGCCTCGGCGGTCGCGTTGCGCGCGGCCCTCGCGGTGTTGTCGGCGCTCGAACTGAAGCTTCACGACGTGGATGTGGCTGCGACGCTGCGCCTGGCCGAGCGACACCAGATCACGTTCTACGATGCCAGCTACCTGTGGCTCGCTGGCCGGCTCGAGGCGTCGTTGATCACTCTGGATGGGCGACTGTCCCGGTTGGGGGCGGCGGGCGTACGGGGTTAACAGTCGGGTCGTTTGGCTGCCGCACCCGAGGAACTGGCGCTTCGCTATTCCCAGATGGCCGCCGGTCTATTCCCAATTGGACGGCGTATTTGCGAGTGTCGGCGCGTACTTGGCTCTCCGACGAGCGAATAAGCAATAATTGTGCGGGCATGGATTGCTCGAGCGAGCATTCGGGCGGAAGAGCAGAAACTACCAAAGTTACTGAGAATTCCAGTAACTGATGTATAAATAGATAAACCCCGTATATATTGATGGACCCACTGCGAAATCCGTTCTCGCCCGGCGCCGGGAATCCCCCTCCGGAGCTGGCGGGTCGCGATGACTTGCTGGAGCAGGCGCGCATCACCCTCGGGCGGGTGAAGGCCGGGCGTTTCGAGCAGGGGCTGATGCTGGTGGGGTTGCGCGGAGTCGGCAAGACCGTGCTGCTGAACAAGATCCGCGAGCTGGCGGAAAGGGATGGCTACGCGGTCGTCATGGTCGAGAGCACCGAGAGTCGCTCGCTGCCGGAACTGCTCATTCCCGCACTTCGCCGCGTGCTGATCCAGTTCGACGCGATGGCGGGCCTCAGCACGAAGGTAAAGCGGGGTCTTCGTGTGCTGCGAAGTTTCATCGGCGCCGTCAAAGTCAAAGTCGGCGACATCGAGATCGGCCTCGACATCGATCCCGAGAAAGGCTCGGCGGATTCGGGCGATCTCGAGGCGGATCTTGCCGAATTGTTCTCGGCCATTGGGGAGGCCGCGCAGGATCGGCGCACGGCTGTCGCCGTCATCATCGATGAGATCCAGTATCTGGACGAGAACGAGATGAGCGCGCTGATCATGGCGATGCATCGGATCTCCCAGCGTTCCCTGCCGCTCGTGCTCGTGGCGGCGGGCCTCCCCCAACTCGTGGGTCTCGCCGGGCGCTCCAAGTCGTATGCCGAGCGGCTGTTCCAGTATCCGACCGTCGGACCGTTGACCGATGTGGATGCGCGCGCCGCCTTACGGGATCCGCTTGCGGAGCAGGGCGTTGCCTTGACGGACTCCGCGCTGGACGCGCTCGTGGAAGTCACCCGAGGCTATCCCTACTTCCTGCAGGAATGGGGCTACCAGGTGTGGAATGCAGCCACTTCGTCTCCGATCGAACTCGACGTGGTGCAGAACGCAACGGTCGCTGCGGTCCGCAAGATGGATCAGGGCTTCTTCCGGGTCCGCTTCGATCGCCTGACGCCGCGGAAGAAGGACTATCTGCGGGCGCTTGCGGAGCTGGGCCCCGGTTCGCATCGCTCCGGCGATATCGCGGAGACGCTCGGAGTGAAGATCCAGTCCATCGCGCCGCTGCGATCGGGGTTGATTCGCAAGGGCATGATCTACAGCCCCGCGCACGGCGACACGGCCTCCACGGTGCCGCTGTTCGACGAGTTCATGCGGCGAACGATGCCGGCGTGGAAAGGGCGATAGCGCGAATGGCCTGCGCGGCATGCCGACCGGGTTCCTGCGCAGGCGGGGACTCAGTCCGCGGTTCCCGAATCGGAAGTCATCGCCTCCCAGACTTCCTGCCGGATCGGTGCACGCGGCTGGATGGCGCCACTGCGGTAGGCGAGCTCCAGCGCTGACTGAAGCCACTGAAGACGTTGGGTTGGCGTCCGGCGGCGGAATGACCAGCGACGCAGCGCCTCGGCGTCTTCGTAGGAACCCCAGGCACTCGGCTCCTGGCCCGGGTCGAATTCCGTCATTGCTGGCCTCTATTTGCGATTCAGGTTCTGAAGGCGCGCGACGTCGTCGAGGTCCCGGGGGCGTCCGGCTGATTCCTTCATCCGGATGAGATGCGACGAGGAAGCGACCGCTACCCTGTGGCCACCGACATCGATACGCACGGCATCACGCCAGAGTTCGTCGAACGTCACCGGGGACTCGAGCAGGATATCGACGGTCGGTCCAACGCTGGTTGAATCCCAGAAGCTGAACACTTTCATTCCTTTCGCCAGCCGCCACTCCTCGCGCTTCATCGCATCGCCGAACTGCTTCGGGTCGACTGGCGCAAGGGGGCGATACCCTGCTGCGACGAGTGCCTGCACGGCCTCGTTGATAGAGTCGGCCGAAAAGTCGACTACGAGGTCGGCATCCGCGGTCAACCGGTCGATTCCATGAAGCACCATTGCCAGACCGCCGACCACGACGAAACGAAGCTGCGTGTTGGCCAGGATTGCGAGCAGGGCGACGAAATCGATGGGCATAAGGTGATTCTGAACGTTGACGCATGTCGAGGCCAGCCGACAGCACGGGGATGCAGTTCCGCGGCGCGGGGCTTCAGCATCTTCGATCAGGTCAGTGAGCTGTCCCGCAGGCCGGTTTGCTCCAGATCAGAGCAATTGACTGAGCAGCGTCTTTGCGGGGACTACGGTCGCTTCGGTGCGCGTGAAACAGTCGGCGGCCACGTAGAGCATCTCCAGTACGGCCTGGAACGCGTGCACGGCTTTGGACTCGCGCTGAAAATAGTCGAGGGTCTCAGAGAGGCGTGTATCGCCGTGCCTGGCCTCGACCAGGAACCAGGGTTTGCGATCGCGGATCACGATGAAGTCGACTTCGCGCTGCTGCTTGTCGCGCAGGTATCGGAGTTCGAAGTGGCCAAGGCCCAGGTCCGTCCAGCCCTCGACGGCTTTGAGCAAGTGGCAGGCGATCAAGGTTTCGGCGCGGGCGCCAGAGTCACCGATGCCGGACCAATCGCGCAGGTACCACTTCGGTTCCTTGCGCAGCGCCTTGCGGACGTTTGTGAACCAGGGGCGCACCAGGAAGCCATAGTGGAGGCGACCGAGCAGGTCTACCCAATGCTTTGCGGTGTCTACCGCAATGTTGAGTTCGCGGCTGAGTCGGGAGTACACCAGCTGCTGGCCCGACTTCTCCGCGAGGATCAGGGCGAGGGCTTCCATCGCGCCGAAGTTCTGCAACTGGGTCAGATCTCTCAAGTCGCCGCGAGTCAGCTGCTCGAGTCGCAGCGCGCGCCAGCGGCGCGTGAAACGCAGGTCGCGCTTCAGGAAAGGTTCGGGAAAGCCGCCGTGTTCGCACAGCGCGTCCCAGTCTTCGTCCCCGATGCGTCGCGGCTTGCGTAGGGGTTCCTCTGGCAGTGCGGTGGTGGTGCATTCGGCGACGCTCCACGGATGCATGCGGAGCAGGAAATAGCGTCCCATAAGACTGTCGCCGCCGCGGCGCACGACATCGATGCGCGAGCGGCCGGTGACCAGGATCCGGGCCCGGTCGGCATGGACGTCGTAGAAGCCCTTCAGGAACGCCTTCCACTTGGCATGCTTGTAAAGCTCGTCGAACACGATGACGGCGGGCCGCTGTCGCAACTGGTCCAGCCCAACCTCGGTCGCCACGGCTGCGGAAACTTTCAGGATCAGCCGACGATCGTCGGAGCAGTCCCAGTTGAGGAAGCGCGTGCCGAACGCGCGACAGGTGGTCGTCTTGCCGACCTGGCGAGGACCGCTGACGAACGCCATCTGCCGTCGGTGTGTCTGGAGCGATCAGTTCGTGACGAACTAGACAAACTTGACCAGATTGACGAACAGCGCTACCTTAACTGCTGGCCATCTGCGCAGATCGTCATGCCAAACAATTCCGGCTTCTCGAAGGACCCACGCCGCGCCCGGCCCGAGCGCCGCGCAGCGGGGCGCGGTATGCCGGCAGAGGCGGCTTTTCGCTACCCTGGTGGTGTTTCTGCGACGCACCGCGAACTGGTCGACTTGACGTTGGGATTCATCACCCACCGGGTGGCCGAGCTCGACGAGGATGAGGCGGCGCGGCTCATCCGGAGGTTTGAGCGAACGTCGGAAGATTCCGGACGGATGGGGGTGTTGCTCGGGTCGCTGGGCGTAGGGCGCTCCAGCACTTCAACAACGCCCGAGAAGGGGAAACGCAGCGGCCAGTCCCTGGCTGCGCGGATTGCGCTAGAGGTGGCAATGGGTCGCGCGTTGACGCGCAAACGCGAGATTCTCTCCCAGCGCGGAATGTTGAATGGCGAATCAGCGGCGGAACGATTGGGCGTGTCGCGGCAGACCATTCATGCGCGAACTCGGGCCGGGCTGATCCTGGCGCTCGAGTTTGGCAAGCGGGGTTTGCGATATCCCGAATGGCAGTTCGACGACGCCATTGCCGGCGACCCGCTCGCCGAAGTGCTGGCGGCCTTGGCCGAACTGGAACCGTGGACCCGATATCGGTTCTTCATGCAGCCGCAGCCGGCGCTTGCCGGCCGTACACCGATCGAGGCGTTGCGCTCCGGCGATCGTGCCGCGACGATTCGCGCCGCACGGGTCTGGTCGAGGGGCGAACAGGGCGGAGGTTGATTCGTGGCTGGGAGCGGGCTGCCGCCGCCGCCAGATGGTTTCGATCGTCTTGCATGGCGTCTCGTCGGGATATTGCCGGACCAGCTGCTTCGCCTTGGGACCCGAGATCGTCCCGGCGGCGGCGGGCGGAAACTGAGATTCCGACGAAGCGCCGAGTACCGATTCAATGCGCCAGCGGGGCAGTTCGGCGTGCTCTACGCGGCCCTCGATCTGGCGACTGCGTTCGCCGAGACTGTACTGCGCGATCGACCGCAATTGCTTCGTGGCGGGGACCGACCGATCTTTGAGTACCGAGAGTTCGACGCCCGCGAGGTCCAGGTCCTCGGTGCCGGGGGACTCCCGCGTTCTCTGCGCCTGGTGCAGTTGTGGGATGCGGGTCTCGCTGCAGCACACGTCGATAATCGTATTGCCACGCTTGACGACTACGCTCTCACGCGACATTGGTCGCTTGCATTCCACGGCCATCCGCTGTGCGTGGATGGGATCGCCTATCTTTCTCGCTTTATGGGATCCGGGATCGCAGTGGTTCTGTTCGGTTGCTGCGATGAAGCCGTAGACGTTGCTGTGCGAGTGCCGCTGTTCGAGCACGATGGCTTTCCATCACTGGTCACGCTTTTCGATTTGGCGATCAATCCTCCGCGTCGTCCGTAGGTGGGAGGGTTGCGATCGTTCCCGCAACGAAGTATCTACCGTGGCTAGCCTTGCGGCGCGATCGCCGGGTGCCGTGTGAAGATGCGCGTTGCTATTCCGGCGGACCAAACGCGCCTTGCTTCAGGTCGGTCTCAAGTTGCTGCAGCCACGATGAGCCGTGGCCTGCGGAATACGACCTCGAGTAGCCATTGCGCCTGCGCAGAACTACAACCGAACCTTTGGTAGCGCCCTGCGACGGAAGCGACGGATCAGCTCCTAGAAGAATCTCAAAGTCAGCGCTGCGAAACGCATACTCCCGAAGCAGCGAGTGCGCGTCGTCAGTTTCATCTTGCCCGAGCACCTTGAGCGCCGCCTTCAAGTCCTGCTGCAATAACTCGATTTCGGACGGTGTGAGCGTCCGGGGTATTTTGGAGGTAGCGAGCTTCTGACCGGGTAAGGCAATCGAAGCCGAACCCGAACTTTTGGCGCCACCAGTCTTCAAGTTCTCGGCCATGCTTGTCTCGTAAGGTCTGGATCAACGGCAGGTCCGGAGCGAGAATTGCTGAGTAGGATTTGCCGGTCAAGACCGTTGCCCCGATCACGTGGCCGCCCTGAGCGCCAACAAACCCAATCAGATTGGCCAGCGTGCCGGGGTGGCGTCATTCAACGCGTCTCATTCGCTACCTTCGCAATGCGGCCGCAGAACTGCGCAGCGCGGCGCGATGTCATTGAGACCGACCCACATCGCCTCAAATCTGGCGGAGTTCGAACGCCAGGGCAAGTCAGGAAATTCACGATTTCCTCGCGATTCTCCGCGCGAGCGCCCTCTGCCTACGCCTACTGGATCGGCACCAGAAACCGCGCCCCGCGGAACGACAGCACGGCCCCATCAGCGCGGATCTCATCGACGCGCAAGCCATTGGCTAGCACGTCGCCTTCCTTCGCGCGCTGGCCGTTCACGAACACGAAACGCGCGGCGGGGTTCTTGTCGTAGACGTGCAGGCTGACGTTGGCTTCGGGGAGGCCGCCCTGGCCGGCGGCGATGAGGTCGTCGCGGCTGGGGACGCCGCTGGTCTGGGCGCTGCCGGTACCGCGGTTGGGAGCGGACCTGGGGTTCGCGCCGCCGGGCGGGTAGGCGGGGCCTTGGTTCGTGCCGGTGCCGGCATTGACCCCTGCGGCGGCGCCATAGGCGCCTGGGGCGGCCAGCCCGGAGGTCTGGCCGGCGGTGGCGGGCTGGTAGTCGGCGGGGTTGATGGGGGTGCCGCGGGGGCCGGGGAGCGGCTCGTCGGCGAGTGCGGGGTCTTCCTCGACGAGCGGGGGGTTGAAGCGGGTGGCATTGCCGGCGGTGATCGCTGCGCTCGGGATGGCGCCGGCGACGGGCAGGCCGTCGGGGCCGAGGACGGCCTGGTTCGAGCCGGGTGGCGCGGTCGCGGCTGCGGGGCCCAGGGCGCTGGGTTCGAACGGGGGTGCGGGGCTGCTGGTCGGGCTACCGGAAGGCGATGCGGCCGTGGCGGAGCCGGCGGCGTTCGCAGCGATCTGGTCGTTGGTGGCCTGCACGGCCGGGTCGGCGCGATCGCGCAGCAGCAGCACCACGATCAGCACGATGAGGTTCACGCCGAGCAGTGCGCCGACGACGACGGCCCACATCGGGAATCGCGACGCGGGTGGCGCGACCTTCACTTCGAACAGCGCGGGGCCGTTCTGCTTCTGGCGCTCGTTCTCGGATTTCTTCAGCGCATCGAGGATGAACGACATGGCTCAGCCTCCCTGCGCGAGGCGCGGGGTGCTGGCGTCGAGCAGCGGGCTGCCGGGCGCGGCGAGCGCGGTGTCGAGCACGACGAGGGTCTGCAGGCCGGCAATACCGTCGACGTTCAGGCGGTGCTGGCGCTGGAAGTCTTCGACGAGCTTGACGAGCTCGGCGTCGTAGACGCTGTTGGGCGCGAGGTCGGGCTCGACGCCACGCAGGCGTTGCAGGCCGCGGCGCAGGCGCAGCACGTCGTTGCCGCGCATGCCGAGGCTGAGGGTCTTCACGTCGGGCACGCCGGGGCGCCACAGCAGCACGAGGTCGCCGAACCACAGGCGCGAGAGTTCGCCGAGGCGCACGGCGCGCGGCGCGCCGCCGAGGCTGACGATGGCGCGGTCGTCATCGAGCGCGGCGAGCACGACCTGATGGCTGCGGCCGCCGGTGTCGTTGACAGTGAGGATGGCCGGGCGATTGAACAGGCGCAGATCGGCGAAGGTGCCGCGCTGCACGTAGCACTCGAGGCCGAGGGTGGTGGCCTGGGTGCAGGCGTCGGTGCGGCCGACGATGTAGCGGGCATTCCACAGTGCGAAGAGTTTGTTGAACGCGTTGTCGGGGTCGGTTTCGGTGCCGTAGTCGGTGAGGAGCTGGTCGAGGGAGACGAGGGTGGGGGTGGAGGGCGCAACTGATGCGTCGGCGTTGGCGGGGGCCGCGGTGCCGGTCGCGGGGCGAGTGATGGTGCCGGTGGCCGACACGGGGGTCGCGGTGGTGCCCGTGGTGTTGGCCATGTTGATGCGCTCGGCCCCAGGCGCCGAAGGCGCGGGCGAGTCGCCGCCGGCGCCGCCGCTCGTGCCGGACGGCGAGACGCGGGTGTCGGCGGGATGTTTCGCCGCGGCGGTGTCGCCGGGTGCGCTGATCGCGGTGGCGGTGTCGGGCGCGGCCTCGCGGCGCCCGCCGGTGAGCTGCCAAAGCGCGATCACGCCGAGCACCAGCGCGGCGCCGGCGCCGGCGGCAATGGCCCAGGGCATCCACAGCGGTGCGAAGGGTTTGCCGAACACTTCCTTCGCGGCCTGGCGCACCAGCGGGCCGGTGACGCTGTGGCGATCCTGGGTGTAGGCGCCGAGCAGCGCGCGATCCGAGATGATGTTGATCAGGCGCGGCACGCCGCCGGCGAGGCGGTGCAGCTCGAGCAGCGCCATCGGCGAGAAGATGTCGTTGGTGGAGCCGGCGACGCGCAGGCGGTGGCGCACGTAGGCGGCGGTTTCATCCTTCGACAGCGGGCTGAGGTGGTAGCGGCCGGTGATGCGCTGCGCGATCTGGCGCAGCTCGGTGCGGTCGAGCAGCTCGCGCAGTTCGGGCTGGCCGATCAGGATGATCTGCAGCAGCTTTTGCGTCGCGGTCTCGAGATTCGTGAGCAGGCGCACCTGCTCGAGGACGGCGGGCTCGAGATTGTGGGCCTCGTCGACGACGACCACGACGCGCTGGCCCTTGGCGTGCGCGCGCAGCAGGTAGGCGTTCAGGATGTCGACGAGGTCCTTCACGCTGCCGACGGAGTTGTCGGGTACGCCGATGCCGAGCTCCTCGCAGATGGTCAGCAGGAACTCGGTGGCGGTGATGCGCGGATTCAGGATCAGCGCGACTTCGGCGTTCTTCGGGATCTGCGCGAGCAGCGAGCGGATGGTGGTGGTCTTGCCGGTACCGACCTCGCCGGTGAGCTGGATGAAGCCGCCGGCTTCGCTGATGCCGTAGACCAGATGCGCGAGCGCCTCCGAATGGCGCTCGCTCAAAAAGAGATAGCGCGGATCGGGGGTGATGGCGAAGGGCTTTTCGTTCAGCCCGAAGAACGACAGGTACATGCGTTATGTCCGGCCCCGGGGGCGCGGGCGGGAGTATTGCATGCGGGGGGAGGGGCGAGGGAGACGGGGGTTGGCGACATGGCGGCGGCACCGGGTTGCGCATACCCTTCAGCAAATGAATTCCTGCCGATTGTCCGTCGAGTCATGACATTTTCGACAAAGCGAGGGCGCGAAAAGCGGGCGTTAGTCGTCCGCATTCGGGCCGACTTGTTGGCGGCGGCGCGTGACGCTGGCCTCGACTTGTCAGCAACGTTGGAGCGCGCGCTCGCCGAGGAACTGTCGCTGGATCGGTGTTGCAGTTGGCGGGTCGCAAACGAGGCCGGGATTGCCGCCTACAACGACAGCGTCGTACGGGACGGGGTGTTCTCGGATGGACGACGGATGTTCTGACCCGTGCGGCGCCCGCGCGGGAACGCCTTTGGGGCCCCCGATGCCGGTGATGATCCGTCGCGCTTGATGGAGTCTGGCATGGCGAAAAAAGTGAACCTCAGTGAGGCGAAGGTGCACCTCTCCAGGCTGGTCGAGGAGGCTGCTCGTGGGCGAGAGATCGTCATCACCAAGGCAGGAAAGCCTATGGCCAGGCTCGTAGCCCTTGCACCCGCACCACGACCCAAGACGTTCGGACTCCTCGAGGGCCAGATCAAGGTTCCCGAAGATTTCAATGCGCCGCTGGACCCGCAGACTTGGAAGACATTCACGGGGGAGTGACCGGGCGGCTGCAGATCGCTCAGGCCGGCCGTACCGGCCCGGGTAGTGCCAGCGCGTCCCGTGACCACGCGCGTAGTTTCAGTCGCCATGGACCCTCGATCCAGCGATGCAGCAGCCAGCGCGCAACCCAGCGTGGGAACGCGCTTGCCGTAGGCCGCGGTGAAGATCGCGAGGCCGAGGGCGCTGAGGAGGGCGCAGCTCGGCTGTGAACCCCAGCGTGTTCGCGCGTCCGGTTCGTGCAACGGGCGCACGTTTCGGCACTGGGGTGCGACGTATCATCGGAATCGGGCCGTTCTGGCCCGGCGGATTGGACATAGCGCGCCGATGCATGCGGCCGAAGACGGTCTTTGGATTCCTGACTGGCAGCCTGGCCCGACGCGGCCGACGCTCGGCGATGGGGTCTGCCACGTCTGGCGGGTGGACCTCGAGCAGGTCGCGGCGCAGGACGGCGGCGATCCGCTGAACTCGCCGCTGAATGCCGAGGAGCGCGAGCGCGCGGCGCGTTTCGTGTTCGAGCGGCACCGGCGCTGGTATACGGCGGCGCGCACGGCGCTGCGCGGGGTGCTGGGTGCGTATCTCGGTGTGGAGGCGGCGGCGGTACCGATCGTGGCGGAGCCGCACCAGCGACCGACGCTCGTGCGCAGTGCGCGGTTTCGGGCGACGCCGCTGGACTTCAACCTGAGCCACAGCGATGGGCTCGCGCTGATCGCGGTGTCGCGGCGCGCGCCGCTCGGCGTGGACGTGGAATTGCTGCGGCCGATCGCCGATGCGCTCGCGCTGGCGGAACGGCACTACGTCGGGGATGAGATCGCGCGGGTGGCGGCGGCCGCGGGTGTGCTGCGCGATCGCGCGTTCTTCACCTGCTGGACGCGCAAGGAAGCGGTGTTGAAGAGCACGGGCGCGGGGCTGTCGGTGGCGCCCTCGTCGGTACGGGTGGGGGCGACGCCGGAGCCGCTGCAACTGCGGTTCGATGATCCGGCGGGCGCGGCGGCGCTGCGGCTGGTCTCGTTCGAAGTGCGCAGCGATGCACTTGGCGCGTGTGCGGTGGACCCGGGGGTGCGGGTGGCGGGGATGTTCGACTACGTTTTCTGATCGATCTATACTTCGTACAACGGGACTTTGATAGATCCCTATTTCGACATACGGAAATTCTACGATGCCTATCGTGACGATTTCACCGAAATTCCAGGTGGTTATCCCGCTGGAGATCCGCGAATCTCTGGGACTGCGTCCCGGCCAGAAGGTGGTAGCGATGGAAATCGATGGACGGATCGAGTTCGTGCCAGTCAAGTCGGCAAAAGAACTGCGCGGTTTCCTGAAGGGGATCGATACTCGCGTGCCCCGCGATCCCGACCGGGTATGAATGTCGTCGACTCTTCGGCGTGGCTCGAATACTTCAACGACGGCCCGAACGCCCCGTTCTTTGCCGCCGCGATCGAGGACAAGGCGCGGCTCGTAGTGCCAGCTATCGTGATCTACGAGGTTTTCAAGAGGCTGTTGCAGCTTAAGCGTTCCGAGTCAGAGGCGTTGACGGCGACCTCGCTACTGCAAAGCGGCTTGGTCATCGACCTCGACACGCCCCTCGCGCTGGCGGCTGCCCGGCTGGGCGTCGAGTTGAAATTGCCACTCGCCGATAGCGTCGTGCTTGCGACAGCGCGGCGCGCCGAGGCGATTCTGTGGACTCAGGATTCGGACTTCGAGGGTTTGGAGAACGTCCGGTTCCGGCCGCGTCGCGACGCCTGATCGTGGTGCCGGTGGAAGGTCCTTGAGCGCGAGGCTGGGTCGTGTCGGCCTCGATGGCGTCCGCGGCCGTATCGCGCTGGCGGTCTCGGTGGGTCTCATCGGGCTTGCGGTGCTGGGCAAGCGCCCGCGACTGGCCTTGCGCTGGGCTCGCGACGAAATTGCGGGGGGCGAGCTCTGGCGTCTGGTCACAGGGCACCTGGTGCATCTCGATCTCGAGCATGCGGTGCTGAACATGGCCGGCCTGCTGCTGGTCTGGGCGCTGTTCTCGCGGGTGCTCACGGCGGGGCAGTGGGCGCTCACGTTGCTGGCGGGGGTGGTTGCGATCGATCTCGGGCTCTGGTTCGTGAACGTGGACCTGCAGTGGTATGTGGGCGCGTCAGGGCTGCTGCATACGGCGATGGCCGCGGGAATCGTGCGCCAGATGGTGGCGCGGGATCTCGTGGCCTGGGGTCTTGGCGTGGTCGGGGTCGGGAAGCTGCTCTACGAGCACTTCAGTGGCGCGATGCCGTTCACGAGCGCGGGCGCGCTGGTGGTGACAGATGCGCACCTCTACGGCGCAGTCGCGGGGATGATCTGCGGGGTAGTGTGGTCCGCGGCGAAACCGGAGGGGTCCGGATAACGGTTTCGCCTCGTCGGAGCCTGAGCCACTTTGCCTGCGCACTGCGCCTTTCCTTCGTAAGGGGCCGAGTTGGGCCCGGGCAAGGGAAGGGCAGTTCGTTATGTTCAACTCCTCCGCGACCGCGCTACGCGTCGAACGCACGTCTAACCGACTCGAAACCCCGCGAGCGGCGGTCCGCGCGGTCGACGCCGCGGCGCCGGCTGCTCTGGCAGCGCCCTTCGTGGAACTGCTGGCGACGCTGCACGGGCAGGCGGGCATCGTCGAGCTTGGGCAGTTCCGCTCCCGCGCGCTTCAGGAGTTGCTCGAATCCTTCGACGGCTGTGAGGCCTTCTGGATTACTGGCATCGCGCGCGAGGCAGCGGTGCACACGGTCACTCATGTCGCCCGAGGCAGATCGTCGCCGAGTCCGGACCACGATGCGGGCGCCGTCGGTGTCGCCACGGCCTGGCTGACAACGCCGGAACTGAGCACGCGGTCGATCGCGGTACGAATCATCGAGCCGGGCTCGGGGCTCACCACGGGCGTCGTGATACGGCGCGACGCGGCGAGGCCTGGGTTCGGGTCGCAGGATCTCGCGAGCCTGCGACGGGTTGTCCCGCACCTGCTGCTGGCCTGGCGGACCTGCCAGACTCTGAAGCTGTATCGTCGTGCGGCGACGGCGAGCGGTCGCGCGACGGCGATCGTGGATCGCTTCGGTCATCTGCACGTCGCCGATCCCCAGTTTCTCGGCGCGCTGCGGCGCTGCTGGCCTGGGTGGACCGGTCCGCGCGTGCCGGCGTCGCTGTCGGGCCTACTTGCCGGCGGCACGCCGATGGTCGTCGCGGACCTGCAGTGGTCGGCCACGGCGGAGGGCGACTTGATGTTCGTGTCGGCCGCTGCGATCGGCGTGCTGGCGCGATTGACGGGCCGGGAGCGACAGGCCGCGGTGGCGCTGCTGGCCGGGGGCTCCTACGCGGAGTGCGCACGGCAGCTCGGCATTTCGAGCAACACGGCGCGCAACACGATCGCACGCGTGTACCGGAAGCTCGGCATCGGCGGCAAGCTGGAGCTGGCGCAGCGCGTCGGCGTGGGAGCGCCTCAGGGCGCGCAGTAGCGCGCCTGGTTCTCGCGCAGGCGTCGCACGCCAAAATCGCGGTCGAGGTTTGCCAGGCGTCCCGAGGCGCGGATGCGTTCGAAATCGAGCGCGGCCTGGGCGAACAGGCTGCAGGCTTCGCGGCGTGCGCCATTCTCCGCCAGGGAATCGCCGAGCGCGCTGCGGGAGATCGCGAGGTCGCGTCGCAGGCTGGCGTTGAGCGGTTCGGCTTCGAGCAGCGCGGCGCGGTAGGCGGTCGAGCGGCGCAGGATCGGCTCGGCCTCGCGGAAGCG
>JAYTNX010000052.1:0-4129 GCA_043748075.1 Pseudomonadota bacterium
GCTCTCCGCGACGCGCCTGCCCCCTGATTCGATACTCCGCATCGAGGTCCGACTGAACCATGGCCGATTCCGATCCGGGCGCCGCTGGCGCCGCCACTCCCGCCGACCCCAACGCACCCGAGTTCTCGCTGCAGTCGGTCTACCTCAAGGACTGTTCGTTCGAGGCGCCGAAGGGCCCACGCGTCGAGGGCCAGTGGAACCCGCAGATCTCGCTCGACCTGAACACCGCCGCCGAGACGATCTCACCGGAGCTGCGCGAAGTGGTGCTGACCGTGAGCGTCACCGCCCGCACCGGCGAGGCCACGGCCTTCCTGGTCGAGGTCAAGCAGGCGGGCGTGTTCGGTGTGCGCAATCTCGGTGAGGAAGACTATCGCCGCGCCATCGCCAGCGTCGCGCCGAGCGTGCTGTTCCCGTACGCGCGCTCGGTCGTCTCGCAGCTCGTCTCGCAGGGCGGTTTCCCGCAGATGCTGCTCCCCCCGGTCAATTTCGACGCGCTATACGCGCGCTCGTTGGCCGAGGCTGCCGCCGCGCCGCCGCAGAAGGCGCTGAACAGCTGAGGCGCGCGTGACGCCCGCGGCATCGCCCTTGCCGGTCGCGGTGATCGGCGCCGGATCCTGGGGCACCGCGCTGGCCATCCAGTTCGCGCGCTCGGGCCACCCGACGCGCCTCTGGGGCCGCGACCCCGCGCAGCGTGAACGAATGGCGCGGGAGCGGAAGAACTCCCGCTACCTGCCCGGCGCCGACTTCCCCGAGACGCTCGGCGTCGCGCCGACGCTCGAGGCTGCGCTCGACGGCGCACGGGACCTGCTGGTCGCCGTGCCGAGCCACGCGCTGCGCGCGACGCTGATCGAGTTGCGCCCCCGCCTGCGTCCCGACCTGCGGCTCGCCTGGGCCACCAAAGGCTTCGAGCTCGACACCGGCCTGCTGCCGCACCAGGTGGCGCGCGCGGTGCTCGGCCACGACGTGCCGATCGCGGTGCTCTCCGGGCCGACCTTCGCGCGCGAAGTCGGCGCAGGCCTGCCGACCGCGATGACCGTCGCATCGCCCGACCCGACGTTCGCCACCGCGCTCGCCACCAGCCTGTCGTCGTCGAACTTTCGCGCCTACACGTCCGCGGACATCGTCGGTGTCGAGGTCGGCGGCGCGGTGAAGAATGTGATGGCGGTCGGCGCCGGCCTCTCCGACGGTCTCGGCTTCGGCGCCAATACGCGCATCGCCCTGATCACGCGCGGGCTGGTCGAGATGACGCGCCTCGGCGTCGCCCTCGGCGCGCACCGCGAGACCTTCATGGGTCTCGCCGGCCTCGGCGACCTGGTGCTGACCTGCACCGACGACCAGTCGCGCAATCGCCGTTTCGGCCTGGCACTCGCGGCCGGTCACAGCGCCGAAGCGGCGCTGGCGCAGATCGGTCAGGTCGTCGAGGGGTACGTCGCGGCACGCGGGGTCTTTGCCGTGGCGACGCGCGCCGGCGTCTCGATGCCGATCGCCGAAGGCCTGTATCGCACGCTCTACGAACGCGTGCCCGCACGCGACGTCGTCAAGGCGCTGATGACGCGGCCGATCAAGTCCGAGTTCGACTGATCCTGCCGTCGAGGAATTCCACGATCGTCGCGGCCTTGCGAGCCACACCCTCGGGCGACCACGATTCTGCAAGCACGGTACTGCGCGCGCCCGGAACGATCGCCGCCGCGCGCGCCACCGCGCCACGCGTCGGGTCGGACGCATCCGCCATCAGCATCGCCGGCTGCGCGCCGAGTCGCGGCAGCCGTTCCTCGAGCCGGTGCCGGAACACCGCGCGATAGGCGAAGTGATAGGTCTCCGCCGCCTTCAGCAGGTCCACCGTCAGCGCGTGCAACAGTTCCGGCGGCATCGCACCGCCTCCGAGATTGTGTGCCGAATCGCGCCGGAAGTGCGGGAAGAACCAGGCCTGGTCGCGGATGAACTGCAACGCGGTGAACACCTGCGTGCCGTTCGCGTCCGGTCGCAGCGGCGGCGCGTAGTGCGCGAGAAATTCCGCGCGCTCGCCCTCCTCGAGCCACAGCAGGCCGTCGAGCACCAGACGGCCGACCCGATCCGGAAACGCCAGCGCCATCTCGATCGCGATGTGCGCCCCGGTATGGAAGCCGTAGAGATCGACCTGCTCGATGCGCAGCGCGTCCATCGCGCGCACGAAGGCGTCGGCATAGTCGCCGAGTTCCGGCTCCGCGGACCCGCCCGCGAGCGCGGGCGGGGGTGACAGCGCGGCCGAATCGCCATTGCCCGGTGTGTCTGGCGCGAACACTCGCCGGCCATGCCGGTTCGCGAGCTCGAGCACCAGCGGCTCGAGGCTGCGCGACGACGCAGGCGAGGCGTGCATCATCCAGATTGGGCGCCTGCCGTGCGCGGCACCGGCGGAGCCCGCCTCGGCCTGATCACCAACATGCCGGTAGTGCAGCAACCCTTCACGCAGCCGCACGAACGCGCGCTCACAATCCCGCGGCCGATTCGCAGCCTCCGCCGTCATCGCGCGCATTCCCCGCCGTCCAGCGGCAGCACGGCGCCGGTCAGGTAGGTGGTCGCCGGCCCGAGCAGCCAGGCCACGGTCTCGGCGACGTCTTCCATGGCGCCAGGTCGTCGCATCGGCACTTCCTCGAGACGCGCGGCGATCGTCGCCGCATGCTCGACCTGCACCTGCTCGAATCGCTCGGTCGCGATCAACCCCGGCGCGAGCACGTTGATCCGGATGCCGTGCGCGGCGTTCTCGAGCGCGGCGGCCTTGGACAAGCCGATCAGCCCCCACTTCGCAGCGCAATAGTCCTGCAAGCCCGCGAAGCCACGCGTGCCGCCGATCGAGCTGTTGTTGACGATCGCCCCGCCGCCGCCCTGCGCACGCATCAGCCGAATCTCGTGCTGCAGGCAGCGGAACACCGACACGAGGTTGATCTCCAGCGTCTGCAGGAAGCGCTCGGGCGGCGTCTCGTGGGTCGGCGAGCTGCCGAGCGTGCGGCCGACATTGTTGAACGCACCGTCGAGACGACCGAAGTCGCGCTCGAGACCGGCGAACAGCGCAGCCACGGCCTGCGCATCGGTGACGTCCACCGCGGCCACGCTCGCGCGGCCGCCAGCGAGGCGGATACCGTCGACGACTTCCTCGCAAAGCGTCATGCGACGCCCCGCCACCACCACGTGCGCGCCGTGGCGCGCGAGCCCCTGCGCCGTCGCACGGCCCATGCCACTGGAGCCGCCGAGCACCAGCATGATCCTGCCCTCGAGCATTGCCACCGTCGCGCCTCCGCCATTCGGGCCGACTGGCCCGCAACGGATTGTCGCGGCTGTCGCGATCCGGCGCCAGACGCGCCGCTTTGTTCGAAACCGCCTTGAGACACCGCACGGGGAGGCAGACAATCAGGCCTCCAAGCCGGTACGGTGCACGATGGACGCCGCAGCCACCTCGACCGCGGCCTCGCTCCGCGAGGCCGTGATCGCCACGGGCGAGCTCGCGCGACGTCCGAGTCGCGAGCCGCAGCACGCGATCGAGAACCAGGCACTGTTACGGCTGATGGATGCGCTGGCCGGCGCACCCGACACCATCCTGCAGCGCCTCGCCACGACGATCGTCGAGACCTGTCGTGCCGGCTCCGCCGGCATCAGCCTCGTGGAACCCGGCGCCGCGGAAAGCGACTATCGGTGGCAGGCCGTCAGCGGTGCGCTGGCGACGAGCCGCGCCATCCATGGCCCGCAGCCGCATCGCCTCACGCCCTGGGCGATCGAACTCGACACCACGCAGCCGCAGCTGTTCCAGCGACCCGGGCGACTGTACCCGGAGCTCGACGCACTCGGTGCGCCGCTCGAAGAGGTGCTGATCACGGCGCTGCGCGTCGGCGGTCGGGTGATCGGTACGGTCTGGGCGATCCATCACCAGCCCGAGGCGCAGTTCGACGGCGAGGACGCACGGCTGCTCGATCGCCTCGCACGCTTCGCTGCCGTCGCCTGGCGCCTGCATCAGACAGCCGTCGCCCTGCGCGAGCAGCAGACGCAGACCACGCTGGCGCTCGAGGCCACCGGCGTCGGCGTGTTCCGCTACGACGCGCACACCGGTCGGCAGGTGTTCTCGGCGCAGCTCAAGGCAATCTGGGGCCTCGAGGACGAC
>JAYTNX010000053.1:0-4017 GCA_043748075.1 Pseudomonadota bacterium
ATGCGACCTACGCGCCCCTGTGGCTGCCGCCGCCAGGAACCGAGCCAGCCTCTGAACGACCGGAGCTGCGCGCGGCGCGTGCGTGCTACGTCTGCAAGCAGTCCTTTACCGAGGTCCATCGCTACTACGACTCGATGTGTCGACCCTGCGGCGATTTCAACTACGCGAAGCGTGAGCAGCGCGCGGACCTGCGGGGCAGCTACGCACTGGTCACCGGCGCGCGCGTCAAGATCGGCTTCCAGGTGGCACTGAAGCTCTTGCGCGCCGGCGCACAGGTGGTGGTGGTGACGCGCTTTCCCATCGACGCGGTCGAACGCTACGCGAGGGAGCCGGACTTCTCCGAGTTCCGCGAACGCCTTCAGGTTTTCGGCCTCGACCTGCGCCACACGCCGAGCGTAGAGGTCTTTGCGGGCTGGCTCGCAGGGCACCTGCCCCGCCTGGACTTCATCGTCAACAACGCCTGCCAGACCGTGCGTCGACCCGCAGGCTTCTTTCAACATCTACTCCCGCGTGAAGCGGCGGGCTCATCGGCCCTTCCGGCGGACCGGCGCAGTGTGCTCGGCCAGCACGATACGCTGTGCCGGGCACTCGTCGAGGGACCATCGCCCTCGCCATCAACATCGCCGTCGACGGCGGTGGGAAACGGGCCGCTCGTCGGGCGGACGCGCTTGCCCGGCCATTCGGAGGGGCTGCTACACAGTGCCGCACTGTCGCAGCGACGCTACCTCGACGAGGACTATCGGGCAGGCGAGTCGCTGTTCCCGACCGGCCGATACGACGAGGATCTCCAGCAGATCGACCTGCGAGAGGTCAACAGCTGGCGCCTGCGCCTGCACGAGGTGGAAACGCCGGAGCTGCTCGAAGTGCAGCTCGTCAACGCGATCGCGCCTTACGTCCTGAATGCGCGGCTCAAGCCGCTGATGATGCGCTCGGGCAGCCGCCACATGCATATCGTCAACGTCAGTGCCATGGAGGGCCAGTTCTATCGAACGACCAAGACCGACCGCCACCCGCACACCAACATGGCGAAGGCCGCGCTCAACATGATGACCCGGACCAGCGCACCCGACTACGTGCGCGACGGCATCCACATGAACGCGGTGGACACCGGCTGGGTGACCGACGAGGACCCCGCCGTGCATGCGGCGCGCAAGGCAGAACTGGGCTTCGCGCCACCCCTCGACATCATCGACGGGGCGGCGCGCATCCTCGACCCCCTGTTCACGGGGGTGGCAACCGGCACGCATGTCTGGGGACAGTTCCTCAAGGACTACAAAAGCGCGCCATGGTAGGCGCCGGCACAACAAATATCCTGCAGTTTCGCTACGAATTCCCCAATTTCCCGCGTTGACACCCGGCATTCACTGATACATATTCGTATCACTATGAGTTCCGCCACCGTCCGTGATCTCCGCAATCGCTTTCCGCAAGTCCGCAAACTGGTGGAAGCCAGCGGCGAAGTCGTGCTGACGGAGCGCGGGGTTCCTCGCTATCGCCTCGCTCTGTACACGCAGTCGCCCGCCGCCACTCCGCCTGCGATGGACTACTGGTCTCGTCTGTGCGGCTATCAGCCCAGGCCACTCTCCAAGACGCAGTCCGCGGCGCTCCGCGCGGCGAGCCGTGGCGAGCGTTGACCGCGTCTATGTCGACCCGAGCGCGCTGCTGAAGCTCTATTTGCGCGAGGCAGAGTCGCGCGCCGTGGCCGCGTGGCGCTCGCGCGTTGGCGATCCGCTCATCGTGACGCACCATGGCCACGTAGAGCTCGTCAACGCCGTCGGCCTCGCGGTGAACCGGAAGATGATTTCCGAAACGGCGGGCAAGGCGGCCCTGGGCGCGCTGGACCAGGACTTCCAGGACGGTCGATATGCGCTTGCCGACATGCTGTGGCGCGCTACGTTGAAGCGCGCCGCCGAGCTGAGTCGCGCACACACGCAAGAGACGGGTTGTCGTACGCTCGACATCATTCACGTCGCCAGTGCAGTCGAGTTGGGGATGAAGGACTTCGTCACGTTCGACGAGCGCCAGCAACGCCTTGCGCGCCACTGCGGCCTGCGTCTGGTCGTTCCCGGCAAGGCCGGCCTCGAGGTGGCGGGCCCTCGGCGAACTCGCCGGACGTCACGAGGCTAGTCCAACGGCCAGGGCATTCCCTTGGGCACATCGACCGCCCTGCCCGCCGCCGATGGCGCGTCGACAATCTGCGCGTCGACCTTGCCGGCGTCGACCGCCCGCCACCAGGGAACAACCACTTCCGCATGCGCAGGCTCGATCGGCTCCCCGAGCCGCGGCATGACCAGCTGCGCACCCGTCGACGATGCCCGCTCCAGCAGGACTTCTGCCGGCTGGTCCCACGCGTGCATCGCCAGGCTGAAGGTTCCCCAATGCACCGGCAGGAACGGCCCGCCCCCGAGCAGGGCCAATGCCTCGAGCGCGTGGTCGGGCCCGAGATGGATGTCACCCCAGGCCGGGTGAAAAGCTCCGACCTCCAGCATCACCAGGTCGAACGGTCCGAGCCGGTCGCGGATCGCCTGGTACTCCGTCGTCAGCCCGGTGTCGCCACTGAAGAACACCGCGTGGCGCGGCGTGCGGATGACCATCGAAGACCACAACGTGGCGTTGCGGTCCTTCAGGCCACGCCCCGAGAAATGCTGCGACGGCGCCGCCGTGACGGTGACGCCGCTATTCGCCAGCGCATGGGTTTCCCACCAGTCGAGTTCGTGAATGCGCTCCGGCGCGACGCCGAAGCCTTCGAGGTGCGCACCCACGCCCAGTGACGTGACGAAGGGAACGTCGCTGTGCCGGGCGAGTTCGCGGATGGTGGGATAGTCGAGATGGTCGTAGTGGTCATGGGAGAGCACCACGAGATCGATATCGGGCATTTTTCGCAGCGGCACCGGCACCGGCTGGAAACGCCGGGGACCGACGAGCGGCAGCGGCGAGGCGCGGGGACCCCAGACGGGGTCCGTCAGCACGCGCCAGCCCTCCATCTCCAGCAGCACCGTGGAATGACCGAGCCAGGTCGCTCGCAGACCACTGGCGGAGGGCCGTTTCCAGGCATCGAGCGGGCTCATCGACGGCAGCGGCCCCTGCGGTACCCGCCGCTCGCCGTCGCAGAGGAAGTCCGTCAGCGTCGGCAGGGTGGCGGCAGGATCGCGCAGGTTCGGCAGCATCGGATGCAGATTGCGGAACGCCTCACCCGCCCAGCGCGGCGAGGCTTCGATCCGCTCGAGTCGCTTGCCCGAGGGACGACTGCCCAGGGACTTCAATCCTGCAACCGCTCCGTAATTTCGATCATCAATCCCGCCGGCGAAAGGACGGTCAGTCTGCGCTGCCCCGCAACGCCTGAGAACCGCGGCTGCGAGGCGAGTCCGGAAATCGTGGAAGCCTCGCGGACGCGCTGCTCCACTTGGTCGAACGCGGCGGTGCTGAAACTCCACATCACCAGTCCGCGATTCGGCAGCCGCGGCGCAACCGGGTTCGCGCGGGCGACCGCCATCATGTCCAGCAGGCAGAGGTAGGCCGTGGTCGCGCCGGGCGCAAACAACTGCACGAACCGGAACTGCGTGCCGGCATCGAGACCCAGTCCGCCGGCGGGTCCGGACGTCGTCAGAACAATGTCCTGCCGCGCCTCCCACCCGAGCACCTCGCGGAAGAACTCGATCTCGCGCGCGGCATCGGGAACGACGAGCGCGGAGTACGCCGGGCCGCCCATGCCGGTCGTCGGGTCGATCGGACCCACGGGCGTCATGTCGGCGGGCCGGCCGACGACGAGCATGTAGATCTGCTCGGGCCCGCGGAACAGGATCTCTCCGGACACGTAACTGCTGCCATCGGGCCGAGTGATCGTCAGCGGCACGATGCCGGCGGTGGAATCGATACCCAAAGCAGTAAAGCGCTCGAGCGTCGCTTCAAGACTGGCCGCAGGGAAACCGATTGACAGGCCACCCGTCAGGCGCGACTCCATGTTCGGGCGAATCAGGTCACCACCCGCCATGACGATCACGCGCACCGTGACGCCGC
>JAYTNX010000054.1:0-4095 GCA_043748075.1 Pseudomonadota bacterium
GCGATCGCGCGGCCCACCCGCCTCACGCAACTGCGCGGGTACGCGACCGGGATACAATCGTTCGAGCACGTCGGCCGACGCCAACCCGAGCACCACGCGCAGCGCCTGGGCGAGCGCCGGCTCCGCCGCAGCGCCGTCGCGCGCCACCAGCGCCCAGGCCGCCCGCAGCCGCGGCTGCTGGCGTTCGACGACCGACGCGACCTCGTCCTTCCACCAGGCCGACGCCTCGCCGTCGACCCATTTGCCGCGGCCGCGACCGAAGTGGGCGACCGCCAGATATCGCAGCACCGCCGAGCGCACCAGCCCCTCGAGGAATGCGACGGACCACCCGACCACCGGCTGGTCGGCGCCGCTGAGACAATTGAGGCCGCGCGCGACGCCGGCGCCGGCGAGCCCGCCGATCAGGCCGCCCAGCAGCAGCCCTGCGCCGAGCGTCAGGCCACCCGCTGCGATGTCCGCCTTCAGGCCCGTCAGCGCGCCCGTCACGACGCTGCCCCAGAGCGCGGCACGCCCCTCGCCGACCTTGTCGGGTGTGGCGAAGTTCGTGCGCATCCGCTCGAGCACGGTCTGCGTCGCCGTACCGTCGAGACCGTGCAGCCGTATCAGCCGATCGGTGACCGCGACGATCTGCAGGTCGAGGCGCGAGGCGAGCGCGGCCATCGCCGCGTCGCGTTGCACGTCGAGTTCCTCGCGCGCTCCGCCGACCGCCTGCAGCAGTTTCTGCAGGGTCGATAACGTGGACTCCGCCACCGGTTCACGATCGCAGCCCGCGGCCGCGAGTTGCGCGGCCAGCAGCGCCATCGCCTGGTCGAAGATCGCCATGCGACGCGCGATCCATTCGGCGGCCAGTGCCGCGAGTGCCGCCTGTTTGTGCGGCGGCAGTACCCGCGCCACCGACTCGAGCAGCACCGCCTCGTGCACCCAGCAGCGCGCGAAGGCGTCGAGCGCGAGCACGTCGGCGACCAGCCCGAAGGGTTCGAGATGGCGCCGCCAGCGCTCCACATCCTCGCGCTCCTGCGCCGGCGGGCGCGGCGGGCCGACCTGGTTCAGCAACACGAGAACCGGCTTGCCGACCCAGCGCAGTATCTGCATCTCCGGGGCGAGATAGCCCGCATCGCGCGGATCCTCGGCCGCATTGACGAGATAGAGCACGACGTCCGAGGCGTCGCGCGCTGCGCGCACCGCCTGCTGGCTGCACCAGAACGGACGATCGCGCCAGCGATCCCAGGCCTCGCGCAACAGCCAGCCGATCGGGTTGTCCGCCCCGCGCAGCCGCTGCAGCAGCTTCGCCGAATTGCCGAAGCCGGGCGTGTCCCAGAGCTGCAGCCGGGGGCCGCCCGGCAGTTCGAGCAGGGTGTATGACTCGGCGAGATCGGTGACGTGCGGCAGGTCGCGCACTTCACCGACGTCGCGCGCGAGCAGCGTGCGGGCCAGCGTGGTCTTGCCGGCATTGGTGTGCGAGACGAGCGTCAGCGCCACACTGGCGTTCGTGTCCGCAGAGACGTCTGCGGGCCCCATCGCACTGCCGGTATCGGTCGCCGTCATGGCGCGCACTCGTGGCGCGCTTCGGCGCCACCGGCCAGCGCCGGCTCGAGGCGACGCTCGAGCGCGTCGAAGTCCGGCATCGCGAGGTCGACGCTGGCGATCGCGAGACGGCGCGTCGCCGCGAACGCCTGCCACGCCTGCCGGCGCTCTTCGAGGCGTGCCGCGGCGCCGGTGTCGACCGCCGTGCCGAGACGGCGACGATACGGCCCCTCGTCCACGAGCACCGCCAGCGGCCCGGCGAGCCCGCGCGCCAGGGTTTCGAGAAACGCGCCGTGATTCTCCGCCTCCGGCGTCGCCCCGAGGCTGAACAGCGCCAGCGTCAACGGCACCTGCGGATCGGCGGCGAGCAGGCCTTCGGCGGCACGTCCCTCGTCGCCGTAAGCGACGGTCGGCCCGAGCGTGAGCCCGGCGCCCTCGCCGAGCAGCCGCTGCGCCACGGCACGCAGGCCGAGCGCGGTCGACTCGTCGACGGTGTAACTGAAGGGTACGACTCGCAGCCGCGCCTCGCCCCGCAGCAGTGGCCCGAGCAGCCGCCGGAAGTACGGCGCCCGCAGGTCCAACGGCAGTTGCCGTGCCAGCCGCCGTTCGCGAACCGTGGCCGCCGCGAACAGCAGCGCGCGCGGCAGGATCACCGCCAGCAACACCGTCAACGCATGGAGGTGGATCCAGTCCGCCGCCCGCGCGCCGCCCGCACTCGCGGGGAAACGGAGGGCCGCGATCTGCGCGACGTCGGGAATGGCGATGCCGAGCAGTGCCGCCGCCGGCGCGAGCACGGTCGCCAGCAGCGCATGCACCGCCGGCGCACCGAGGAAGGTGCTCTCCCAGCCGATCCGGTACTCGAACACCAGGCCGCGCAGGTATAGACCGACGACGGCGCCCAGCGCGAGCAGCGCGGCCGCGAGGTGCAGCCACCGCGCCGCGCGCGCCGTGGCGAGCGGCGCCATGGCACTCGACCAGTCGACGCCGAAGCGGCGCAAGGCGGGCGCGAGCGGGCCCGCGGACGCGCCGAGGCTGCGCTGCGCGAGCCCCAGTAGAACGCCGCGCACGGTGCCCGCCACCGCGGCGGGCGCTGACGCGCCGGGCGGTGCGGGTGTCGCTGCCGATGCAAGCGAAGCCACGCTCGACCCCGCGTCCGTGCCGGCCTGCTCGAGTGGGTGGAAAACGTCGTCCGCGCCGCGCTGCCGTGGCGACTGCGCCGCGAGTCGGCGCAGCGCGTGGATGGCGATCACGACGTACACCACGACGTTCCAGCCGACGATCAGCAGCAACGGGAACGCCAGGATGTTGACATGGCCGCGATCCGCCACCTGCTCCGCAAGCAGCCCGACCAGCGGCGCCACCAGAGCAACGGCGATGCCGACACCCGGCCGCCACGTCATCGCCCGCGAGGCACGTTGCAGTGCGGGCTGCGTCGCCGCCAGTTTCTCGAGCAGCAGGCCCGCGCGCCGCGCCAGGAAGACCTCGGCCGAGGGCGCCGTGCCCGCAGTGCTCGACTGCCAGCGCGCCAGCTCGGCGGCCGCGCGGGCCGCATGCCGGCGATCGCCCTCACCGATCAGTTCGCGCGAGGCCTCGGTGGTCTCGATCGCCCGCACCAGCAGCACATCGCGCGCGGCGTCTTCGTTCATGGCGGCTATTATCGCGGCCACCCGCCCCGCGCGGCAAAGCGCTACCCGGCGACGAGATCCGCTTCGGTACCGCCGACCCGGCAGTCGTCCCGGCCTGAGGAGCGCCATCTGGGGTATGCTTGGTCTCATCCCCCGACGATGCCGAGGAGCCCGACCATGGGCGAATTCACGACGCTGATGGCCCGCGACGGGCACGAGTTCCAGGCCTGGCTCGCGGCGCCGAAGGGCGCGCCGCGCGGCGCGGTCGTGGTGGTGCAGGAGATCTTTGGCGTCAACGGCCACGTCCGCGCCATCACCGACGACTTCGCGGCGCGCGGCTACGTCGCGATCGCGCCGGCGATGTTCGACCGCGTTCGTCGCGGTGTCGAGCTCCGCTACGACACTGCCGGCACGCAGGAAGGCATCGGCTACATGCTGCAGGTCACCAAGGCGAACATCCTCGCCGACCTGGGCGCGGCGATCGCGGTCACGCGCCATGCCGGCCGCGTCGGTATCGTCGGTTACTGCTGGGGCGGACTCTGCGCCTGGCATGCCGCGCGCGAGCTGCCCGTGAGCGCCGCCGTCGCCTACTACGGCGGCGGCATCTCGAAGAATCTCGAGACGCTGCCGACGAAGCCCGTGATGTTCCACTTCGGCGAGCGCGACAGCCACATTCCGCTCAGCGACGTCGAGGCCATTCGCGCCGCCTGGCCTGCCGGCCTCTATCACACCTACCCCGCCGGCCACGGTTTCAACTGCAACGAACGACCCGACTTCGATGCGCCGAGCGCGGCGCTCGCGCTCGAGCGCACGCTGGCCTTCTTCGCCGAACACGTCGGCTGAGTGGAACACAAATGAACGCACTGAAGCTGAAGGACCCGACCCTGCTGCGCCAGCAGCTCCACATCGATGGTAAGTGGGTCGACGCCGACGACCAGCGCACGAA
>JAYTNX010000055.1:0-4359 GCA_043748075.1 Pseudomonadota bacterium
TCAATTTCTTCCTCACGCCGTCGTCGATGGCGCAGCACGCTGCGCTCGCCGCCTTCGATGATCCGACGGACCTGCGCGCCGCAGTCGACGGCTACGCACGCAACCGCGCACTGCTGCTCGCCGAGTTGCCCGCCATGGGCCTGCAGGGGCTGTCGCCTCCCGATGGCGCGTTCTATCTCTACGCCAATGTCGGCCACCTGACTCAGGACAGTCTCGCCTTCTGTCACGAGCTTCTCGACGCGACCGGCGTTGCCTTCGCCCCGGGCATCGATTTCGACCCGCGCCTGGGCCAGCGTTTCGTGCGCCTGTCATTCGCGGTCTCGCATGACGACGTGGCGCGGGCGATCGAGCTGCTCAGCCCCTGGCTGCGCACTCGGGCGCGATGAGCAATGCCGGCGGGCAGGATCGACGGCGCCGCAGATGCTCCTATAATCGGCAATGACTGAGGAAAACCCCGACGCAGAAGTCCCGGCCTGGCGACGCAATGCGCCGCTCGCGGCCGGCATCGTCGTGCTCGCCGCCGTCGCGTTCGCCGCCTGGCAGTGGTTGCTTCCCGAGGCACCCCCCGAGGTTTCGAAGCCGCCGGCGGCCCCGCGCGCAACGCTGGCGCCGCCACCGCCGCCGCCCGAGCCCGCCATCGTGAACCCGGTCGAGGTGCCGACCGACGCCCCGGGCGCGCCGACCGCCGCCGACCTCGAATCCACGCTGATGGCGCTCGCCGGTGCGGGCACCGTACAGTCGCTGTTCCGGTTGCAGGACCTGCCGCGCCGCATCGTCGCGACCATCGACAGTCTCGGCCGCGCGCAGGCGAGTGCCAGCCTCTCGCCCTTGATTCCGCCGCGCGGCAATTTCTCCACCGAACGCAGCGGCGAGGCCGAGGTGATCGCCAGCACGAACTTCGTGCGCTATGCGAAGTACGTCGCGATGCTCGAGGCCATTGACACCGCCGCCGCTGCCACGGCCTACCGCCGCCTCTATCCCGTGCTGCAACGGGCCTACGAAGACCTCGGGTTTCCCGGCAAATACTTCAACGACCGGCTGGTCGCCGTGATCGACCTGCTGCTCGCGACACCGTCACCGCCCGGCCCGCTGCGCGTGCGCCTGCCCGAGTTCGGCGTCGACATGAAGCCGGAGCGACCCTGGGTGCTGTACCAGTACGAAGATCCCGCGCTGCAGCAGCTGTCGGCTGGCCAGCGCATGCTGCTGCGCATGGGGCCGGACCCCATGCGCCGGGTGAAGGCCAAGCTGAAGGAGATCCGCGCGCAGGTCGCCGCCACCCCGACGCCCCCAGCGCTGACGCGCTGATCCCCGTGCCAGGCCCGGGTCGCGCTCCTGGCCGCTCAGTCCTTCGCGCGAGTGGTGCCGCCGATCGCCGTGATGCCGCGCGCCATCAACCAGGCGAGCCCGGCCACTACCGCGATCAGGCCGAGCGGCGAATCCAGATAGCCCAGCCATTGCGTCGCCGGCAGGCAAAGCACACCGTAGGCCAGCAGCAATAGCCCGAGAGTCTTCAGGGTTCGAGTCTGCAACACGGTCAACGCCCGGGCCGCAACGTCGGGTTGTCGTAGCTCGCCACCGCCGGCTCGCCACTCATCCCCAGCCGCCGCTTCGCCGTCTCGCGCCGGCCGGTCGCCGGCAGGTGCTCGCCCGCGCAGGCCAGCCCGCGCCGCGGCATGTTGCCGTACACCGTCTCGTACTGGCCGGCCTGCACGACATAGGTCTCGTGCCAGATCCCGACACTGCCATCGGCACCGACCGCACGATTGAACTGCTTCCACGCTTCCAGGTGCGTTGCCGCCGGCGAGCGCGCGAACTGTTCCAGGTGCTCGAACGATCGCCAGTACTGCACCAGGACCACACCGCGCCAGTACAGCAACGACTCCGCATGCAGCAGGCCCATGTCGCGCTGCGCCAGCAGTTGCCGCAGCATCGGCCCCATCGCCCGCGCCACCGGCATCCACTTGTGCACGGCCCACAGACGATTCACACGCATGCCGATCAGGAACACCACGAACGGGCCTTCGACCTGCGCGGTGTAGCGGCCCGGAAAAATCGCGCTCATGAAGACCCTGCCCGGAGCTTGGGTTTGGGTTTGGACTTTGGTTTGGGTTTGGGTTTGGGTTTGGGTTTGGGCAGTTCGCGCGCGGTGAGGCGGATCAACTGCGCCACCTCCTGCGGTGACTCCAGCGCCTCGTCGACCAGGAAATACAGCGTCGCCCCCGGATACGGCGGCGCTTCGACCACGCTGCCGAGAAACGCCCGCCCGGCCGCGGTCGGCTTCACGAACAACTGGTTGTCGCAGACGAGTGCGACCACCCTGCCGTCGAGATACACCGCGTACTCGCCGAACATCCGTCGATACGACACCGCGCCTGCCCCGGCCAGTTGCTCGCGCACGTACTCGATGAAATCCGGCTTGGTCGCCATGACTCTTCCTCAGCACACGGCAGCGGCCGCACGACGCGGCCGCTTCTTCCCCGACACCGCCTTGATCAGCAACCTACGCTTGCGCCGCCCGTCGGGTTTCCACCCGGCAGCCTCCAGCGCGGCCGCGATCAGGCGCTCGATGTCCGGCACCGCAACATCCGCGGGCTGTTGCAGCACGACATGTCGCATCTTGACGCCCGAACCCCGCAGCCGCCTGCGGGGGTCCTCGAGCCGCGCGCCCTGCGCGAAGAACAGCGTGACCCAGCGCGGATACAGCGCAATCGAGACCACCGCCTCCGACGCCCGATCGGTCGGCCCGAAAGCGATCGCGAGCGCGTTGTAGTTGTCATAGACGAGCTCGACCGCGCCCGGCAGCCGCTTGCGCAATTGCGACAGCGCTGCGCGGGCGAAGGCGGCGATCTCCGGATCGTACCGGTCGATGAACTCCGAGAGCTGCGCCGCAGGGCTCGCCTCGCTCAAGGCAGAAACTCCCTGCAACCCGCGAGTCCAGCCTCAGACCAGCGCCTTCCCGAACAGCGCCATCATCCGCGCCCAGGCCTTCTCCGCCTGCGCCGCGTCATAGACCGCGGCATCGGGCGGGCACCAGCCGTGCTTCGTGCCGACGTAGACCTCGATCTCCGCGGGCAGATTCGCTTTCGCGAACGCTTCTTTCAGCAGCGTCTTGGCGTTCGGCTCACGCTCGTCGTCGTTCGCGGCAATGGCGATCAGGTACTGGGCCTTCATCTGCGGCACCAGCAAATGCGGGCTGTCGGGCTTGTCGGTCGCCAGGCCACCGCCATGGAACGACGCGCCCGCGCCGATGCGATCGGGGAACGCGGCCGCCGCGCGCATCGTGATCGGGCCGCCCATGCAATAGCCAGTCGTCCCCATCTTGCGCTTGCGATCGACCGCCGCCTGCCCGTCGAGCCAGCCGATGAAGGCCTGTGTATCGGACACCTGTGTCTCGGCCGTCAGCGAGCGCGCCATGCCCATCAGCATATTGCGAGTCGCCTCGTCTTGCAGGTTCGCGCCCGGCGTCGAGGTCGGCGCACGCTTGAGGCGATAGAACGGGTTCGGTACCAGCACTGCGTAGCCGGACTCGGCGAGGCGCCGCGCCATCTGCCGGAACGCCGGCCGTAGACCAAAGATGTCGGGCCAGACGATCACCGCCGGGTAGCTGCCCTTCGCGGGATGCACGTAGTAGGCATCGGCGGTGCCCGCCGACGTCTTAATCTCGACCTCCTGCTCGCTCACCTCAGCGGCATTGGCCGAGCGCGGCAGCATCGCGACGAAGCCGAGACCCGCCGACAGCGCGCCGAAGCGCCGCCGTGACAGCGCATCGCTGCGGCCGAGGTGATCAACCATGTCGTCCAGGGAATCGTTGTCGCACATCGCAAGCCCCTCCGGGTGAAATGGAGGTCGAGTATAGCGCTGGCTCGACGTGCGCTCACCCCGTGAATTTCCCCGCCAGCGGCTTGTCCTGCGGCACCGCGCGCGAGAACTCCCGTGCGTCGGCGAAGGCGCGGGCGAATGCCGGCCGCTTCGACAGCTGCGACACGTACTGGCGGAACACATCGTCCTGGCAGAGCCCGTAGCCACGCGCCCAGATCACGTCGTGGCCGACCACGCAGTCGGCGGCGGTGAAGTTTTCGCCGCAGATGAAGGGCGTTGCCGACAGCCGCCGCGCGAGTTGCGGTTCCACCTCGGCCACGAACTTGTGCCGGTAGCGCGCCACCGTGCGCGCATCGCGCGCCGACTCTGGCAGCACGTCCTCGTGCACCCGCACCTGCCACAGCATCATGTCGATCCAGGTCCCACCGAAATGCAGCATCTGCAGGTAGTCCGCACGGGCCGCCGACGCACCCGGCGGAGGCGCGAGCCCATGCTCCGGAAAGGCATCGGCGAGGAACTCGACAATCGCCGCGCTCTCGA
>JAYTNX010000056.1:0-2532 GCA_043748075.1 Pseudomonadota bacterium
TTCGTGGCGCTGGCCGGGCGCGAACGGCTCCTCCAGAGCACTGACGTCAATGCCGATGCCGGCTCCACCGCCGCGACCAACAACTCGCTGGCGGGCCTCACGTTCGAGACCAGCGTGGGTGGGCGCGGGTTCTCGCGAACCGTGGCGTCGTACTCGGGCTTCACCGACGGGCTCGACGCCTACGAGCGGTCGCTCGACAACAGCCGCGGGGCCAACACGCCCGAGAGCATCAATAGCGGCGAGCTGTTGCAGTTCAAAGTGAATCGCCGGATCGAGGTGAACGACCTCGCGGTGCGGCACGACCTCATGTTCGTGCCGTCGGCCCGGCATTGGCTCGATGTCGGCGCCGAAGTGCACGTGCTCGACACAGGCTGGGTGTGGGACATCACCGGCGATCGCAGCCTGCTGCAGGCCAATGCCTCGAGCATCAGGCTCGGAGCCGCGCTCCCGAGCCGTTTGGACTCGTCACGCCAGGCCAGACGCGCCGGCATGTGGTTCAAGGACCGCTGGCAGTTGGGCTCGCGCGTCGTGGTCGAGCCCGGAGTTCGGCTGGACCTCAGCTCCATCACACGTGCCGTCACGGTGTCGCCACGTCTGAGCGCCGCGATGCAGCTGGGCCGCGGGTGGCGTCTCGACGGCGCCGTGCGGGTGCACGCGCAGAGTCCGGGCTACGAGAAGATGCTGCAAGCCGACTACTTCGTCGACTTGAGCGCGGACGCCAGCCGGGGCGTCGCGGCCGAGCGTGCCCGCCAGACGGTACTCGGCGTGCAGCGGTCGCTGGGCGGCGGTGTCACCGCACGAGTCGAGGCGTACTACAAGCGCTACGACGATCTGATCGTCGGACGTCTTGAAACGGAAGCCGAACGTCTGGCCCGCCTCGCCACCTACGACGTGCCCGCGTCCCTGTGGTCCGCCGTGCAGACCAGTCCGCAGGTCACGACCTGGCCAGTCAACGCCGGGCGCGGGCGCGCCTACGGTGTGGAGGCCCACGTGTCGCGCGTGGGGGGATCGAGCACGCCGCTCAGCGGGTGGGTCACCTACAGCTTCAGCCACGCCGTCCGCACCGACTACGGCGTCACTCGGCCCTTCGACTACGACCGGCGCCACGGTCTTTCGGCCGCCGCCAACGTGAAGGTGGGCCCCCGCCTGGATGTCTCGTTGACCGGCCGCGCCAGAAGCGGCCTGCCGCGAACGCCCGTGCGCGGCGTCCGCCTCTCGCTCGTCCAAGACACGGCCGACGCCGACGCCGACGGCAATCGCCAGGAGTTCCTGCCGCAACGCGACGCGTCGGGTGTGCCGGTGTTTCAGCCCGACCATGGCGACGTGGGCTCGCTCAACAGCGCGCGGTTGCCGCGCTTCTCGCGCATCGACGCTCGACTCACCTACCGACCCGCCTGGGGCGGCGAACGCTGGGCGCTGTTTGCCGACGTGGTCAATCTCCTCAACACCAAGAACTTCACGCAGGTAGACTCGACGCTCGCCGTCGATCCCGGCGCCGACCGCCCGCGCATCATCGAAATGGCACAGGACCGCGGCCTGCCGTTCTTTCCGTCGGTCGGCATCCGCTTCTGGTTCTGACGGCTCCGTCGCGGCCCTCGCGCCTCCTCCCTGACGCCCGAAGGATTTTTGCGCGGCCGTTACTCTCACGGGGTATGACAACGCCATACTCGTTCGTCCAGCGCGGGCTGTGCGCTTGGTTTCTGCTTGCCGGCCTGCACGCGAGCCCCGCGCGGGCGCAGACGGCGGGGGCCGGTGACCCTGCGCAACCAGCCGACGCTGCTGAGACGTCGCCAGCCCCGAAGGCCACGTTCTACGGCTTCGTGCAGACTCACTACCGCCATTCTCTGTCAACGGGCTCAGACGCTGTCGACGCGCCCAACTTCCGCGTGCAACGAGTTCGTCTGGGCGTGAGGGGCGACCTTTACCCGTGGCTGTCCTACGAGGTGGAGATCGATCCGCGATCGCCTGACGCCAACGTCGGCCTGCTGAGGGACGCGTTTCTGATCTTCAAGTTCATCCCTCGACACCAACTGCGCGTGGGTCAACAGAAGACGCAGTTCGGCTACGAGAACCGCGAATCGTCCAGCGAGTTGTTCCAGGTGAATCGCACCGAGCTGTCCGAGTCTTTGGGACGCGGCGTCAACCTGCGCGACATCGGCGTGGGACTCATCGGGAACGTGAGGCTCGGAAAGGGATGGCGACTCGAGGACGCGATCACGGTGGTCAACGGTGATGGCCTCAATGTCCAGGCGGATAGCACCCGCAGGAAGAACGTGTTCGGGCGCGTGGGGTTGCGCTACAGGGCCGATCGGGCCAATCTGACGGTGAGGCTCGGCGTCTCCGGCGCCACAGGTGATGAGCTCGATACGGGCGAGCCACTCGATCCAACGGACGACTTTCGCCTGGCGTTCGAGCGTCGGGGTACCGACTTCCAGATCGACGGTCGCAGGTTCTTCCTGAGCGCCGAACACGCACGAGGCACGGAAGAGAACACGCTGACTGGTGAGACCAATGAGGTCAGCGGATACTACG
>JAYTNX010000057.1:0-2096 GCA_043748075.1 Pseudomonadota bacterium
GATGCGCGCCTCGTCCGTCACGCCGTTCAGATCGGAGTTGATCACGACGACCGGCACCGGCAGTGCCTTCAGCGCGGCGACGCCGTCCCAGGCGTTGAGCTGGCGGATGGCGGGAATCGCGACCGCCGGCGGAGCCTGCGACATGTCGTCGACGATGCGGCGCACCAGCACCGGATCGCTCTTCGCCGTGAACATGGTGGCGCCGACCAGCCCGCGCGTCGAACCGATGAAGTCCGCCTCGAAGGCCGCGAGACGCTTTTCTGTCTCGGCGGCGCTCGGCTGCGGCAGGCCGACGTTCTTCAACGTGTCGAGGCCGATCACGCCGACGACCCGCGGGCCGATGCGACGTGCCGCCTCGATGGCGACCGGCCCGCCCATCGAGTGGCCGACCAGCACGACCTTCGGGTGGTCCTTCAGCACCTCGACGACGGCGGCGACGTCGGCCGCGAACGCCGGCATCGACCAGTCGCTGCGGTTCGCGCCGGAACCGCCGTGGCCGGCGAGGTCGACCGTGACGACGGTATGGCGCGTCTTCAGATCAGCGACCTGCGCGGACCAGTAGTTGGAATCGCAGGACCAGCCGTGGATCAGCACCACCAGCGGTTCGCCGCGGCCGTAGACGCGATACTGGATGTGCACGCCGCCGGGCGAGTCGGCGATGCGGGGAGAACCGTCGGATATCACGAGTGCGGCGTCCTGCGTGGCGGAAGTCGTCGGCGCGCCGGGCAATGCGGCGGTGCCTGGTGCGGCGGATGCCGATGTCGCCGTAGCGGCGTCGGACGCGGCGGGGCCGCGGGCGGCCGGCTCGCGCGAGCAGGCTGCGACGCTCATGAGCAGCGCGCCGGCGAACACCATCACGAACTGCGAGGGTCTGGCAATCATCGGTTCAGGCTCCGATCAGGGTCCACTGGTAGCCGTCGGGCGCATCGAAAGTGAACGCGCGGCGGCCGAACTCGTCGTGCGCGACGTCGCTGACCTGGCGTGCGCCGGCGGCGGCGACCCGCCGCTGCAGCGCTTCGATGTCGTGGCAGCGCCAGGCGTAGAGGCTGTAGCCGAGGCAGCCGGCGCGCGAGCGCGAGAGCCGGTTTTCGATGCGGGCGCCGGCCGCGAAGCGCACGCACTTGAGCTTGCCGGAACGCCGCTCGGCGAGTGCCTTGCCGGAGCGCGGGTCGTCGAAGTCGACCATGTGAAAGCCCTCGCCCGGCTCGAGGCCGAAGATGCTGCGCGAGCCGGTGGCGTTCTCGTAGGGCGTGTGTCGATCCATCCAGCGCTGCAGGCCGAGCACCTGATCGTAGAAGTCGAGCACCTGCGGGTCGTCGTGGGCGATCATCAGCCCGCAATGCGTGTGCTGGCTGGTGCGCAGCAGGCTGTGCGGGTCGACCTGGCCGTAGGCGGGGCTCTCGTAGCCGAAGCGCTCGAAGAATACCTGGCGGTACAGCGGCAACAGCAGCACCATCTCGCGCACGCCGACGATGGGGTCGCGGAACGGACGCGCCGCGTGCGTGCCGCTGACCTCGCCGATCACGGCGAGCACCGGCTCGAGCAGCGTCAGCGGCTGGCCGGCCTCGCGGGCACGCTGTGCGTGGTTCACGAGATTGCTGACGCTGTGGGTGACGCGCACGCCCCAGCGCGAGCCGACGCAGCGCAGGTTCGGCGCGAGGCCGAGGCCCTCGTTGAGCGGCCGTTCCCACTGCATCAGGCGCACGAGCCCGTGGTCGGCCTGCTGGTGCAGCAGACGCACCGAGCGCAGCGCGGAATCCACGCCGTAGAGCGCGCGCGCCGCGGCCGCGTCGAGCTCGCCGACGGCGCCGATCCGGCAGCCGAAGGCTTCGTAGAACGCGATGGCCTCGACGAGGTCCGGGACGCCAACGCAGACTTCGTGCAGGCCGCCGTAGCAGCCGGGTTGAGCGACGCTCATGACCCGAAGTCTGACACAAAACCGCGGCGGCGATCCCCGCGCCGGCCGTGCTTCAGAAGCGCCACACGACGGCCACCGACGCATTGCTGTCGATGCCCACATGGACGAGCCGCTCGAGCGTCGCCTGCGTCAGCGTGCTGCCGAGATCGACGCTCAGTCCCCAGGGCTCGTAGGTCGC
>JAYTNX010000058.1:0-4247 GCA_043748075.1 Pseudomonadota bacterium
GGGCGTGTTCAGGTCGAGTTTGGCGGCCTGGGCGGCGAGGCCGCCGGTCGCGAGTGCGGTGCACAGCGCGGTGGCCACGAGCGTTGAGGCCAGGCGCGGCGAAGTCCGGACAATTCCCTCGAGCATCGTTCGTTACTCCGTGGTGGATGGAGGCGGAAGGCTTATCATCATACACGTATGACGATTCATGGGCCGGCCGCGCCGAGCCAGCTTGCGATCGCCTGCAACTGGCCGTCGTCGAGCCCCAGCGCCGCACTCTGCATCGACCCCAGGGCCATCTTCTCGACGATGAAGGCGGCCGGGCGCGCCGCGATCGCGGTCCGCGACGGGATCTCGCGGCGACCCTGGTCGTGGCAGGGTGCGCAACGCGCGAGGTAGAGGATCCGGCCCTGAGCCGCCGTCGCGTCCGCCACGGGCTGCGCCGCCGCGGCGTCGATCGACTCGAGGGCGGGGGCGCTCGGGACGGGCGCGGCGCCCGGCGACCGCAAACCGAACGCCTGCAGGCGGTCCGTGCCGACGAAAACGGTGCCGCGCGCGATCACTGGCTCGTTGTACTTGCCGCTCGGATGCAGCTGCCCAGGCGCGCTGCGCCACAGCAGCGCGAGCGTGGTGGCGTCGAGCGCGTACAGCACCGGCTTCGGGGCGTCGGGGCCGTAGAGCGACGCTGAGCGGGGCTTGTCCGGGTCGAGTACCCAGACGATGGCATGGCGGCCCCGATGGCTGGTGACCACCGGCGAGCCGGGGTTCTGCAGCACCAGCGCGGGCTGGGTCCGATCGAGCTGCAGGAACGCCGGCTGGCCGGGCTGCGTCACCAGCCGCAGGCGTGCCAGGCCCGGCGCGACGCTGGTACCGGAATCCACCGCCGCCTTCTGGCTGCCGGTGACGTAGAGGAAGCTGCGACCCGCGCGATCCTGGAACCACGCCCCGGTGCTGCGGCTCTTCGCCTGATTGCCCATGCCGAAGCGGTCTGAGTACGGGCCGAACACGTTCAGCGGCCCGCGGGCGCCGAACTGGGGCTGCGGCCCGGGCGCGAGCAGCGAGCCGTCGCGGCTCGAGTCCTCGCTGCACGGCGGGCGGCGGCGCAGGCCGCCGGGCAGATGCTCGCGATCCAGCAGGTAGACGTTGCCCTGTTTGCTGCCGCCGAGCGCCAGCAACCGCGGCGTCGCGGTGGTCGTCGGGTCGAGGTCGACCAGCACCGGGCTGCCGCTGCCGAGGTCGACGTCCTGCGCGCCGACCTGGCAATAGTTGAACGGGGTGTACGTGCCGACGAGTCGGAAGCCGGCGTCGCGATCGACGCCGAGGCGCAGGATCGACTGGCCCCAGTTGAACTCACTGTCGGGAAAGACGCCGGCGATGCCCTTCCCGGCGAGCATGTTCACGACGCTGCTGCCGGTCGCGACGTACACGTCGCCCGCGGCATCGACGCTCGCGCCACCCGAGGCCCACAGGCCGCCGGTGCCTTCCGCGGTGTCGGCCGTCATCGAGAACGCGGTGGCGATCCGCGGCTGCCGTGTGTCGATGGCCAGCAGCCAGCCGCTGACCGGCTCGCCGCCGAAGGTGACGTAGAGGCGCGAACGGTCCGGGCTGAGGTTCAACGCGCCGCGCTGCAGGTTGGCGACGCCTGCCGGGAAGCGGTTGCCGCCGTTGGCGTTGACGCCAGGCCGGTTGATCGCCGCGGCGTCGATCGCCAGCGGCCAGCCGGGCTGTGGGCGACCGTGGCGCAGGTCGAGCGCGTGCACTTGCCAGGCGAGGGTCGCGTCGCAGGCGACGACGTAGAGCGTCTGCGCCACAGGGTCGATCACCGGCGTACTGAGCACGCCCTGCGTCCCGCGCGAACACGGCGTCGCAGTCAGGCGCGCACGCCACAGGATCACGCCGGCGGCGACGTCTCGATCCCGGAACGCGTTGATGGCGTAGACGTAGCCCGTCGTGCTGGCGACGTAGACCACCGCGCGCGTGCCCGCGATGCCGGTCTCACCCTCGACCTCGACACGGTCTACGTACAGCGGCGAGGCGAACAGACGCGGCGGCGTGCCGCCGGCCGGATCCATGGGTGCCGACTCCCACAGCAGGCCGAAACTGTGGCCTGCGACCCGCGTCGGCGTCAGGCGTCGCTCGTCGTCGTACCAGCCGGTGCGTTGCGGCGTCCCGTGATAGGTCAGGTGGTCCGGCCCGTCCCGCGACATGGGCGGCGCGGCAACGGCTGGCGGTGCGTCCCCCAGCGTGATCAAGATCGCGTACAGCGCAACCGCCGCGCTCCGGCTCGCTGCGGCAGTGCTGCGGCACGACGCCCTGGACGTGTCAGGCATCGCGGAACTCCGTCTCATCCGCCGGATTTCGCGCCGGCGGCGTTCTGCTCGCGCAGGTAGTTCGCGATGAGCTTCTGGGTCAACTGCACCAGCCGCGTCTCGTCGCGGCGCAGCACGGCCACCGGCGCGCCGAGGGCGAGCGCGCCGACGCGCAGCGGCGCGGTCGTGACCGAAATCGGCCAGGCCAGCATGCCCCAGCCGTCCGCACGCATGTTGTAGCCGGCGGCGAAGCCGCGGGTGCGCACCTCGCGCAGCGCCTTCTCGATCTCGACGATGCCGCTGAAGCGGCGGCCGAGTGACACTCGGCGCCGCCGGGATTGTGCGACCAGCGTGCGCAACTGTTCCGGGGAAAACTGCGAGGCGATTGCCAGGCCGGGTGTCGAGAAGGGCGTGGCCAGCTCGCCCGGTGCATTCGACGAGGGTCCGCGAAGCTCGCCGACCAGCAGCGCGGCGATGCGCACGTTGATTCCGGTGCCCACCCACACGGTCACCGTATGGCCGGTTTCTGCGCGCAGCTCGGCGAGCAGGCGCCGCAACGGCGGCGCGCGGCAGCCTGCATCGGCGAGCCGTTCGCCGAGTTCGGCGAGCGGCGAGGCCACCGCATAGCTGGCATGCAGCGGCGAGAACTCGACGTAGCCGAGTTCGGCGAGCTTCTGCAGCAGCCGGTACATGCTGGCTTGCGGCACGGCCAGCCGGGCCGCGAGCTCGTGATTGGACAGCGCACTGGCCGCGACGCTCAACTCTTCGAGCGCGCCCAAGGCCCGGGCCACGGCGCGCGAACGCTCGCCGGACGCCGACTCGTTCTGGTTCTGCTTCAGGTGCGATCCCCCGATCGATACTCCCGGCACATGCTCAACCATTTCAATATTGAAGTCACCGCCCCATTCGTCCGCTGGCCGGTAGTGGCCGACCGTCGCGGCTGCGCAGGAGCGCCGCGCTGCGGCTACGATGAGGACGTGCCGGCGCGCCTCGCCGACCTCGACGCCCAAGGGGTCGACACGCAGGTGGTGTTCTCCAGCCTGTTCCTCAACATCCGCTGCGTACGCGCCAACGCCGAGCTCGCGCTGACGCGGGCCTACAATCGCTGGATCGCGCAGCGCTGCGCCGACAGCCACGGCCGGCTGCGGTGGATCTTCGTGCCGTCGCTGAAGAATCCGCAAGAGACCGTGCGTGACATGGACTGGGCCGTGCGCAACGGTGCGGTCGGCGTCCTGTTCCGAGGCATCGAGGGCGACCGCTTCCTCGACCACCCGTACTTCGACCCCATCTACCAGAAGGCGCTCGAGCTCGACTGGCCGATCTGTGTGCACATCGGCCACGGCAGCCCGGCGATGGAATCGATTGCGCAGCGCGACGGCGCGCGCTTCAACCGTTTCATCTCCGACTGCCCGAACTACTTCGCTTTTGCGACCCTGCTCAACAGCGAGCTGCCGAAAAAATTCCCGTTGCTGCGCTTCGGCTTCTTCGAGTCCGGCTGCAGCTGGGTATCCGGGGTGGTGCAGACCGCGCTGCACGTGCGCCTCGCACCGCGCGCGCTGATGGCCCTGGTGCGCGAGAAGCTCGAGGAGCACCACTTCTACGTGACCTGCGAGCTGCACGAGGACCTGCCGCACCTCCTGCAGTACACCGGCGAGGGGCGCTTGATGCTCGGCAGTGACTACGGGCACCCGGGCGATATCGCCGATACGATCCTGTTCCGGCAGACGCCCCCGACCGATGTCAGCGATCGTTCGCGCAAGAAGGCGCGAGCACGAACGACGATCGCGAGAGTCCGGGATCTTCACTCTCGTGTTGCGGTTCCGCTGCACGTTGCTGCTCTGCGTCTTCGCCGACAGAGACATCGAAGCGACCCGTGCCGCACGACGTCGAATCAGGGGAGCGTGCGTGCGTGAGGCTCTTGGGCGGGGCGTGGCCCGCCATGGATGGCGGGCCTCGAGG
>JAYTNX010000059.1:0-2288 GCA_043748075.1 Pseudomonadota bacterium
GCCTCGCTGCAGCTGAGTTTCGGCGCAGCGCTGCTGGCGGCGCTGCTGAACGGCGTTTTCGGCTTCATCGTCGCCTGGGTGCTGGTGCGCCACGACTTCCCCGGCCGCCGGATCGTCGATGCGCTCGTGGACCTGCCGTTCGCGTTGCCAACCGCGGTGGCCGGCATCGCACTGACGGCGCTGTATGCGCCCAACGGCTGGCTGGGGTCGCTGCTCGAGCCGCTCGGCATCAAGGTCGCGTTCACCCCGCTCGGCATCGTGGTTGCGCTTGCCTTCATCGGCCTGCCATTCGTCGTTCGCACGCTGCAACCGGTGATGGCCGAGCTCGACCGCGAGGTCGAACACGCCGCCCATGGCCTCGGCGCAACGGGCTGGGACAGCTTCCGGCTGGTGGTGTTCCCGACTCTCTGGCCGGCGCTGCTGACCGGCTGCGCGCTGGCGTTTTCGCGCTCAGTCGGCGAGTACGGCTCGGTGATCTTCATCGCCGGCAACATCCCGATGGTCTCCGAGATCGCGCCGCTGATGATCATGACCAAACTCGAGCAGTACGAATACGCGGAGGCGACCGCGATCGCCGTCACGATGCTGCTGCTCTCGTTCACGCTGATGCTCGCGATCAATGCGCTGCAGCTCTGGGCGCAGCGCCGGCAGGGCGTGCGCTGATGGCCAGCGGTTCCGTGCTCGCGCAGGCCGAGCAGCAGCTACGCGACGGGCTGGAGTCCGCGGCGGCGCGTGCGCCCGGCCAGATCGGCCGCGCCGGCCTGCTCGTCGTGGCGCTGGGCTATGTGGGCGCGTTCCTGGTGCTGCCGCTGCTGGTGGTCTTCGTGACGGCGTTGTCCCGCGGCGCTGCCACGTTCCTGGACGCGATCCGGGATCCGGACGCGGTCGCGGCGATCCTGCTGACACTGACGATCGCCGCCGTCGCGGTGCCGCTGAACCTGGTGTTCGGCGTCACGGCCGCCTGGGCCATCTCGAAGTACGATTTCCGGGGCAAGGGGGCACTGATCACGCTGATCGACCTGCCGTTCGCCGTGTCGCCCGTCATTTCGGGCCTGGTATTCGTGCTGTTGTTCGGCGCCCATGGCTGGTTCGGCGACTGGCTGGCCGAACGCGACCTGACGGTGATCTTTGCCGTACCCGGCATCCTGCTCGCGACCGTCTTCGTCACGTTTCCGTTCGTCGCCCGCGAACTGATCCCGCTGATGCAGGCGCAGGGCCGCGAGGCCGAGGAGACTGCGCTGTCGCTCGGCGCGTCGGGATGGCAGACGTTCTGCTACGTCACGCTGCCCAACATCCGCTGGGGCCTGCTGTACGGCGTGCTGCTGTGCAACGCCCGCGCGATGGGCGAGTTCGGCGCCGTGTCCGTGGTGTCGGGCCACATCCGTGGCATGACCAACACGATGCCGCTGCACATCGAAATCCTCTACAACGAGTACGACCAGGTCGGCGCGTTCGCGACCGCGTCGTTGCTCGCCCTGCTCGCCCTCGTGACCCTGGTCGCCAAGACGGTCCTCGACCGGCGCGATCCCGACAGCCGCGCGGCGCGCCGCAAGACCGCGTCGTGACGCCGGCCGCGCGGCCCGGCCCAGGCCGCCGGCGCCCTGGCGCAGGTGGGCGTCAGTGCATCTCTTCGCCGCCGGAAACGTTCATCGCCTCGCCCGTCACGTAGATCGCCTCCGCGGAGCAGAGGAAGGCCACCGCCCTGGCGGTGTCCTCGACTAGCCCGACCCGGCCGAGCGGAATCCGCGAACGCATCGCCGCGAGATAGTCGTCCACGGAGAGGCCCCGGGCCTTCGCCATGAACTCGTTCTGCCACGCGCCGAGCCCGGTGGTCACGTGGTTCGGGCAGACGGCATTGACGTTGATGCGGTGCGGGCCGAGTTCCACCGCCGCCGAGCGCGTCAGCCCCACCAGGCCGTGCTTGGAGGCGACGTAGGCCGAGGTGTAGGCCGAGCCGGACTTCGCGGCCCGGCTGGCGATCGAAACGATGCGGCCCGCACCCCACTCGCCCTGCGGACCCTGCTTCACCATCTGCCGCGCGACGTGCTTGATCGCGAAGAAGCAGCCGCGCAGGTTCACGCCGAGCGTGGTATCCCAGCGCTCCTGCGTCATCTCGAGCAGCGGCCCGAACAGGTAGCCCACCCCGGCATTGTTCACCAGGATGTCGACACGGCCATAGGTCGCAACCGCGTGGGCCACGAGCGCCTCGACGTCGGACTCGACCAGCATGTTGCCGGTGAACGTGGTGGCCTCGGCGCCGAGCTCGCGTACTTCGCGCGCCACCTCGG
>JAYTNX010000060.1:0-12986 GCA_043748075.1 Pseudomonadota bacterium
CCGGCCTTTTTCTCGCCCTCCATCAACGTCTTGCGCTGCGTGGCGACCCAGCTCATGTAGGCATCGAACATACCCGGCTTGGTCTTGATGTACGACACCCGTACCACCGGCCCTTCGGTATACGGGCGGGCCTCCTGGGCGGCAGCGAACGACGGCGCGAGCATCGAGGCCGCGGCGAGCAGCAGCGCGATTTTGTGAGTTTTCATGGTTTTTTCCCCTGCAGTTTGATGTTCCCGCCGTGAAGTGTCCGGCGAGCGGGTGTCGCTGTTGCGGCGCCACGAGGCGCGTCGCGACGAACGATCCGAATACTATAGGCCGTCGCGCGTCACCAGTTCCAGTTGGCCGTCGTTCTCCGCACCGTATTCGGCACGCGACTTCGCGAGCTGCAGCCAGTGCAGCGTCGCGAGGCGCACCTCGCGCGCCGGCGAGGGCCGCAACAGCCGCAGCTGCTGCGCCTCCGCCACGATCAGGCCGCAGTCCGCCGGCACTTCCTCGGGCGCGGCGATACCCTCGGCCAGCACGTAGTAGAACTGCTGCGACAGCGCCTGGTAGGCGGCGCGTTTGCCGGCATTGCGCAGGTCGGTCAGCAGGTCCGCGCGGCTCACCTTGATCTCGTGGACGAACGGCGCGAGATAGGCCTCGTGCGACGTGTTGCGGATCGAGAAGACGTCGGGCCGCACTGGCTTCCACGACGTATCCACCCGGGCACGTAGCGACACGCCGCGGAACACCACGCGCCCCTCGTCGACGAGCTGCCGCGCGATCCGCTCGACCAGCGCGTCGTGGCTATCCAGCGCGTGCCGGTTCTGCTGCCGGTACCCCGACAGCGCGCCGAGGCCCGCGTCGGTGACGCGGATCGACTGCACCCCGGCGTCACCGGCCGGACAGCGGCAGACGCGGGTCGAACACCGTCGTCATTTCGCGCCGCACCAGGTGGTGGCGCCCGTGCACATCCGTACGCCCTGGGTCATCTCGTTACGGTTGTCGCGATTGATGGCCTCGAGTTGCACGAGCTGCTCGCGGGTCAGGCAGCGCCAGCGCTCGAAGCGGGAGCCGGTCGGCACTTCCTTGCGGCAATACAGCGGCTCGTCGGCGTCGCGCGGCCTGATTCGCCAGCCGGGTGGAGGTTTGAACGGGCTGGCCGCGCTGGGCGCGACCGGGGTCGGCGGCGCTGAAGCGGCCAATGATGGCAGCGCGCAGAGCACCATCAGAGTCAGGGCCTTGCCGATCATCGAACGTCTCCTGGGTCGCATTCCGGCGGACATTACAGACTGGCCCGTGGACCGTACAGTTCCCGTTGCCCGTCGCCGGCATGGTTCGCGCGATCCCGTTTTCGGTCAGTCGCCACACTTTTCGCGCAGCGCCCCGCCAGCGCTGGAGTAGATTTCCCCCATGAGCAAGATCGACTTCCGTGACCCCGCCCAGAACCTCCGCGCCTTCGTGAAGCTGCTGGGCGACCTCGATCCGTCGAAACCTGTCTACAGCTGGTTCGGCGGCCACATTTTCGGCTACGTCGGCAACAAGCCCGCGCAGATGCTCTGCGGCGTCGAGGGCTTCGGCGTGCTGCGCAGCGAGCCGACTGCCGACGGCAAGTACCGCATCATGAATCGCGAGATCGCGTTCTACTCGAACCCGTACTCCGGCCAGTACGTCGACCTTTGGAAGAACCCGCTGACCGGCGAGGACTGCGAGACGCAGCCGATCCACAACCATCACGTCGCCGCCGAGCTCTCGCCGGTGATGAAGATGGATTTCGAAGGCACGGTGAAGGAATTCCCGTTCACGCCGCCGTGGACGATCCTCGGCGACGACGTCTTCCAGGTCTTCGAGGTGCACACCGCCTATCCCTCGCCGATGAAGGTCGCGCAATGGCCGCGCGAATCCTCCGGCGACGTGATCCGCATCAGCGAGATCTTCCAGCGCACCGCGAAGCTCGCCGAGATCGAGGACGAGTCGAAGACCAGCGCCCACTACACCGGCGTCTGGACGCGCATCGGGCCGTGGCTGCCCTGGATGTTGATGGGCCAGGCCGAAGGCCACATCATGTACCGCACGTTCATGAAGAAACTCTACTCCGCCGACGAGCTGCCGCCGCAGCTGCACGCCGCGACCGCCCGACGCTATCCCGAGTTCTTCGAAGCGCCGGCGACCTCGGACTGGGGCAAGCCCAACGACTCGAGCTGGGGCACTTACATGAAGGAGTGCCCGCCCAAGCCGCCGAAGTAGGCGCGACTGTGTCGCTCGGCCTCGCCCTGGCCTCCGCCGTGGCCGGGCTCGTGCTGCGCCGCTCGACGCGTGACTGAGAGGCAGCCAAGATGCCCGGGTTGCCGGCCAGAGGGGTTGCGATGAAGTACATGCCGCAGGTGATCGCCGTGATGACGCCGTTCCCGCACACGGTCAACATCGACGATCCGGTTTCGACCGCCATCGCGCTGATGAAGGCCTACGACTTCCGGCACCTGCCGGTCGTGGAGCACGGGACCTTGCGCGGGGTCCTCAGCGATCGCGACGTGCGCACGGCCACGGCGGCCGTCGGCGCGCGCGATGCGGCGGCGCTGCGCGTCCGCGATCTGTTCCACGACGACGCCTACACCGTCGAGGCCGACACACCGCTCGATCGTGTCGCTGGCGCGATGGCGGAGCGCCACGTCGGTTCGGCACTGGTCACCAAGGGTGGCAAGCTGGTCGGCGTGTTCACGGGCACGGATGCCTGCCGCGCACTCGCCCAGGTGCTTCGCGAGCGCTTTCCGCCGCCCCAGCCGGGCCATCACGCCGCGTGAAACGGCCCACAATGCGCGATTGCGGGACCGCGGACCCGTTCGTACCGTGCACCCGATCGAATCCCAGGAGTGCCTCCATGACCCGCCGCTTCCGCCGACCGCAGGATCCGTTCGATCGCCGTGATGCGATGGCCGCGTTGCTCGCGGGGAGCATCGGCGCCGCGTTCGCGGCGGCCCCACGCGAGGCTACCGCCGCGACTCCCGGCGCCGCCGCCGGCAAGCGCTGGACGTCGAGCTTCATGCTGCTCGATCCCGTGCAGCGCTTCCGCCAGGCGCTGCGCATCCAGCGCAGCCTCGCCGACGAGGCCGACATCCTGCACTGGTATCACTTCATCATGGTCGCCGTGCCAGTCAACGCGACGCCCAAGGCCGTCGTGCGCTGGGAAGGCATCGAGTTCTCGCGCCACCAGAAACTCGCCGAGAGCCGCTACCGCCTGCATGGCCACAACCTCTCGTTTCCCCGCCACATTGAAACGGGCGAGTTCGTCGACGCGGTGCTGAACCCGGTCACGAAGAAGCAGGTCACCGTGCCGCCGATGGCGCTGACCGCAGACCCCGGGATGGTGCGCTCGCCCGCCGGTGTGATCTCGCTCGACAAGCCCTCCGCCGCGCCGCGCCCCGACTACAAGATGCTGCGTCGCGAAGGCAGTTTCGTGAAGGTCGACGCGATCCGCGTACCGCCCGATACCTGGCCCGTGACGTTCCTCGAGATGGGCTTCGAGTCCTCACCAGCCGCACTGTTCGAGGACCCGACCCAGATGTGGCTGCCGTCCGACGTTTCCGGCGCCTACGTGTTTCCGTGGCCGAAGTGGATGGAGATGGGCGATGCACCCGGGCACATGTTCGCCGCGTGGAGCGGCTACAAGCTGCGCACCATCGACGAGCTACCCGTCGAGTTCCGCCAGCGCGCGGAGCGCGACTATCCGCAGCTGCTGAGCGTCGATCGTGCGCCGTTCTCTAAGCCGATCGCCGGTCTCAATCCGGGGTGATAGAGACGGTTCGACGCGTTCACTTGCCCGCCACGCCGGTTGAATTGAGTAGAGATCCGCACCTGCCTGGCCCGCCCTGGATAGTCAGTGACTGGCGTGGCGCAGTCATGCAGACTCTTTTGCATTCGTGGCAGGTTCCCGGGAGTGTGGAATGCATATCGAGAAGTCTCGCGGCATCGGCTCGACATGGCTGCAGCCGCTGCGTGGCGCTTCCCGATCCTGTGCCGTTGCGCTGCTGGCGGCGATCTCGTTCACGCTGACCAGCTCGACGGCATTCGCCGAGATGAACCCGCGCATCCAGCAGCGCGTGCGGGCGGCGACCTTCGAAGTCGTGATGCTCAAGGCTGAAAAGGACTCCCTGAGCTATGAGAAGCCGCTGCCGCTGGATCTGATCCCCTTCCAGCAGCGCACCGATAAGTTCAACCCGGTGGGCACGGCGTTCGCCATCGGGCCGAACCAGTTCGTGTCCGCGGCGCACGTGTTCGGCTTTTCGCTCGGTGGCCCAACGGTGCCCCGGCTGCGCAGCGCCGACGGGAAGATCCACGACATCGGCGAAGTGCAGAAGTACTCCGAGCACGAGGACTACATCGTCTTCACGCTGCGCAACGCACCCGCCCGACAGGCCACGCTCGCAACCGACCGGCAGCCGGCGCTGAACCAGTCGGTGCAGGCCGTCGGCAACGCGCTGGGCGAAGGGGTCGTGTTCCGCGACGGCCTGCTGACGTCCGAGACGCCGGAGCCGCTGGACGGCGAATGGAAATATCTGCGCTTCTCCGCGCCAGCCTCGCCCGGCAACAGCGGCGGACCCCTGGTCGACGAGAAGGGCCGGGTGCTCGGCATCGTCGCGCGCAAGTCGCCGAGCGAGAATCTCAACATGGCCGTGCCCATCGCCCGCGCCCTCGACGGTCCGCAGGCCGCGACCTCGCGCGTGCGCCGCATGACCTCGCTGCCGGTAATGCCGGAGGTCCGAGAGAAGCTCGAGATCGACGAATCGTTCCCCTTGCCGCTGGCGTACGACGCCTTTGCAATCCGGGTCAGCGCGAAGCGGATGGAACTGCTCCGGCGCAACTATGCCCTCGTGTCGGAGCGCAATCCCGACAAGCTGTTCCCGAACGGCGAAGGCGCACTGCGCTTCCTTCATCGACCCAACTCGCCGCAGACCATGGGCACCCTGCGGCGCGGCGCAGATGGCCAGTGGACGCAGAACACCGCGTACGGCGCCCGCACGGAACTCGGCCGCAACGGGTACGTGGAATTTGGCGGCTCGCCCTTCGCCGGCTATGCAAACCTGCGACGGCCGGACGACTTGGATGCGGGCACGCTCGCCGCCGACCCGAAGCTGCTGATGGACACGCTGCTGAAAGGCATGCAGCTGCGGCGCGCCGTGGGTTCCGATCGCGTGCTCGTGACCTCGCTCGGCAAGCCGCGACTCAGCACGGAACACGTGGACCGCTGGGGACGGCGCTGGCAGACCCACCACTGGTCGATCGAACACGACGACACCGGACTCGTGGCGTTCGTGATGCCGACGCCGCAGGGCGCTCTCGTCACCTACACCACCCTGCCGGCCGCATTCGACGAAGTCGCCACGTTCATGCAGCAATTCATGACCGATTTCACCGGTCTGTCCTGGACCGGCAATGCGCCGCAGTGGCGCGGATTCCTGGCCGTGCGACCCTTGCCGGCGCAGGCGCTGACGGGCATCGACGTCGCGCTCGAGGAAGGCGGCAGCGTCGTCTACCGCTCACCCCGACTCACACTCGCAGTCCCGGCGAGCGCACTCAAACTCAATGCCGACAGCCCGACGACACTGCTGCCGGGCTTCTTCCCCGAAGGCGGTCGTGTCATCTGGGATGTCGCCGGCCTGAGTCTTCGCGAGCGCAGCGGCGAGCCGCAGGGACTGTTCGTCTCACGCCGCATCGCCCCGCCGCCCTCTGTGCCGGAGGCCGACCGCAACGACTGGGCCAAGGTCGCTGCGGCCGCCAGTCCCTGGAACGCGGTGCCCTACAGCGCCAGCAGCACCAAGCGCATCGGTGGCATCGTGCGCGGCGACTCTGGCGCAAGCCTCAACGCCGGCTCCGGCTCCGCCAGCAGCAGCGCGCCCGTCTACACCGTCGAGTACGTGCGCGATGCCGACACGCCCGACGCCGTCATGCGCAGGGAGTTCGCGCGAGTCATGGCCGGCATCAAGGTCACCGAAAGCCGGTGACGAGCAGCTCGGTCGCCCTCTCAGAGAGGGACGTTCGAGCGACTTGTCGGCGATCTATCTGGCGGGCGAACTGGTAACCGGCTGGCGCGGTGGCGACGTGGGATGCGCATCATTCGTCGCTCGGCCAAACCACCTCGAAGACGGAGCAGAAAATGAACGCGATCCTCGATCACATCGGCATCAACGTGACGGACTTCGAGCGCTCCAAGGCGTTCTACGCCAAGGCACTGGCACCGCTCGGCATCTCGCTGGCCAGGGAATACCGGCAGTCCGCGGGCTTCGGCCGCGGCGGCAAACCGGAACTATGGCTCTACGCGCAGCGGACGAGCTTCCAGACCGACGCCCAGTTGCGCGTGATCACCCCGGTGCATGTCTGCCTCCGGGCCACGAGTCGCGCCGACGTCGACGCGTTCTACGGCGCGGCGCTCGCCGCCGGCGGAAAGGATTTCGGACCGCCTGGCCTGCGTCCTGAGTACCATCCGGGATACTACGGCGGCTTCGTGCTGGATCCGGACGGACACAACCTCGAGGCGGTGTTCCACGGCGGGTGACCCGGGTCGTGGCAGTCGCCCCTCGGGCCGAAAAGGGCAGCGCTGTGGTCGACAGGAACACGGAGCGACGAGAACAGCCTGGCCTCCATCCCGCGATAGGCCAGGAAGTTCGCGACAGAAACTGCGGCGAATACGAGCGCGATCGTCCAGACGAGCAGCAGACGAAACCGCGCCTTGCGGCATCTCCATAGCACCAGCGTGGCAAGAGCCACCACCGTCGCCAGAAGACTCCACGGCAGGGCCCAGCCGAAGCCGAGAAAATCTCCGGGTGGCCACCTGCGGAGAGTCGAGTCGGAGAGGCCTTGCATCCAGAGCGCGTCGTCCAGCAGCAACGCGGACGGCACGATCCCGACAGTCGCTGCAAGACTGGCCCCGAGCTGGTGAAGGAAGGATCGTTCTCGCGGCTCTGGCGTCATGATGATCGCGCTCCGCCGGTCGCGACGATCCAGACCCGGTCAGTCCGGGCGCCCCCGTCCTCGCACGGGCATCCAGTCGCGACCTCGCCGACGAGCAGCCCGGGTCCCATGGTCTCGCGCGCGTGGACGGGCACGACGGTTACGCGACCGTCAACATGACGGAGGACGTGGCGGCTGCCCTTGACCCGCGAAACCTCGAGTCCAGCGGCTCAGGGCTCGCGCCCTGCTCTACGACGACGTCGAATTTGTGCGTCACGGCCACGGCTCCAAGCGAGCAACCACTACAGGTCGTGTCCGACCCGGCTCATAGATGACGGTGACCGCGTGCTCTAACACCAGGATCAACGGCCCGCTGCCGTCGTCTCGAAGCGCACGTTATCTCACCTGGACCGTTTCATCCTGAAGTTGGGCGGCAACCCGCAAGTTCTCGCGCAGGAACTCGGGCGCAAGATCTGCACCAATTGGCCACACGAGAGTGTGAAGTTCCGGATGAAGCCGAACGCGTCGAAACATTTCTCCATTCTTTAGCGGCTCGAAAATCGGACCATTCAGCTCCTTAGAGAGATCAATCTCGCCCTGCACGCCGTCGCTGAATCGCAACCAGACCGTATAGCCATGCGAGTACCGAGCTTCGACGATTCCAGGCGGCATGCTCGTTACTCCAATGGCGCAATCTTGGGCAATGGCTGTTGTGCTTGCGCAAGGTTCCAGTTCCGCAGCAACTCGTCTCTGTGAAGTACGCGCCATTCTTGAACGTGGGAAAGCGCGCGAGTGGGGCGAGATCCATTCAGCTCCCCAGTCTCGATGTTTGCCGTTGCTTCATGCTCTCCATGTCCCAAACCAACGGTCGGCTGCCGTCGTTTCAACTTGCTTTATCCCGCCCGGACCGTTGCATACTGACGTTAGCCGTCAGGCTGCCCACCCCAACTTCAAGCGCTTCTTCTCAGCGGCGCAATCCCTCAAGTAGAGGTTGATGAGATTCTGATACGGGATGCCGCTCGCCTCCGAGAGGCCCTTGAAGTAGTCGATGGTGGACTCATCGAGGCGAATCGTGATCTGCCGCTTCGGCTTTCGGAGATATGGGTTCGGCTTGGACTCTGAAAAGTCGTATCGCTTTTTCATGGCAAGTACCTTGCGTAGTCCCGCCGCTCGGCGGGATCCGCGCGACGGGCGGAGATAATTCGTATCACTTGCTCGGATTCTCGATAGCAGTGACACACCACCAGAAGTCGGAACCCGATACTCATCCCAAGAAGGATGAAGCGCTCCTCTTCCTCCGAATGCTCCGAATCAGGGATGACCTGGGCGTTCTCGTCTAGAAAGGCCGAACGGGCCTCTTCGAATGAAACGCCATGCTTGGCCTTGTTGGCGCGGCTCTTGCGCGGGTCTCACTCGAAGCGGAGATCGGCCATAACGACAGTGTAGTTATGGCGTGGGGGGCGTCAAGTCTGACGCCTAACACAAGGATCAACGGCCGGCTGCAGTCGCTTCGATCGGGTTGAGTTCGGGCGCATAGGCAGGAAGTTTCTCCAGATGCAGCCGGGGGAATCTGCTGCAGATCTCACTCAGGCCGTTGGGGTGATGGATGGAGGCTCCGTCCCAGATCACGATGACGTGGCCGCGAAGATGCGGCAGCAGGTACCAGAGAAAGTCATGCACTTCATCGCGCGTGATGTTCTTCGGGTGCAGCCGAAAGTAGAACCCGAGCCGGCGTCGCTTCGGACTCACCGAGAGGCCGCCGATGACCGAGATCCGCGCATGGTTGTAGCGATGGCGGATGATCGGCGTTTGACCGACCGGCGCCCAGGTGCGCCGAACCGTCGGGATCAGCATGAAGCCCGATTCGTCGACAAAGACGATGTGGGCACCCAGCCGCGCAGCGTTTTTTTTACCCGCGGCCAATCACTGCGCTTCCACTCCTCGATCCGTTCTTCATCTCGCTCCAGGGCGCGGAGTTCCGGCTTCTGGCAACTGAAGCCCAGGTCGTGCAGTAGGCGCGCGACATGACCGCGATGAAACTGGGCGTCACAGTGCCTCTCGATCAGGGTAGCCACGCGCCGCGTAGTCCAGAGTTCTGTGTCGAATCCGTTCGCGAGCGCGCCCTTGAGCAGCAGCTTCACCAAACGCTTGCGCTGCGCTTCAGTCAGGGTCGCGGGCCGGCCCGGCGAGAACCGCACCCGCAACCCCTTCTCGCCGTCCCGCTCTCGCGCATCACGCCACCGCATCACGGAACTGGCGGCGCTGTCGACCATGCGGCCGACCTCGTTGAGCGTGTAACCCTCGTCCAGCAGGCGCAGCGCTTGGTGGCGCCGCGCCTCGATCAGCTCCGCAGAACCCTTTGGTCGCGGCATGGGCATTACTCCGGTAGGAGAGCTTGCCCATTATTGCATTATTTAGGCGACAGTCAGTAGGCGGCGACTTCGACGTACTCGACTCTGCTGGACGGCGGTGGAATCGGGTCACCGTCTTCGCGCAGCCCCTCAAGGTGAAACTCAATAGCCTCCCGAATGAGGCGCTCTACTTCAGCTACCGTCTCACCCGTGGCGACACAGCCCGACAGGTCGGGCACGTAGGCCGAAAAGTTGCCTTCGGCTCGCTCGATAACAATGGCGTATCGCACTGGAGTTACCTTATTTCTTCAGACCTGCTTGCTTCAGGATACTGGTCTGTGTACCCGGCGCCAAATCGTCGCTCGGCTTGCCCGCGACCGTGACCCGACCAGACTTCGTCTTGTGCTTGAACTGACGATGGCTGCCTTTGGTGGCAACGAGGAATCAGCCGTCCTCATGTAGCTGGCGCAGGATCTCGGAGATCTTCATCTGCTGAGGCTAGCACGTGCCATCAGGTGTCGGCCCCGCAGCGCTTGGGTCGCCGCCTAACACCAGGATCAACGGCCGGCTGCCGTCGTTTCGAATTGCATACATGGACGCCCCTTTTTGCCAAGCGCAGATTTTGGGTCTGGTGTGCGGGTAGAGATTGCAGCCATACATCCGACCTGTGTGTGCGACGTGTCGTCGCTGGCCCTGATGGAATCAGCTGGTCGGCGCCTGCTCACTTTAGCGGACTCATGAAGTCCCGTGCCATTGACAGGTTGAGCCAACCCCGGTCTTACCCGTAACGCCATCACCGTTGTCTACGCCTGTGCATCTCGATGATCCATGCCACTCTGCAGTGCAGCTTCTCAGGCGGCTGCCACAGCGGGCGCCACCTGATACTCGCGCTGATGCGCAAGTAGTGCCCATACCACGCGCGCGTTCTTGTTCGCCAAGGCCACCGCGGCTACATTTGGATTTCGCCGCGCCCGCAATTTCATCAGCCAGCCGTCCTGGTGCTCGGACTTTCCCATGCGGTGAAACAGCACCGCTCGCGCGCCGTGAATCAACAGCGTTCGCAGGTACGTGTCACCGCGCTTGCTGATGCCCAGGAGTCGCTCCTTGCCACCGCTGGAATTCTGCCGCGGTACCAATCCCAGCCAGGCCGCCAGTTGCCGACCGCTCTTGAAAGCCTTCGCATCGCCGACGCTTGCCACCAGCGCACTCGCGGTCAGCGCCCCGACGCCCGGAATTGCCTCCAGTCGGCCGCTGGCCTCGTTCTCTCGGTGCCAGGCCTTGATCTGGTTCTCCAGCTCCTTCACTTGTGTGCCGAGCTGACGAAAGTGCTCGAACAATCGGGCGAAGAGTGAACGACTGATTGGCGGCAGACCGTTCTCCGCATCTTCCAGAATCTGCGGCAGCTGTCGCTCGATGTAGCGGATCCCCTTCGGAATCACGATCCCGAGCTCGTAAAGCAGGCCTCGAATTTGATTGCCCTGCGCTGTGCGTTCAACCACGAATCCCTGTCGCGCCCGATGTACCGCGAGCACCGTCTGCTGCTCGATGTTCTTGACCGGAACAAAGCGCATGTTGGGCCGCGCCACCGCTTCGCAGATCGCCTCCGCATCGCTCGCGTCGTTCTTGTTAGTCTTCACGTACGGCTTTACAAACTGCGGCGCCATCAGTTTCACCGTATGCCCCAGGCTCATCAGCTGTCGAGCCCAATCGTGCGCACCGCCGCACGCTTCCATCCCGATCAGGCACTGCGGCAACGACGCGAACATCTTCACAAGATCCGACCGCTTCACCGTCTTGCGCAGCAAGACCTTGCCGCGCTCGTCTACCCCGTGCACCTGAAAAACACTCTTTGCCAGATCAATCCCAACAGTCGTAATGTTCATTGCGACGCCCCTTCTTGGTTTCAGTGGTTGCTACAACACTTCCACTTTGGCACGTTCGATGCCGTGCCGAGGAGGGGCGTCCATGCCATTGCTTTATCCCACCCGGACCGTTGCATCCTGAAGTTAGGCGCCAACCTGAAGGACCTCGCCCGCACGTACTCGGTGCGCGCACTCAAGGATCGACTCGACGAGCGGCACGAGGACGTCGAGTCGGTTCGAGGTAGCGCGAACGACGATGACTCCAAATGGCGCGGCCTTCACGTTCTGCTGGAAGGGAAGGCTGCGATCAAGAGTCAAAAAAACATCGCAGACGCCGCTGGCGCGGCGCATCAGCTCGCCGTTCTTGATGCCCGCCCACCCAAGCGTGTGGACGTGGAGCGCCGTGTCGGCGCCAAAGGCCTGAACGAAGTCGAGTGGGAACTGCTCGTCAAGCAGCAGACGCATCAGGAGCCACCGCTTGCCGCGCGGCGCCAAGGATAGCCACGGCCTGTTCACGCTTCACGGAGGGAAACTGCCGAAGAAACTCCTCGATGGAGTCCCCGCCCTCAAGGTAGTCGAAAAGCGATTTGACAGGCACGCGCGTACCCATGAACACCAGAGTACCGCTCAGGATCTCTGGGTCCCTGTTCGTTATGCCAGCGAGTTGCGTCATGACGGCGACTCCTTTCGAGGCCCGAGTATAGACCGCGCAGATAGTGGCGCCTAACACCAGGATCAACGGCCGGCTGCCGTCGCTTCGACTCGCACTTTATCCCACCCGGACCGTTGCATCCTGACGTTAGGCGGCAACCTGCAGGTTCTCGCGCAAGAACTCGGGCGCTAGGTCTGCGCCGTTCGGCCACACAAGAGTATGAAGTTCCGGGTGAAGCCGGACGAGTCGAAACAACGCAGGGTCCTTCAGTGGCTGAAAGATCGGGCCGTCTAGCTCGTTGGCCAGATCGATCTCGCCCTCAACGCCATCGCTAAATCGCAACCAGATTCTAAAGACATGCGTATGCCGAGCTTCAACGACTCTATGTAGCATTTGAATCACTCCAATGGGGCAATCTTCGGCAACGGTTGTTGGGCTTGAGCAAGGTTCCAGTTCCGCAGCAGCTCATCTTCGTGAAGCTCCCGCCATTCCTGGACATGCGAGAGGGCGCGAGCTGGCAGTGAACCGTTCAGCTCTCCGGTTCCAATGTTCACAGTTGCTTCGTGCTCACCATAGATCGCGTGAAAGTGTGGAGGAGCATGGTCACGGTAGTACATCGCAATGACGATCCCAAGAAAACGGCTGATCTCTGGCATTCTTGAAGTCTACCGAAACGCATCATTGCCGCCTAACTGAACACGACCATCTTTCTTGATGGCGATTCGGTTTCTGACGTTCAAGTTTCGTGATGGTTTGAGTCGGATCCCCATCGGGGATCTTGATTAAAAGATCCCCTCCGGGGAGTCTCCGGTTTACCAAGACAGGAGACAATCGAAGTGTGCCACGGCGTATTGCAAGACCTCGCCTTTTTTCAATTCCTCAGCCGCATTGATGAAGAGTTCGCGTCTGCGACTCGTCTGGGGCGTTGCCCCGGCTGCGCAGGGCCGCTGCACGTAGCGGATTTTCCGCGTAAACCCCGTGGGTGTCCGGCCGCCGTGCGGGAGGACTATTCCTGGCGATTGAGCTTCACTTGTGGACAGTGCGACGGCCGCGCGACATCGCCGTCGGTACGCTTCGCGGGCCGCCGTGTGTATCTCGCGGTAGTGTTGATGTTGGCCTCACCGCCGGGCAGCGCTTCGGGTCATCGGCTGTGCGAATTGCTCAGCATCCCAGTGCGCACGTTGAAGCGCTGGCGGA
>JAYTNX010000061.1:0-2492 GCA_043748075.1 Pseudomonadota bacterium
AGGTGCTGGCGCGCCAGCGTCGAGAGCGTGCTGCGCGGGCCGACTTCGAGGAACACGCGGCCCGGCGACTCCGCGAGCCGGCGGATTCCAGGCGAAAACGCCACCGGCGCCCGCAGGTGCCGGGACCAGTACCCGCCATCCATCGCCTGCGCCGGCTCCAGCCAGTCGCCGGTCAGCGTCGACATGATCGGGATCTGTGGCGCCTGCAGGGCGATCGCCGCGACCTCGCGCGCGAATTGCGGCACTACCGGATCCATCATCGCCGAATGAAAGGCATGCGACGTGCGCAACAGCCGTGCACCGACGCCATCGGCCTCGAGCCGTACGCGGAACGCCTCGACCTGCGCCGTCTCGCCGGAGACGACGCAACTCATCGGACCGTTGTAGGCCGCAATCGACAGGCCCGCCGGCAGGCGCGACTCGAGGTCCTGTGCCGACAGCCGCACCGTCAGCATCGAACCCGGCGGCAGCGCCTGCATCAACCGGCCGCGACGCGCCACCAGCCGCGCCGCATCGGGCACCGACATCACGCCCGCCAGCGCCGCGCAGACGAATTCGCCGACGCTGTGGCCTATCATCGCGGCCGGCTGCAGACCGTAGGCCATCCACATGCGAGCGAGCGCGTATTCGACGGCGAACGTGGCAGGCTGGGTGATGGCCGTCGCCGAGAGGTCGGTCTCGGCGCCGCTGCCTTTTGTCCCGAGCAGTATGCGGTGCAGGTCGACGCCTTCCGGCCGCAGCGCCTCGGCGCACTCGTCGAAGGCGTTGCGGAACGTCTCATCGGCCGCGTGCAGCGCGCGACCCATGCCGGGATACTGCGAGCCCTGGCCGGGGAACATGTAGACGATCTGCGGCGCGCCGGTGTCGACCTCGCGCTTCGTCAGCCGTGTGTCGCGATCGAGCAGCAGCCGCGACGCCGCCTCAGCGGTCTCGGCGACGACAAACGCGCGGTGCGAGAAAGGACGGCGCCCGACACGCAGCGTGTGCGCGACGTCGACCAGTGGCAAAAGTGGCGCGTCGGCGAGGTGCCGACCGAGGCGCTCGATCGCGGAATCGAGGGCGGCCGGGCTGCGCGCCGAGACCGCCAGCAGTTCGGGGCCGATTCCGAGGGCGCGCGCGGGCGGCAGCGGCGCTTCCTCCAGCACGACGTGGGCGTTGGTGCCGCCAACCCCGAACGAGCTGACGCCGGCGCGCCGCGCAACGGCGCCGCGCTTCCAATCGCGCGTCTCGGTCTGCAGGTAGAAAGGCGTGGTCGCGAAATCGATCCTCGTGCTCGGCTTCGCCGAGTGCAGCGAGGCCGGCAGGCGTTCCTCGGCCAGCGCCAGTGCCGTCTTGATCACGCCCGCGGCGCCTGCCGCGATGATCAGGTGGCCGACGTTGCTCTTGAGCGAGCCGATCGCGCAATAGCCGGATCGATCCGTACCGCGGCGAAAGGCGCTCGTCAGTCCCTCGATCTCGATCGGGTCCCCGATCGGAGTGGCCGTGCCGTGCGTCTCGACGTAGCCGATCGTCTCTGGGCCGATGCCGGCCACCTCCAGCGCCGCAGCAACGACGGCCGCCTGTCCGGTGGCGCTCGGCGCGGTGAAACTCGCCTTCTTGCTGCCATCGTTGTTGACGGCGGCGCCGCGCAGCACCGCGAGGACCGGGTTGCCATCGGCGAGGGCATCCGAGAGCCGCTTCAGCACGACGACCGCGGCGCCGTCGCTGAACACCGTGCCCCTCGCCTCGTCCGAGAAACTGCGCGTGCGACCGTCCGGGGAGAGCATCGCGCCCTCCTGGTGCAGGTAGCCGCTGCAGTGCGGATAGGTGATCGAAACACCGCCCGCGATGGCCATGTCGCAATGGCCATTGCGCAGCGAGTCGAAGGCCTGCGCAATCGCCACCAGCGAGGTCGAACACGCGGTGTAGAGACTCACCGCCGGACCCGTCAGGCCCAACTTGAATGCCGCGCGCGTCGCCAGGTAATCCTTCTCGTTAAACAGCGTGAGGTTGAACTCGCCGTACTTGTCGGCGAGCCCCGGCTGCGGCAGCAGGTTCTTCTGCAGGTAGCCGCTGTGATACTGACCGGCGAACACGCCGATGCGGCCGTCGAACCGCTCCGGCACGTGGCCCGAACGCTCCAGGGACTCCCAGCACAGTTCGAGAAAGATCCGCTGTTGCGGATCCATCAGCTCGGCCTCGCGCGCACCGATGCCGAAGAAGCCCGCGTCGAACAGGTCAATGTCGTCGAGGATGCCGCGCGAGCGCACATACGACGGGTCGTCGCGCAGGGTGCGCGGGATGCTCGGGTCGAGCTCCTCGTCACGGAAATCGCGGATCGATTCCCGGCCCTCGACCAGGTTGCGCCAGAACGCTTCCACATCGGCCGCGCCCGGGAAACGCCCGGCCATCGCGACCAGCGCTATTGGCTCGGCGCCCGCGGCCGCCGGCGCGCGCACACGCCGCAACGACCCGCTGGCCACCGGCCCCGCGTCACGCTGGCTGGCCACGAT
>JAYTNX010000062.1:0-26620 GCA_043748075.1 Pseudomonadota bacterium
GTTCGCGCAGCAGCTCCAGGAGGCGGGCGTCACGCGCGAGGAGATGGCCGAGCAGATCGAGAAGCGCGTGCGCTCCTCGGGCATGCAGGCGGAGATCACGCGCCTGAACGAGGAGATCGCGGCGCTGGGCGCGGTGAACCTCGCCGCGCTGCAGGAGCTCGCCAGCGCGCAGGAGCGCAAGAACTTCCTCGACGCGCAGAACGCCGACCTCGTGCAGGCGGTGGAGACGCTCGAGGCGGCGATCAAGCGCATCGACCGCGAGACGCGCGACCTGCTCCAGGGCACCTTCGAGACCGTGAACGCCAACTTCCAGGAGATGTTCCCGGCGCTCTTCGGCGGCGGCCAGGCGAGCCTCAAGCTCACCGGCGAGGAGATCCTCGACGCGGGCCTGCAGGTGCTGGCCCAGCCCCCGGGCAAGAAGAACCAGTCGATCCAGCTGCTCTCGGGCGGCGAGAAGGCGCTCACGGCGATCGCGCTCGTGTTCGCGCTCTTCAAGCTGAACCCGGCGCCGTTCTGCCTGCTCGACGAGGTCGACGCGCCGCTCGACGAGAACAATGTCGGCCGGTTCTGCGACATCGTCCGGGACATGGCGCAGCAGGTGCAGTTCATCTTCATCACCCACAACAAGGCCACCATGGAACTGGCCTCGCAGTTGCTCGGCGTCACGATGAACGAGCCGGGCGTGTCGCGCCTGGTGGCCGTCGACGTCGACGAAGCCCTGCGCCTGGCCGCGAGCTGACACGATGTCGGAACTGCGCTGGGCCCTGATGCTGGCCGGACTGTTGTTCGTCGCCGGACTCGTGGTCTGGGAGCGGCGCAATCGGCGCGCCCGCGACGCGGACCGTACCCGTGCCACCGTAGGCAGTGGCTCGCGCGCGGTGAGGGAGGCGGCGGGTGAGTTCGTGGGACGCGAGGAGCCGACCTTCTCGATGCCCGACCTGCCACGACGCGAACCGGTTCGCGACCTGCCGGTCGTGGAGATCGATGCCCGCACGGGATCGGGTCCGGGCGCCGGTGACCTGCCCGTGTTCGACATGGGCCATTCCAACCGTGGCGGCGAGGTCAGCTTCGACGCCCAGCCCGCCATTGCCGAGGAGGGAACGTCCGCACCGCGAGAGCTGCCGCCCGCCGATCCGGTCGAACGGGCATCGGCCTGGCTGGCTGATTCCGTGCCGACCGAACTGGCGCAGGCGCCCGTGCTCGACTGGCCCCCGGAGGACCAGCGGCGGATCGTCGCGCTGCGGGTCGTACCGCGCGCCGGCGAGCGCTTCAACGGTGCGGCGTTGCGCCAGGCGCTGGTCGGCGAGGGCTTTGTCCACGGCGAGCTCGACATCTACCACAAGCCGATCGGCGACGGCCGGGTCGTGCTCAGTGCCGCGAGCCTCACCCGGCCCGGCGTCTTCGACCCGAAGACGATTGATGGTCTGCTGTTCGCCGGCCTGAACCTGTTTGCAGTACTGCCGGGTCCCCTGTCGCCGCGCGAGACGGTAGAGCGGCTCTGTCTCGCGGGTCGCACCCTGGCCCAGCGCCTGCGCGGCGAGACCCAGGATTCGCGGGGGCAGCCGTTGACCGACGCCCGCGTCGCCGAGATGCGTCGCGAGGCGTCCGACGGCGCATCGTGAACGGGCGCGCCGGGGCGCGCGCGGCCGAGCTCCGCGCGCGGATTGCGCACCATGACCATCGCTATCACGTGCTCGACGATCCGGAGATCCCGGATGGCGACTACGACGCGCTGATGCAGGAACTGCTCGCGCTGGAGCGCGAGCATCCCGGGCTCGCGACGCCCGATTCACCGACCCAGCGCGTCGGCGCACGGCCGGCCTCGGGCTTCCAGACTGTCCTGCATCGCGTGCCGATGCTGTCGCTGGAGAACGGTTTTTCGGACGCTGACGTCGAGGCTTTCGACCGACGGATCCACGAAAAACTGCTGCGGGACGGCGACCTGCCGTACAGCGCCGAGCCGAAGCTGGACGGCCTGGCGGTCACTGTCATCTGGGAGCAGGGCAAGCTCGCGCAGGCCGCCACGCGCGGCGACGGCAACCGCGGCGAAGACGTTACGGCCAACGTGCGCACCCTTCGCTCCGTGCCGCTGCTGCTGCGCGGCGATGCGCCGGCGCGGCTCGAGGCACGCGGCGAAGTCTTCATGCCGCGCGCCGGGTTCGAACGGATGAACGCCCAGGCAGAGGCGCGCGGAGAAAAGGTGTTCGTCAACCCGCGCAATGCGGCGGCGGGGAGCCTGCGCCAGCTCGACCCGCAGATCAGCGCCTCGCGGCCGCTGGACCTGTTCTTCTACGCACTGGCCGAGGTGGACGGCATGCCGCTGCCGGAGCGCCACAGCGAGGTCCTGGCGCAGTTGCGCGCCTGGGGCTTGCGCACTTGCCCGGAGGCCGCCGTCGTCGAAGGTGTCGCCGGCTGCCTCGAGTACTACCGTCGCATCGGCGCGCGTCGCGCGTCACTGCCGTACCAGATCGACGGCGTGGTCTACAAGCTCGACCGTTTCGCCGACCAGCGCCAGCTCGGCTTCGTCTCGCGCGCGCCGCGCTGGGCGCTGGCGCACAAATTCCCCGCGGACGAGTCGATGACCACGGTCCGCGACGTCGAGTTCCAGGTGGGCCGCACTGGTGCGCTGACACCGGTGGCGCGGCTGGCGCCGGTGTTCGTCGGCGGCGTCACCGTCAGCAACGCAACGCTGCACAACATGGACGAGATCGAGCGCAAAGATGTGCGCATCGGCGATACGGTCATTGTGCGCCGCGCCGGTGACGTGATCCCGGAGGTGCTACGGGTCCTCGTCGAACGGCGTCCGGACGACGCGCGCGAGGTGCGGCTGCCCGCGGCCTGTCCGGTGTGCGGCTCGCCAGTGGTGCGCGAGCCGGAAGGCGCGATCGCGCGCTGCACCGGCGACTACGTCTGTCCGGCCCAGCGCAAGGAGCGGCTGCGACATTTTGCGGCACGACGGGCGATGGATATCGACGGCGTCGGCGAGAAGCTCGTGGAGCAGCTGGTGGAGGCCGGCTTCGTGCATTCACCCGCAGATCTGTACGGCGTGACGCTGGAGCAGCTCGAAGGCCTGGAGCGGATGGGTAGGAAGTCTGCGGAAAACCTGGTCGCGGCGCTGGAGCGCAGCAAGGACACGCGGCTCGCGCGTTTTCTGTTTGCGCTCGGCATCCGCGACGTCGGCGAATCCACGGCGGCCGCGCTGGCGAGCCATTTCGGCGCGCTCGAGCCGCTGATGGCGGCCGACGCGGCGGCGATCGAGGAGGTTCCGGATGTCGGCCCCATTGTCGCTGCGCACGTCGTGGCGTTCTTTGCCAATCCGGCGAACGTCGAGGTGATCGCGCGATTGCGTGCCGCGGGTGTCCGGTGGCCGGACGTGCCGCGCACCGCCCCGGAGAAGCTGCCGCTGGCTGGATTGACGTTCGTGATCACCGGCACGCTGGCGACGCTGGTGCGCGCCGAAGCCGAGGAGAGCCTGCGGGCACTCGGCGCCAAGGTTGCCGGCAGCGTCTCGGCGAAGACCCGCTTCCTGGTGGCGGGCGCCGAAGCCGGCTCGAAACTCGCCAAGGCCATCGCGCTCGGCGTCACGGTCATGGACGAACCGGCGCTGATCGAAGTGCTGCAAACGAAACGGCCGCCAGCCTGAGGGCTGACGGCCGTGTTCGGGGGGGGCGGGCCGCGCGACCTGCGCCGCGGCGCCGCCGTTCAGAGTTTCTTTTCGACCTTGGCGGTTTTCAGGAGCTCGTCCGAATAGCCCTTGAACTTCTTCGCCATCACGACCTGGCCGAGCTGCGCCTTGACCTGGTCGAACGGCGGCGGCTGCACCTCGCGGGTGTCGTCGAGGCGGATGATGTGCCAGCCGTACTGGGTCTGGACCGGCTTTGCCGTCATCTCCCCTTTCTTCAGGCTCATCACGGCTTCGGCGAACGGCTTGACCATGGTGGCCGGCGTGAACCAGCCAAGGTCACCGCCGCGCTCCTTCGAGGAATCCAGCGACTCCTTGGCTGCGAGCTGCTCGAACTTCTCGCCCTTCTTGAGTCGGGCCATAACGGCGTTGGCGAAGGCCTCCGTCTGGACCAGGATGTGACGCGCGCGCAGCTCGGTGCGCGGCATCTGCGTCACCTGGGTCTCATACTCGGCACGCAGTTCCTGTTCGGTGGGTGTCTTGTCCTTCAGGTATTTCGCCTGCAGGCCGCGCTGCAGGACGTCGAGCCGCGACAGGTCGAGCGCCGCGGCGATCTCCTTCTCCTTGTCGAGGCCATCCTTCTGCGCCCGCGCGGCGACCAGTTGCAGGCGCACCAGTGAATCGAGGGCTTCCTTGCGCTGCTCGGGCGACAAGTCGGCCGAGCTCTTGCCAGTGGCCGCCTTGATATAGAAGTCGAAGGTGTTGCGCGTCAACGCTGCCCCGTCGACTGTGGCCACGACGTCAGCGCCCGGATCCGGCTTGTCTACCGGCTTGGCGGCGTCCTTGCCGGCCTGTTGGCAGGCCGCCAGGCTCGCCAGGCTGGCGAGTGCGATGAGGCGAAGGATCTTCATGCTTAACTCTCAGTGACTTAGGGGGGAAATCTGCTGCGAATACTACGGCAGGCGCGCCTCGATCGAAAGGGCGTGCACCTGGCTCTTCAACAGCGATCCGGCGGCATCGTATACCAGCCGGTGTCGGGCCACCGCGCTGAGGCCGACGAAGCTGGGGGAGGCGATGCGGACATGAAAATGGCCCCCTTCCCGGGCGCCGGCGTGCCCGGCATGGGCCGCGCTGTCGTCGCGGATCTCGAGTTCCGTAGGCTGCAACGCCCGTTGCAGCGCAGCCCGCAGCAACGCCATCCGCTCGGCGCTCACCGGCCGCGCTCCCGACCGCGGTCGCGGCGGGATGCCAGGCCGGGCTCCGACTCGGGATCGTGATCCGTCGCCGCAGTGGCTTGGCGCGTCAGCCACAGAGACTGGCCGACGACGAAGACCAGGGTCGCGGCGGTGATGCCATAGACCTTGAAATTGACCCAGGCGTCCTGGCTGAAATTGACGACGACCGCGAGGTTGGCCGCGCCCATGACCAGGTAGAACCCCACCCACGCCAGGTTCAACTTCAGCCAGCCGGAGCGTTCGACCTGGCCGATCGATTCGCCCGCGGCGGCGGCCATCAGGCGCTGCGCCAATGGCCGTTCGCCGATCCACTGGCTCGCCAGGAAGGCGATGCCAACCGCCCAGAAGAACACCGTGGGCTTCCACTGGATGAAGCGCTGGTCGTGCAGCAGCAGCGTCAGCGTGCCGAAGCCGAACACCAGCCCGGCGCTGATGCCGTGCAGCGGCGAAATGCGCCTCGTGCGCAGCCAGTCGACCACCAGCAGCACGGCCATCGCCGCCATCAACGCGCCGGTCGCGGCATAGATGCCAGCCGTCTCGTAGGCGACGATGAAGGCGACGAGGGGAAGCAGTTCCAGCAGGGCTTGCATGCGCGGCAGAGGCGGCCGAAGCGGCGGGGAAAGGGCCGGGCCCGCTATCATAGCGGAACCGCCACTGACCCGGTCCGCGCGAGAAACGCCCCCATCGAGTACTTCGAACTCCACCCGCAGAACCCGCAGATCCGGTCCATCCGTCGTGCGGTGGAGATCGTGCGCTCGGGCGGCGTGATCGCCTACCCGACCGACTCCTGCTACGCCCTCGGCTGCCACATCGGCGACAAGGATGCGCTCGAACGGATCCGCCGCATCCGCCGCGCCGACCGGCACCATCATTTCACGCTGGTCTGCCGCGACCTCACGGAGATCGCCCGCTACGCGCGGGTCGATACCTGGCAGTTCCGGCTGCTGAAGTCCTGCACTCCCGGGCCCTACACGTTCCTGTTGACCGCGACCCGCGAGACGCCGCGGCGACTGCAACACGAAAAGCGCAAGACCATCGGGATCCGCGTTCCCGACCACGTCGTGCCGCGGCTGCTGCTCGAGGAACTGGGCGAGCCGATCATGAGTTCGACCCTGATCATGCCGGGCGATGAGCTGCCGCTGAACGACGCGTCCGAGATCCAGGCACGGCTCGAAAACGAACTCGACGCCTTGCTCGATGGCGGCAGTTGCGGTCTGGAGCCGACCACGGTGGTGGACCTCGCGTCGCAGCCGGCGACGATCGTGCGGCAGGGTCGGGGCAGCGTCGCGCCGTTCGGTCTGTAGGGCCGGCCGGCTTCGCTATACTCGCGCGCTTGCGGGTCCGGGTCGGGCCTTGCGCCAGTCTGAGTATCAGTCCGAGTGCCAGAATGAACGCCACCCCCCCCGCGCAGCGCGTGTTGTCGGGCATGCGGCCCACCGGCCAGCTGCACCTCGGCAACTATCACGGCGCGCTGCGCAACTGGGTCGACCTGCAGTACAAGTACGAGTGCTTCTTCTTCGTCGCCGACTGGCATGCGTTGACGACCGGCTACGAAGACACCAGTCGACTTCCGGAATACGTGCACCAGATGGTGATCGACTGGCTTGCCGCCGGGCTCAATCCCGGGGTGGCGACGATCTTCGTGCAGTCGCAGGTGCCGGAGCACGCCGAGCTGCACCTGTTGCTCTCGATGATCACGCCGCTGGGCTGGCTGGAGCGCGTGCCGACCTACAAGGATCAGCAGGCGCAGCTCGCCGCGCGCGACCTCGCCACCTACGGGTTCCTCGGCTACCCGCTGCTGCAGTCGGCCGACATCCTGCTGTATCGCCCCGCCTGGATCCCCGTTGGCGAAGACCAGGTTGCGCATGTCGAGATCACCCGCGAGATCGCACGACGCTTCAACCATATCTATGGCCGCGAGCCCGAGTTCGAAACCAAGGCCGAGCGTGGCATCCAGCAGCTGGGCGGGCGCCACAGCGCCCTATACCGGCAGCTGCGGCGCAAGTACCAGGAGGGCGGCGACACGGACGCGCTCGCCAAGGCGCGCGAGATCGTGCAGGGAAACACCCGCATCACCGTGGCCGACCGCGAGCGCCTGCTCGGCTACCTGGAAGGCCAGAGCGTCTCGATCCTGCCGGAGCCGCAGGTGCTGCTGACGAAGACGCCGAAGCTGCCGGGTCTCGACGGCCGCAAGATGTCGAAGTCCTACGGCAACACCATCGGCATGCGCGAGGATCCGGACGTGGTCGCGCAGAAGCTGCGGACGATGCAGACGGACCCGGCGCGCGTCCGCCGCACCGATCCAGGCGACCCGGAGAAGTGCCCGGTGTTCGACCTGCACCGCGTCTACTCCGACGAATCGATCAAGTCCTGGGCCGCGGCCGGCTGTCGTTCGGCGGCCATCGGGTGCCTGGAGTGCAAGAAGCCGCTGGTCGAGAAGATCGTCGAGGAAGTGACCGGGATGCGCCGTCGGGCGCAGGAGTACGAGGAAAGTCCCGAACTCGTGCGTAACATACTCGCTGAGGGTTTCGAGAAGGCGCGGGAAGCCGCGCGCCAGACGCTCGACGACGTGAGGCGCGCAATGCATCTGCGCGCCGATTGACCTTGCCGCCGCCGCGCCGTTGCGTCGCCCATCACCGACCCTGCCCCTTGGGTTCATCCAGAGCACCCGCCCCATGCCCAAACCCGATCTGAGAGTGGTCGTATCGAATCCGGTCGAAGAGCCCGTGCCGTCGCTCTCGCCCGAACAGGTCGAGATGCCGTTCGCGATGGTGCACGGCGAACCGATGACGCAGATGCCCCGCGACCTCTACATTCCGCCCCAGGCACTCGAGGTCTTCCTCGAGGCATTCGAGGGGCCGCTCGACCTGCTGCTCTACTTGATCCGCCGCCAGAACCTCAACATCCTCGACATTCCGCTGGCGGACATCACCAAGCAGTACATGTCGTACATCGAGCTGATGCAGGACCTGCAGCTCGAGCTCGCCGGCGAGTACATGGTGATGGCGGCGACGCTGGCCGAGATCAAGTCGCGGATGCTGCTGCCGCGATCGTCGGAAGCGGTGTTCGGCGAGGAAAACGACCCGCGTGCCGACCTGGTGCGTCGCCTGCAGGAGTATGAGCGCTACAAGCGCGCCGCCGAGACCATCGACCGCCTGCCGCGGCTCGAGCGCGACGTCTGGACCGCCTCCGCGGAGGCGGACCTCAAGCGGCCCGCGAAGGTGCTGCCGCAGGTGACGCTGCAGGAAATGATTGTCGCATTCCGCGACGTCGTGTCGCGGTCGCAGATGTTCGCCCACCACCACGTGCAGCGTGAGCGGTTGTCGGTACGGGCGCGTATGGCCGACATCCTCTCCACACTGGAGCGTTCGAGTTTCGTAGAATTCGCCCAGCTTTTCCGGGCCGAGGAGGGGCGGATGGGCGTCACCGTGACGTTCATGGCGATCCTCGAACTGGTCCGCGAGGGCCTGCTCGACATCGTGCAGGCGGAGGCCTACGGTCCGTTGCACGTGCGTTCGGCCGGGCCCAATCGCGCCCTGCACCTGGTGGCCCGCAACGACCTGACGTCGACGCCCGCGCCAGCGGCCGCACCTGAACCGCAGTCAGCCGAGGAATCATGAGCGAGAACTACATCAGGAACGTGATCGAGGCAGCGCTGCTGGCCGCCGGGCGTCCGTTGCCGGTCGCCGAGATGGCGCAGCTGTTCGAGGAGTCCGTGCGACCGGACGACGCGGTGTTGCGCGCGGCCATTGAGGCGCTTGCCGCCGGGTACGAGGGCCGGGGTATCGAGCTGAAGGAAACCGCCAGCGGCATCCGGATCCAGGTCCGCCAGGCGCTGGCGCCCGAGGTCTCGCGGCTGTGGCCGGAGCGCCCGCAGCGCTATTCGCGCGCGCTGCTGGAAACGCTGGCCCTGATCGCCTATCGGCAGCCGATCACCCGGGCGGAGATCGAATCGGTGCGCGGCGTCACCGTGAACCCGAACATCCTCAAGACGCTGATGGAGCGCAACTGGATACGCGTCGTCGGTCATCGCGAAGTCCCGGGACGTCCGGAGCTGCTCGGCACGGCGCGCGAGTTCCTCGACTACTTCGGGCTGAGGCGCCTCGACGAGCTGCCACCGCTGGCCGAACTGAAGGCCATGGGCGAGCTGAACCTGCAGCTGCCGTTGCCGGGCACGGCCGAATCCCATGTTGGACAAAGCAGGGGAGACGACACCAGGGCAGATGAAGCCAGGGCAGACGACGGAGCGGGCGATGAAGTTGCGCTCGTGTCCTACGGCGTCCAGCGCAGCGAGTCGCGCGACGACGGGGTGGAGGATGGGGCGGAGGACGACGAGCTCGGCGTGCGCATCGGCGCGGCCGCGAACGACGACGAGCTCGCCCAAGCGGATGGCGATTCCGATGGCGACGGCGACAACGACGAGCGCGAGGCCGCGGGCCGTGATATTTCCGCTGGCCTGGTCGCTGCGCCGCCCTCGCGCGACGACTGACGCCGCGCCCACCCGCGATGCCGCCCGACGCTCCCGGCGAACGCCTGCAGAAGGTCCTCGCCGAGGCGGGGCTCGCGTCGCGCCGTCAGGCCGAGCAGTGGATTCGCGACGGTCGGGTCACCGTGAACGGGCTCGCGGCGGTGCTGGGCCAGCGCCTGCTGCCGCGTGACGAGCTGCGGGTCGACGGTCGGCCGGTCCGTCCCGTGCGCCGCGCCGCGCGGGCCGAAGCTGGCGAGGGGATCTTCCTCTGCCATCGATCGCCGGGTGATGACCTGCAGCAGGGGCTGATTCCGCGGCTGCCGCGCCGCGCGGGCCGCCGCTTCGTGGCGGTGAGCCCGATGCCGCGCGTCGACGGCGGTCTCGAGCTGCTGACTTCCGACGGCGCGCTGGCTGCGCGGCTGCAGCGCCGCGTGCGGAATTCGATCGGCGAGTTCAGCGTGCGCATCCGCGGCGACCTGAACGACGCCGGTCGCGAAGCGGTATTGCGTGGTGAGCTCGACGACGGCAGCGCGCTCACGGTCGAGTCGCTGGAAGCGTCAGGCGACGAGGGCGACGCGAGCAACCGGTGGTACCACATCCGGGCCCACGGTCCGAGCGGCAAGGCGATCCGCCAGTTGTTCGAGCGCCAGGGCGTGGTGGTGAGCCGGATCATGCGCACTGCGCTGGGCGATCTGCGCCTGACACGCGATCTCGGTCGTGGCCATTTCCGTGAGTTGCTGCCGGAAGAGGTGGCCGCGCTCGAGCCTGCGCCGGCCGTCTCGGTGAAGGAGCCTGCGGCAGTGCCCCCTCGCCGAAGGCGCTCCCCCGGACAGGCAGGACCGCGACCGTCGCGGCCGGCGCCGGGCCCCGGCGGTGCGGGCCCCGGCGGTGCAGGTCGCGCGGCCGAACGCGCCGATCGCGGTGAGCGCGCCGAGCGTGTCGGTCGCTCGGGTCGTTCGAGCCGCACGCAACGCTCCGCCCGCCCCGGTCGCCCCGACTCGCGCGGGCGCGGCGGACCGCCTTCCGCGCCCGTCACTGGGCGTCGAAAGTCCCCCCGGTGATGCCGCGCGACGCGGCACCGAGCATCACGACGTAGGGCGACGTCAAGGCGGCCGGGTCCGGCAGCGTCGCCAGATCTTCGGACGGGTAAGCCTGGCGCCGCATCGCCGTACGCGCCTTGCCCGGGTTGATCGCGTTGACGCGGATGTGGGTGCGCTCGAGTTCGGCGGCGAGCACCTGGGTCAGGCCCTCGATCGCGAACTTCGACACCGCATACGCGCCCCAGTAGGCGCGGCCGCGACGGCCCACGCCGCTGGAGGTGAACAGCACCGAGGCATCGGCCGAGGCGCGCAGCGCCGGGGTCAGCACCTGCGTCAGCGCGAACGCGGCGTTGACGTTCACGTGCATCACGCGCATCCAGGTCGGCACGTCGTACTGCTCGATCGGCGACAGCGGGCCGAGCAGCGAGGCGTTGTGCACGAGGCCGTCGAGCCGTCCCCAACGCTTCTCGACCGCGTCGGCGATCGCGTCGTAGTCGCCGGCCAGCGCTTTTTCCAGGTCGAGCGGTGCCAGCACCGGCGGCACCACGGCGGCGCCCGAATGCTGGCGAGCTGCGCCGATCTCCGAGTCGAGCGCCTCGAGCTTGCGCACCGAGCGACCGACGAGGATCAGTTCCGCGCCGCACCGCGCGAACTCCAGCGCCAGTGCCCGGCCGATGCCCGAGGTGGGACCGGTGATGGCGATTACGCGGCCGTCGAGCGCGTCGGGCTCCGGTACCAGGCCCCGGGGGTCGAATCCGGACGGCGTCGCAGAGGCGTTCATGGGATCTCCTGGAGCGCTCGGGGCACCCGGCCGCGGGTTGCGGCGAGGGCCGCACGCCACGCGGTCCACGTGGCGCCGAGCGCATCGAATCGGCCGGCATCGTACTGGAGCGGCAGCGCCGCAGCACAACCGGCGGCGAGTCGCGCGGAGACCGCGCACCAGGTGAGCGCCGCGCGCAGCGGTGCGCGCCAGGGTCCGGGCAGCGTCGCTGCGGCGCGCGCCAATGCCGCACGTCGCGAATGCAGACGTTCCGCCAGCGCTTTCGATTGTGCCGCGGCCCAGGGTTGAGCTTGCCACGAGGGGTGTGCCGAGGCGATGTCGGCGGCGGTGTCGGCGGGTGAGCCTCGCGACAAGGCCGCGTGCACCCGCCCGAGCCGCGCGTCGCTGGCAAACCGTGCGACCAGTTCGATGTCGCGCACTGCGGCGCCGGCCGAGGTGACGAAGCGCTCGACGTCGGCGCGCGCAGCCCCCTCGGGACACAGCAGCAGTGACAGGTTGCGATACAGCCCCTGACTCCAGCCGGACAGGTAGTCGTCGACTTCGGCCTGCGACTCGAAGGCGGTGCCGGCGAGATCGAACCGCGCCACCTCGACGAGCCCGCGCAGATCGGGCGGCGACAGGGCAGCCGCAGCGAACGTTGCGGCGAGCCTGCGACCGAGCGGATGGCGCGGACGGCCCAGCGCCAGGTGGCCCGCTTCCTCCTGCCACCAGGCGAGTCGCGCATGCGCGATGGTGTGGTCGAGGTCTGGCCGCGTACTCGAAACGATCTCCGATTCGAGTGTCAGCAACGCGCTGATGTCATCGCGTGCCACCCGCGGTGTATAGAGCCAGACGAGGTGCCGCGGGGAGCCGGACTCCACGGGCGGCACTGCCCCGTCAGCCGGGGCCGCGACGGTCATGAGGCGGCGTTCGTGGCGGCGCCGGCCGTTCCCGTACGAGCGGAGAGGCCCTGCAGCCGCATCCACGGCAGCAACTGCGAAAGGTGCGCGATGGTGGCGACGCAGGGCCAATCGCTCCACGCCGCTTCCGGGTCGAGGTAGCCGAAGGTGGCCAGCACGCCCTGCATGCCGGCCGCACGCGCCGCGAGCATGTCGCGCTCGGCATCGCCGACGTAGACACAGGCGCCCGGTCGCCGGCCGATGCGCCCCGCGGCGAGTAGCAGAGGCTGGGGATGAGGCTTCTTTTCGGGCAGCGTGTCGCCGCTGACGACGATCCGCGCACGTTCCCGCAGCGCGAGCGCCTCGAGCAACGGGTCGGTCAGCCACCCTGGCTTGTTGGTGACGATGCCCCAGGGAATGCCTTCGACGTCGAGCGTGTCGAGCAACGCGGCGCCCCCTTCGAACAGCGCGGTCTCGTGCGCCAGCCGGCTCGCATAGATTTCGAGGAACCGCAGGCGCAGCGACTCGGAACGCTCCGCGCCGCAATCGCCGAAGCCGAGCCGGACCAGGGCTGCGGCGCCATGGGACACCCAGGGACGGATCTGCTCGGCGGCCAGCGGCCCGAGATCCTGCTCCGCCCGCAGCTCGTTGAGCGCCCCGCCCATATCCGGGGCGGTGTCCAGCAGCGTGCCGTCCAGATCGAAGAGCACCGCATGCAGCGTCATGCGACCGCCGCCGGGCGCTGGAACAGGGCCAGGTAATTCACCGCGGTGTCCGAACTCAGGCGGCATTGCTCGGTGACCGGGTTGTATTCGAGGCCGGAGATCTCGCGCAGATCGAGTGCCGCGGCGCGCGCCCAGCGTGCCAGCTCCGCGGGGCGGATCAGCCGCTCGTATTCGTGCGTACCCGCGGGAATGATCCGCGTCACGTACTCGGCCCCGACGATCGCGACCAGGAACGCGCGCAGGCTGCGATTGAGGGTCGAGACGAACAGATGCCCGCCCGGTCGCAGCAGTGCCGCCAGCGACTGCAGCGTCGTGGCCGGATCGGGCACGTGCTCGAGCATTTCCATGCAGGTGACGACGTCGAACGAGGCGGGCGCCGCGGCCGCCAGCGACTCGACCGGCTCGACGCGATAGTCGATGGACACGCCGGCCGCACGCGCGTGAAGTCGCGCGACCTCGATCATGGCGGGGGCCAGGTCGATGGCGGTGACTCGGGCCCCGGCGCGCGCGAGACCTTCGGCAAGCAACCCGCCGCCGCAGCCGACGTCCACCACGGAACTGCCGGCCAGCGCCACGCGCCCGGCAACGAAGGCCATACGCACCGGATTCAGGCGATGCAGGGCACGAAACTCGCCGCGCTCGTCCCAGAAGCGATGCGCGGCAGCGTCGAACTTGGCGACCTCCGCCGGGTCGACCTGTGCACTGGCATTCATTGAGGTTCTCCGATTCCCATCCGGGCCGACCATTGTCGTGCGGCGTCGGCGATTCGCTCGCCGTCGAGCAGGCAGAGCTGGCCGCCGGCGAGATGCGCGCGGCCCGCGATCCAGACGTCGGTCACATCGCGCGAACTGCCATCGTAGACGAGCGCGTCCGGTACGCGCGAGGCCGCGGCCACCGACGTCGCGGCGAGGTCGACACAGATCAGGTCTGCCGATTTGCCGGGCACGATGGAGCCGACTTCCGTCGCCAAGCCGAGAACCCGCGCCCCGTCGAGTGTTGCCATGCGCAAGGCCGCAGCAGCCCCCGGTGCGCCCGGCTCGCCAGGACTGGCGCCGCCGGCGAGCAGCGCCGCCAGTCGCGCCTCGGCGAGCACATCCGGCAGGCCGAGGCCCGCGGCAGCGGAGCCCGTGCCGAGCGCAACACAGGCCCCGCGCTCGCGCAGGGCCGCCACCGGCGCGCGGCCGTTGCCGAACCGCAGCGCCGACTTCGGACAGTGCACGACGCCGACGCCGGCGCGCGCGACCAGGTCGATCTCCGTCGGCGTCAGGTGGTTGGCGTGAAGTGCGGTGAATCCCGGGCGCAGCAGGCCAAGCGACGCGAGCCAGGGCAGCGGTCGCTGCGCATGGTCGGCTTCGAACGCCCGCAGCGGGCCGTCCTGGTCGTGCACGCGCATCGCCACCGGCGCATCGAGCTGGTCGACCATGCGTCGCAGGCGTTCGAGCGTTTCACGCGCGATCGCACCGGCGGGATCCGGCGCGAAATGCAGGCGCGCCCAGGGGTCCGACTTGTGGGCATCCCACAGCGCCGAGGCACGATCGAGGCAATCGGACGCACCTTCCGCCCAGGGCGAGCGTCGCTCCGCCACCGGCAGGCCCACCGAAATGCGCATCCGCAGTTCCGCGGCGAGTCGCGCGACTTCCTCGGGGAACAGGTAGACGTCTGCGAAACAGGTGATGCCGCCGCGAATCATTCCGGCGATCGCGTGCAAGGTGCCGCCACGGACGAACTCGGCACTGACCCAGCGGTCTTCCAACGGCTGCAAAGTGCTGCCGAGCCACGGCGCGGCGGGCCCGCGCGGCAGCGCGTCGCGCAACAGCGACCGCGCGGCACTGGTGTGTGCGTCGATCAGTCCGGGCAACAGGACGTGTCGGTCGCGCACCGCGCGCGCGGCCGGGTCATAGCGACCCGCGAGCGACGCCGTCGGTCCGATCTCGACGATGCGACCCTCGTTCACGGCCACGGAATAGCCTGCGAACACCGCACCGTCGGGTTCGACTGGAATGGTCCAGCGCGCAGTGATCAGCAGGTCGACGGCTTGCATGGCAGGGTGGATGTCGGGCTCCGGAATGTAGCCCGTCTATGGTACTATTTTCGCTTCATTTCCGACTGTCGAACCCGCTCCCGCATGGCTGAAATCGCGCGCGAAATCCTGCCGGTCAATCTCGAGGACGAGATGCGGCAGTCCTACCTCGACTACGCCATGAGTGTCATCGTCGGCCGTGCGCTTCCCGACGTTCGAGACGGCCTGAAGCCCGTCCACCGGCGCGTGCTGTTCGCGATGCACGAGGCGAATACGGTCTGGAACCGGCCGTACGTCAAGTGCGCCCGCGTCGTCGGCGACGTGATGGGCAAGTACCACCCGCACGGCGATTCCGCGATCTACGACACGCTGGTGCGCATGGCGCAGGACTTCTCCCTGCGCTACACGCTGATCGATGGCCAGGGCAACTTCGGCTCGGTCGATGGCGACACGCCGGCGGCGATGCGTTACACCGAGTGCCGCCTCGAGAAGATTGCCAACGAATTGCTCGCCGACATCGACAAGGAAACCGTCGATTTCGCGCCGAACTACGACGGCAAGGAGCTCGAGCCGTCGGTGCTGCCGGCGCGCATCCCGAATCTGCTCGTCAACGGCTCCTCGGGCATCGCGGTCGGCATGGCGACCAATATCCCGCCGCACAACCTCACCGAGATCGTCGACGCCTGCATTGCCGTCATCGATGATCCGGAGATCGGACTGGCGCAGCTGATGCAGCTCGTACCGGGTCCGGATTTCCCGACCGCCGGCATCATCAATGGCGCGCAAGAGATCGTCACCGCCTACAAGACCGGCCGCGGGCGCCTGTCGGTGCGCGGCCGGACGCACTTCGAGGACGTCGGGCGCGGCGAGCGCCAGTCGGACCGGCAGGCCATCGTCGTCACCGAGCTGCCTTACCAGGTCAACAAGGCGCGCCTGATCGAGCGCATTGCCGACCTGGTGCGCGAGAAGCAGATCGACGGCATCGCCAGCGACGGTCTGCGCGACGAGTCCGACAAGGACGGCATGCGGATCGTCATCGAGCTGCGGCGCGGCGAGAACGCCGAGGTGGTGCTGAACAACCTCTACGCGCAGACGCCGCTCGAGACCGTGTTCGGCATGAACATGGTCGCGCTGGTCGACGGCCAGCCGAAGCTGCTGTCGCTGAAGGAGATGCTGGATGCGTTCGTCCGGCACCGTCGCGAGGTCGTCACCCGCCGCACGATCTTCGACCTGGCCAAGGCGCGGGATCGCGCCCACGTGCTCGAGGGCCTCGCGGTTGCGCTGGCGAACATCGACGAGGTCATCGCGCTGATCAAGGCCTCGCCGTCGCCGCCGGAGGCGAAGACGGCCCTGATGGAGCGGCTATGGGGCTCGGGCGCGGTGCCCGCGATGCTGTCGCGCGCCGGCGAGATTTCGACGCGCCCGAAGACACTCACGCCCGGCTTTGGCCTGCTCGCGACCGAAGGCAACCGCTATCGCCTCAGCGACGTGCAGGCGCAGGCGATTCTCGACATGCGGCTGAACCGCCTGACTGGCCTCGAGCAGGACAAGATCGTCGCCGAGTACCAGGAGCTGCTGGCGCTGATCGTCGATCTCTCGGACATCCTCGCCCGGCCCGAACGGCTGCGCCAGGTGGTGCGCGACGAGCTGCTCGCAATCCGGGCGGAGTATGGCGACGAGCGCCGCACCGAGATCAATCGCGACCACATCAACCTCGCGACCGAAGACCTGATCGAGCCGCAAGACGTGGTGGTCACGCTGTCGCACGCCGGCTACGCGAAGTCGCAGCCACTGACGGAGTACCAGGTGCAGCGGCGCGGCGGGCGCGGCAAGGCAGCCACCGCAGTCAAGGACGAAGACTTCGTCGAGAAGCTGTTCGTCGCGCACACGCACGATACGCTGCTGTGCTTCTCGAACCGGGGCAAGGTCTACTGGCTGCGGGTGTTCGAGCTGCCCCAGGCGGGCCGCGGGGCGCGCGGCAAGCCGCTAGTGAACCTGATGCCACTGGAGGAAGGCGAGAAGATCAACGCCGTGCTGCCGATCAAGCAGTTCGACGATGACCACTTCGTGTTCATGGCCACGAGCCACGGCACCGTCAAGAAGACGCCGTTGTCGGCCTACTCGCGGCCGCGGCCCTCCGGCATCATCGCGGTCGACCTGCGCGATGGCGACAAGCTCGTGGGCGTTTCGCTGACCGACGCCCGCCGCGACGTGATCCTCTGCACGCGGGGCGGCAAGGCCATCCGGTTCACCGAAGATGAAGTGCGCCCGATGGGGCGCGACGCGACCGGCGTGCGCGGCATCCGCCTGGTCGACGGCGACGAGGTCATTTCGCTGGTGGTCGTGGGCGAGGGCCTCATCCTCACGGCGTCCGAAAATGGCTATGGCAAGCTGACCCCGCTCGAGGATTTCCCGCTCCATGGCCGCGGCGGCCAGGGCGTGATCGCGCTGCAGACCACCGAGCGCAACGGTCGCACCGTCGCCGCGCTGCAGGTGGCGCCGGGGCAGGAGATCATGCTGATCAGTTCCACCGGCACGCTGGTGCGAACCGGCTCCCAGGAAATCGCCGTGGTGGGTCGCAACACGCAGGGCGTTCGGCTGATCCGTCTGGATGAGGGCGAACGATTGGCCGGCGTGGAGTGCATTCAGAGCCTCGGTAGCGACGACGCGGATCCGGCCCCCAACAGTCCAGAAGCCAGTCCAGAAGCCGGTCCGGAATCCGACCCGGAATCCGACCCGGATGCAGCCTCGGAAAGTCCGGAAGCGCCCCCTCCGAACGGCTAGACTTCGCGGTCGCGAAGAACCGGCGTCCGCCTCCATGACGGGTCCGGCCGTCGCCACTATTTCGTTCCAGATTGTCCTCTCACGTTCGACCAGGCCTCTCACGTTCGACAAGGGTGACTAACGCGTGCGCGTCTTCAATTTCGCCGCGGGGCCGGCCACATTGCCCCTGGAAGTCCTCGAGCAGGTGCGCGATGAACTGACCGACTGGCGCGGCAGCGGCATGTCGGTCATGGAAGTCAGCCACCGCGGCAAGCCGTTCGTGGCCGTCGCCAATCAGGCCGAAGCCGACCTGCGCGAACTGATGGGCATTCCGTCGAACTACAAGGTGCTGTTCCTGCAGGGCGGCGCCAGCGGCCAGTTCAGCGCGATTCCGCTGAACCTCACGCGCCCCGACTCGCGGGTGGACTTCGTCAACACCGGCAACTGGTCGAACAAGGCGATCGCCGAGACGAAGCGCTACTGCAAGGTCAACGTGGTCGCCGACGAGGCCGCGGGCAACTACTCGACCGTGCCCGATGCGAGCGTCCTGAAGGCCTCGCCCGGCGCGGCCTATTTCCACTACACGCCGAACGAGACCATCGGCGGCGTCGAGTTCGGCTACGTTCCCGACGTCGGTGCAGTGCCCCTGGTAGCGGACCTGTCTTCGACGATCCTGTCGCGACCGATCGACGTCTCGCGCTTCGGACTGATCTACGGTGGCGCGCAGAAGAACATCGGCCCCTCCGGCCTGTGCGTCGTCATCGTGCGCGACGACCTGATCGGCAAGGCCCGCGCCGACGTGCCCGCCATCTGGGACTACGCCGCGATGGCGAAGGAATCCTCGATGCTGAACACGCCGCCCACCTTCGGCATCTACGTCGCGGGCCTGATCTTCCAGTGGTTGAAGCGCCATGGCGGCCTCGTGGCCACGGGCGAACGCAACCGCATCAAGGCCGAGACGCTGTATCGCGCGATCGACGACTCCGGCTATTACCGCAATCCGGTAGCGCGCAATTGCCGCTCCTGGATGAACATCCCGTTCACGATCCCGAACCCCGATCTGGAGAAGACCTTCGTCGCCGAGGCCGCGAAAGCCGGTCTCGCGAACCTCGAGGGGCATCGTTCGGTGGGCGGCATGCGCGCGTCGATCTACAACGCGATGCCGCTGGCCGGCGTCGAGGCGCTGGTCGCGTTCATGAAAGACTTCCAGCGCCGCAACGGCTGAGCCGACATGCGCTTCCGTATCCTCACGCTCAACAACATCAGCGTGCGTGGCCTCGAGCGGCTGCCCCGCGATCGCTACGAGGTCGCCTCCGAGATCGGCAAGCCCGATGCGATCCTGGTGCGATCTGCGGACATGCACTCACTGGCCATACCGGAGACGGTGCTGGCCGTGGCCCGTGCCGGTGCGGGGGTCAACAACGTGCCCGTGCCCGCCCTGTCGAAGCGTGGCGTGCCCGTGTTCAATGCTCCCGGCGCCAACGCCAACGCGGTGAAGGAACTGGTCATCGCCTCGCTGTTCCTCGCCGCACGCAACATCTGCCAGGCCTGGGACTTCGCGCGCTCGCTGAGCGGTGACGACAAGGCCATCGACGAGGCGACCGAGAAAGGCAAGAAGAACTACGCCGGCTTCGAACTGCCGGGGCGCACGCTCGGCGTCGTCGGGCTCGGCGCAATCGGCGTCGAGGTCGCGAACTCCGCCGAGAAGCTCGGCATGAAGGTGCTCGGCTACGACCCGCAGATCACCGTGCAGCGCGCCTGGCAGCTGTCGTCGTCGGTCGAGCAGGCCCTGTCGCTGGACGACCTGTTCTCGCGCGCCGACTTCGTCACGGTGCACGTGCCGCTGGCCGACACGACACGCGGGCTGGTCAGCGAGGCGCGCCTGAAGCTGATGCGCCAGGGCGGGGCGGTGCTGAACTTTTCACGCGCGCCGATCGTCGACGACGGGGCGGTGGTCGAATCGCTCGACCAGGGGCATCTGCACGCCTACATCTGCGATTTCCCAAAGAATGCGCTGAAGGGTCACCCGCGGGTGGTCACGCTGCCGCATCTCGGCGCCTCCACCCACGAGGCCGAGGAGAACTGCGCGGTGATGATCGCCGACACGCTGCGCGACTACCTGGAGAACGGCAACGTCCGCAACAGCGTCAACTTCCCCGAGGCGGTGCTGCCACGCATTCCCGGCACCTGCCGCTTCGCCGTGGCCAACCGCAACGTGCCGAACATGGTCGGCCAGATCTCCACCTGCCTAGCCGAGGCGAAACTGAACATTGCCGAGCTGCTGAACAAGTCCCGGGGCGAGTATGCCTACACGCTGATCGATGCCGAGGGCTCGGTCGATGCGTCGGTCCTCGGCCGCATCCGCGCGATCGAAGGCGTGCTGTCCGCGCGGCAGCTTTGAGCGCTAACATCTGCGCATGGCCAGGCAGCCGCCCCGCAAGTCCAGCTCCGGTCGCACCGCGCATCGCGTGACGCGCCGGCCTGCGGTCCGTGCGCCCGCCGGCACCGCGGCGACGGCAACGACCGCGGGCCTCGAAGACCTCCGCACCCGGATCGATGCGGTCGACGCGCAGTTGCACGAACTGCTGAATCAGCGTGCGCGACTCGCGCGCCAAGCCGGTGTCTCGAAGCATCGCGACGGTCACCTCGTCGATTTCTACCGTCCCGAACGCGAGGCCCAGGTGCTGCAGCAGGCGCTGCAGCGCAACGCGCTGGCGCGGGGGCAGGGTGCGCTGCGGGACGAGGAGATCCTGCGGCTGTTCCGCGAGATCATGTCCGCCTGCCTCGCCCAGGAAGAGCCCCTGAAGATCGCGTTCCTCGGGCCCGAGGGCACGTTCACGCAGACGGCCGTCCACAAGCACTTCGGGCACTCGGTCCGGGCGTTGCCGCTGGCGTCCATCGACGAGGTCTTTCACGAGGTGGAGGCGGGTCAGGCCGATTTCGGCGTCGTGCCGATCGAGAATTCGACTGAAGGCTCGGTCAACCACACCCTCGACCGGTTCCTCTCATCGCCGCTGAAGATCTGCGGCGAGGTCGAACTGCGCATCCAGCAGTGCCTGATGGGCCGCATGGATTCGCTCGAGCAGATCCGCCGCGTGTGCACCCATCCGCAGTCGCTCGCCCAGTGCCGCCAGTGGCTAAACGAGCACCTCGGCGACGTCGAGCGCATTCCGGTCGCGAGCAATGCCGAGGGGGCGCGCCGCGCGCGCGACGAGATCGGCACGGCAGCGATCGCCGGCCGTACGGCTGCCGAGGTCTACGGGCTGACCCTGCTCGCCGCCGAGATCGAGGACCGTCCCGACAACACCACGCGCTTCTTCGTGGTCGGTCGCCGCCTCTTCGGCGCCAGCGGGCGCGATCGCACCACGCTGCTGGTCTCCACGGGAAGGACCGAGGCCCCCGGGGCGCTGTATCGCCTGCTCGAACCCCTGGCGCAGAACGCGATCAGCATGACGCGCATCGAATCGCGCCCCTCGCAGCGGGGCAAGTGGGACTACGTGTTCTTCATCGATATCGAAGGGCATGTCGACGACCCGCGGGTTGCCGCGGCGCTCTCCGGCCTGCAGTCGCGCGTCTCCCTCTACCGTGTGCTGGGCTCCTATCCCCGGGCGCTGCTATGAGCGTGGCAACGGGCTCACGACCTTGAGCGGCCAGCGGTGAGCGTGCAGCGCTGGCGGGCGGGGCCGGGCGGCGCGCTGAACGGCTCTCTGGTCGTGCCCGGCGACAAGTCGATCTCGCATCGTTCGTTGATGCTCGGTGCCATCGCGACCGGTCGCACCGAGATCAGCGGCTTCCTGGCGAGCGAGGATTGTCTCGCGACGCTGAAGGCGCTGCGCGCCATGGGCGTCGCGATCGAGCAGCGCGACGCGAACCAGGTGTTTGTCGAGGGCGCTGGCCGCAGCGGCCTGAAGGCACCGGCCGGGCCGCTCGACATGGGCAATGCCGGCACCGCCATGCGATTGTTCATGGGTTTGCTGTGCGGTCGCCCGTTCGATTCGACCCTGGTCGGCGACGTTTCGCTGATGCGCCGCCCGATGGAGCGCGCCGCGCGGCCGCTGCGCGAGATGGGCGCCGCCATCGAGACGCTCGAGGGACGCCCGCCCGTGCTCATACGCGGCGGTCATCCGCTGCAGGCGTTCGACTTCGACATGCCGGTCGCCAGCGCCCAGGTCAAGTCCGCCGTGCTGCTCGCCGCGCTCTCCGCGCAAGGGCGCACCCGCGTCACCGAGCCGGCACCGACCCGCGACCACACGGAGCGCATGCTCGCCGGCTTCGGGGTCGAGGTGCTGCGCAGCGGCAGCAGCGTCTCGATCGAAGGCGGGCAGTCGCTGCGCGCCGCGCGCGTCGTCGTCCCGGGCGACTTTTCGTCCGCGGCGTTCTTTATGGTCGCCGCGAGCCTCGCCGCCGGGGGTGGGCTGACGCTGCGCAACGTCGGCATCAATCCGACCCGCACCGGTCTGCTCGACATGCTCACCTCGATGGGTGCGGACATCCGCCTGCAACGCCACGAGAGCCCGTCGCCCGAGCCGATCGCCGACATCGAGATTCGGCCGGCGTCACTGCGCGGCATCCGGGTGCCGGATGCGCTGGTGCCCCTGGCCATCGATGAGTTTCCGGTGTTCTTCATCGCCGCCGCCTGCGCGGAAGGCGAGACCCTGGTGCGGGGTGCCGGGGAGTTGCGGGTCAAGGAAAGCGACCGGCTTGCGGTAATGGCCGAAGGTCTGGCCGCCCTCGGCGTCGAGCATGAATTGCTGCCCGACGGCATGTGGATCCGCGGCCGGCCCGGTCCCGCGCCGGCCTTCAGCGGCGGGCGCGTCGACAGCCATGGCGACCACCGCGTGGCGATGGCTTTCGCGGTCGCCGCCCTGCGCGCTGGCGGCGCCATCGAGATCGAGGACACCGCCAACGTCGCCACCTCGTTTCCCGGTTTCGCCGCGCTCGCCCGGGGCGCGGGCTTCGACCTCGCCGAGCTCTAGCGCGGCGCCGTTCCCCATGCCGCCTCCGAACGCGACCGCGGTGCCGGTCCTCGCGATCGACGGGCCCTCCGGCTCTGGCAAGGGCACGGTGAGCCGGATCGTCGCCCAGCGGCTGGGATGGCAGCTGCTCGACAGTGGCGCCCTGTACCGGCTCGTGGCGCTGGCCGGCATGGACCGCCGCCTCGATCTGCAGGACATCGCCGGCCATACCGCGTTGGCCGACTCGATGGAGGTCGTATTCGGCGCTGATGCGGCTGGCGACGAGCTGGTGCTGCTCGCGGGCCGCGACGTGAGCCGGGCGATCCGGCTCGAGGAAGCGGGGCAGGGCGCATCCCGGGTCGCCGCCTGGCCGCCGGTGCGGGCGGCCCTGCTGGAACGACAGCGGCAGTTTGCCGCGCCTCCCGGACTGGTGGCCGACGGTCGCGACATGGGCACCGTGGTCTTCCCCCAGGCCGCGCTCAAGATCTTCCTCACCGCCAGCCCCGACGAACGGGCCGCCCGGCGTCATAAGCAGTTGAAAGACAAGGGGTCCGCTGTTAGTCTTGCCGCCCTTTCGCGGGAGATAGCCGAACGCGACCTGCGGGATTCCACCCGCGCCGTTGCGCCGCTGCGTCCCGCGGAAGACGCCCTGACCCTCGATTCGACGGGCCTGCCCGTCGTTGCGGTGGTCGAGCGTGTGCTCGAACTCGGCCGGCAGCGCTCGCTCTGGCCCTGATCGGCCCGGCTTTAGATCGGCCAATGTGACTGGCCAGTGTTTTCCCAACCGGGTGCGGCAAGGACGCGGCGCCTATCGTGGTAATCCCCACGGCTCCAGGAACCGGGCCGCGGGCCAAGCGTCACGGCGCAATGCCGTGCGAGAGAGTGTATGACTGAAAGTTTTGCCCAGCTCTTCGAGCAGAGCCTCGCCAGCCAGCGAATCCGCCCGGGGATGATCCTCACCGGCCTCGTCGTCGACGTCACCGACGACATCGTCATCGTGAACGTCGGCCTCAAGTCCGAAGCCGTCATCGACATCAACCAGTTCAAGAACGAACGGGGCGAGATTGAGGTCAAGCCCGGTGACGAAGTCGAGGTCGCGCTCGACGCGGTCGAAGACGGCACCGGCGAGACGCGGTTGTCGCGCGAGAAGGCCAAGCGCGCCCGCACCTGGACCCGCCTCGAAGACGCCTTCGGCAAGGGCGAGATCGTCACCGGCGTCATCACCGGCCGCGTCAAGGGCGGCTTCACCGTCGAGATCGAGCACGTGCGCGCGTTCCTGCCGGGTTCGCTGGTCGACGTGCGCCCGGTTCGCGACACCAGCTACCTCGAAAACAAGCCGCTCGAATTCAAGGTCATCAAGCTCGACCAGAAGCGCAACAACGTCGTCGTCTCGCGGCGCGCGGTCGTCGAGCAGGAGTTCTCCGCCGAGCGCAGCGCGCTGATGGACAACCTCCAGGAAGGCGCCGTCGTCAAGGGCACGGTCAAGAATCTCACCGATTACGGCGCGTTCGTCGACCTCGGCGGCATCGACGGTCTGCTGCACATTACCGACATGGCCTGGAAGCGCGTCAAGCATCCTTCCGAAGTCGTCAAGGTGGGCGACGAGATCGATGTCCGCATCCTCAAGTTCGACCGCGAGCGCTCGCGTGTCAGTCTCGGGCTCAAGCAGCTCGGCGCCGACCCGTGGGAGAACATCGCGCGTCGCTACCCGCCCAACACCCGCGTGTTCGGCAAGATTACGAACATTGCCGACTACGGCGCGTTCGTCGAGATCGAGGATGGCGTCGAGGGCCTGGTCCACGTGTCCGAGATGGACTGGACCAACAAGAACGTCAACCCCGCCAAGATCGTGCAGACCGGGCAGGAAGTCGAGGTCATGGTGCTCGACGTCGACGAAGAGCGTCGCCGCATCAGCCTAGGGCTCAAGCAGTGCGCGGCCAATCCGTGGCGCGAGTTCGCCGAGAACTTCAACCGCGGCGACAAGGTCGGTGGCCTGATCAAGTCGATCACCGACTTCGGCATCTTCATCGGCCTCGCCGGCAACATCGACGGCCTGGTGCACCTCAGCGACATCTCCTGGGACGTCCCCGGCGAAGAAGCCGTGCGCAATTTCCAGAAGGGCCAGCAGCTCGAGGCCATGGTGCTGTCGATCGACCCCGAGCGAGAGCGCATCAGCCTCGGCATCAAGCAGCTGGCAAAGGACCCGTTCTCGGGCTACATCGCCGACAACCCCAAGGGCAGCATCGTCCGTGGCGTCGTCAAGGAAGTGGATGCGCGCGGCGCCATCATCGACCTCGGCAACGGCATCGAAGGGCAGCTGCGCGCCTCCGAGCTCGGTCGTGACCGGGTCGAGGATGCGCGCTCGATCCTGAAGGTGGGCGAGGAGATCGACGCCAAGTTCCTGGGCGTCGACCGCAAGACGCGCACCATCTCGCTGTCGATCAAGGCGAAGGAGATACACGAGGAAGCCGAAGCCGTGCAGAGCTATCGCTCCGAACAGTCGGGCACCTCGGGCACGAGCCTTGGCGAGTTGCTCAAGGCGCAGATCGGCGGCGATCGCGATCGCGGTTGAATGATGGGGCCGGCGGTTCCGCCGCAGGCCCGCGTCTGTCGCAATGCAGGACGACGATACAAGAGCATGACATCGGGCGCCTGGGCCAACGCCGGGCGACCTTGTGCGCGATCGTCGCGGGGCCACGCATGACGAAGTCCGAACTGATCGAGATCATCACCGCCAAGCAGAAGCATCTGCCGGCGAAGGACGTCGAGCTCGCGCTGAAGCAGATGCTCGAGATCATGAGCGATGCGTTGGCCACCGGCGAACGCATCGAGATCCGCGGGTTCGGCAGTTTCTCGCTGCATTTCCGTCCGCCGCGCCAGGGCCGCAACCCGAAGACGGGCGAAGCCGTCGCGCTGTCGGGCAAGTACGTTCCGCACTTCAAGCCCGGCAAGGACCTGCGCGAGCGGGTCAACGAAGGCACCGACAAGCCCATCCGCGACTGAAGCGTCGTTTCCGGGCGAACAGGCGCGATTACCGTGTCGCGCCCGCCACGGGCTACCCCTAACGTCTCCGAGGTCGGCATCCCGCCGCGCTCACGGAGAGTTCCATGTCGCTGTTCCCTTCACTGCTGCTGTCATTCCTGCTCCTGCCCGCCCTCGCACAGGCCGAGCCGGTCAACATCAATACCGCCGACGCCGCCACGCTGTCGCGCGAGCTCAAGGGCGTCGGCGAGACGCGCGCCCAGGCCATCGTCGAGCATCGCGTCCAGCACGGGCCGTTCCGCTCGGTCGAGGAGCTCGCGCTGGTCAAAGGCATCGGTCCGAAGGTCATCGAGCAGAATCGCGCGAACCTGCGCGTCGAGCGCGCGCTTCGTCCCGCGGCAGCGGCCACCGCGGCTCCGCAGGGTCGTACCGCTTCACCTTCCGCTACGCGCGCAGTGCCCGCACCGCGAGGCGCGTCGAGTCGTTGACGCGGCTCGAGTCGGCTCGAGTCGGCTCGAGTCGGCTCGAGTCGGCAATGTGACCTCGAACACAGTTCCGCGGCGCCGCATTCGCTGCGGAACTGTGATTGACTGCCCGTAGCGCCCGGCGATTTCGCGGGGCCATCGCGTATCATTCCTTCGCTTGCCGACCGGCTGTTGCGGGTTGACTGGAGAGAGGACGATGGCGAAACGGGCCCTGATCGAAACGGCAGTCTTCCCCGTGGCGGGGCGCGGTACGCGATTCCTTCCGGCCACCAAGGCGAGTCCGAAGGAGATGCTGCCAGTGGTCGACAAACCGCTGATCCAGTACGCCGTCGAGGAAGCGCTCGCCGCGGGTGCCCGCCGCTTGGTGTTCATCACGGGCGCCTCGAAGCGCGCGATCGAGGACCACTTCGATTCCGACCAGGAGCTCGAGAAGCTGCTCGAGTCGCAGGGCAAGTCCGATCTCGTGCAGCAGTTGCACAGCGTGCTGCCGTCCTACGCCACCTGCATCTACATCCGTCAACCGGCACCGCTGGGCCTCGGCCATGCGGTGCTCTGCGCGCGCCCGGCCGTGGGCAACGAGCCGTTCTACGTCCACCTGGCCGACGACCTGATCGACGCCGAGGTACCCTGCCTGAAGCAGATGGCCGAGGTCTACGAAGCCAAGCG
>JAYTNX010000063.1:0-4091 GCA_043748075.1 Pseudomonadota bacterium
AGCGGGAAAATGCCGTGTACGGGGATCCAGCGTTCCCCCGCGATGCCGACGATGCCGCGTATCGAGTATGGTCGGCCCTTCATGGCGATCGGGACCGAAGGCGGAATCTCCCGCGCCGCGGCCCACAGCGGTCGCAAGGCCGCGAGTGCGCGATCCGCCGCAACCTGATCGTGAACCTCGACCGTCACATGCAGTGACCACGGCACATCGTCGAGCACGCCCCGCCCGGCCGCGGCAATGCTGGCGGCCTGCCTGAGCCCGGCGGCCATCGAGCCCGCCGACGAGACTACCTTCGCCAGCGTGCCGAGTCCCTCGCTGATGCCGACGCGAGTGGCGGAACGATTCTTCACCGGGTCCATGCCGAGCAGGCGGCAGGGAATGCCGCTGCGCGCGAGAGCGACCATCACGATCGTCATCGCAGCGAGCGTCTCGAAGGCGATCGATGCAAACGCGCAGCCCGCTGGGATCGGTTCGAGCGCCAACGTGCACGCGGTCTTGATGCCGAGTGCGCCCGTGTCGCCGATGAAGAGGCCCGCGAGGTCGGGACCGAAATGACGCAGGAACGGCGCCGGGTGCGCGGCGACGGCGCTGGATCCCGTGTGCACGATGCGCCCGTCGGCGACGACGACTTCCAGCGCGAGTATCGACGCCATCGAGGCCGAGCCCGTGTTCTGCGCCACCGAGCCGCAGACCGTGGCATGCGAGCCGGAGATCGGACCTCGCATCGCCGGTCGCAGGCCGAGCGGCGCACAGGCCTCGTCGACCTGTTGCCAGGTACAGCCCGGTCCGACCGTCACATACCGATCATCCGCGTTCAACTCGCGGATCTGGTTCATCCGCGACAGGTCCAGCAGCAGTGTGCGCTCGCGTGCCGGCACATAGCCGCGGGTGTACGAGACGCCGCCGCCCCGCGGTGCCACCGCGATGCCAGAGTTGTTCGCGATCCGGACCACCGCCGCGACCTCCGCCGTCGTTCCCGGGCTGACCACCGCCGCGGCCATCGGCGCATCGTCCCAGTCGAACACGTCGTTGCCGAGGAGCCGGCGGGTGGCCGGATCGGTGGCGACGTTGGCGACGCCGACGATCGTCGCCAGTTCGGCGAGCGGCAGCTCCTGGGAATCAACGAGGGTCATGGATGGCGCTCCCTCGCGGCGATCGAGTGCACCGGCCGCGTTCGCCGAAGTGTCACTCCATCGCACGGGGATGGCCAGCCCTTGGGTCGCCGTCCGGCATGCTCATGACGAGGCCGGACGGGAACCCGCTCAGCGCTTCGCCCTCAGCGATTGCGGCTTCTCGCCTACCAGGTCATCGCTTACCAATGGCTTCGAGGGTCTGCCGGTAGCTCTCGTCGGTATGCCGCTGCTCGAGCTCGGCACGACGCTGCGTGGCGACGTGGAAGAGCCGCTCGAACAGTGACTGGCGCTGCGCCTCGCGCGCGGCGAGCAGCGCGGCATCCGGCTGCAGCGCCTCGATCTCCGCAGCCAGCGGGATGCCGTGGCGCGCGGCGACGATTTCCGCAGAGTCGAGTCGCTCGCGCAGCACAGTGAGTTCCTGTGCCAGCACGAGGATCATCGACATCGCGTCGTCGACGCCGGGTGTCTCGAAGAAGTCGGGGCGCTTGCCACGCACGGTGCGCGGCAGGCGGGCATGCTCATCCATGAGCTTGACTGATCCGTCCATGTGGTGAAGATTACCACAGGCCGACGCGCCGCCAGGATGGCCGCGCTTTCAATATTGAAACGCACTATTTTCGCAGGGAAGCGAACTCTCCATGACAGAACCTGTCCTCAACGTCTTCCAGCAGGCGTCCCATCCCCTGTTGCCAATCGCTTCGCACGATGAACGAACGCGACAGGATTTTGCGAAAGGCCTGCGCGGCTACGTCCAGAACCGGATGCTGCCGGGTCTCACGTTGCTGCATCGCAAGGTCGCGGCGGAGGCGGCGCGCGACGATCGTGCGCTGGCGGATCGCCACGCGATCCGCGAACGAATGGTGAAGGAGCCGTATTTCCAGGCCTATGCCGCGACCAATCGCGGCGCGCAGGAACTGCTGTGGGCTTCCGTCATCGACAGCGTCGAACGCGAGATGCCGCGCCTCGAACGCGAGGCCGTGCGTCTCGAGGGCTCGGTCGGCAGCCTGACGCTCGACCCGACTCTCGAAGTACCGCGCTATGTCGCGGCGCTCGACATCCACTGCATGCCCGGCGGCTACGCCTCGGCTGCCGATCCGCAGCAGATCGCAGCTGGCGCGCTGTACGACCGCGGCGTCTACCTCTACTCGATGGGCTACATCGGACCGATGAACGACGACATGGGTCGCTCGGTCGGCAACTACGTGCGACGCAACCTGCACGGCTTTGCGCCGAATCGCATCCTCGACCTCGGCTGCACGACCGGCCATTCGACGTTGCCCTACAAGGGGCTGTTCCCGGACGCCGAGGTCTGGGGCATCGACGTCGCCGCGCCGCAGGTGAAGTACGCGCACCTGCGCGCCGCCGGGCTCGGAGTCGACGTGCACTTCGCGCAGATGAACGCCGAGCGCACCTCGTTTCCCGACGGCCATTTCGATCTCGTGGTCAGCCACATCCTGCTGCACGAGACCTCCGGCCGCGCGATGCCGCGCATCTTCGATGAATGCTTCCGCCTGCTGGCGCCGGGCGGCTGGATGATCCATGCCGACCTGCCGCCATTCGACCTGATGGATCCGTTCACCCAGTTCATCCTCGATAACGAGACCCACTACAACAACGAGCCGTTCTGGGGCGCGATGCGCGAGCTCGACCAGGTCGCGCTCGCGACCCATGCTGGGTTTCCCGAAGGCGGCACGCGCTTCGACACGGCGCCGATGGCGATCGCGGAGTTCGCCGCGGAGAAGGCTGCCGGGTACGACGAGCGCACGGCCGAGGCCATCGCCAATCGCGAGTTCAAGGCCGGCGAATACGCACCGGGCGGCGGTTGGGAAGTGCTGATCGCGCAGAAGCCGCGAGACGTGTGACGGCGCACTGATGATCGAGGCAGCCGGGTCGGCGGCGGGTTGTCCTTCCAGGCCGAGGCCGCAGGTTGACCCCGCAGGTTAACCCTGTTGGTTGACCCAATGGGGGGGCCTGCCCAGACTGCGCACTCGCCATCGCCCGACCTGCACGCTGTTCATGTCGATCGCCGGATTCCGGATCCGCGGCCTCGTTGCCGCCTTGCTGTGCGTCGGCGCGTCCGCCTGCGTCCGAGCTGAAGGCGCCGAGCCCGGCAAAACCGCAAGCACGCCAGCGCGAAAGGGCATCGATGTGGTCGTCGCCACGCGGCCGCCGCTCATCGACGGGCGTCTGGACGATGCCGACTGGGCACGCGCCGCGCGGATCGACGACCTCACCCAGTATTCCCCGACGGATGGCGGCGCCCCGTCGGAGCGCACCGAGATCTTGCTGCTGCGAGGCGATGACAATCTCTACATCGGACTCCGCTTCCACGATTCCGATGCGGCGCGCATCGCCCGCGCACAGCTGGTCCAGGGCCAGGCGGTGATCAGCGACGATCACCTGCAGCTCTATCTCGACCCCTACGACACCGGGCGCACCGGTTACATCTTCTACGTCAACGCCAACGGCGTGCAGCGCGACGGTCTCGAGACCGCCGACGGCAAGTTCAACATGGACTGGAACGGCATCTGGACGGCGGGCTCCGCCGTGACGGATGACGGCTGGACCTCCGAGATCGCGATCCCCTACAAGACGCTGTCGTTCGACCCGACAAACGACAGCTGGGGCATCAACTTCATCCGCACGATCCCGCGCAAGGGCGAGCGGCTCGCCTGGCTGCATCGCGACCGGCGCGTGTCGATGGACACGACCGGCAGCCTGCGGGGCATGCGCGGTGCGGCGCAGGGAGCCGGACTCGATCTGGTGCCGTCGCTCTCGCTGTCGAGCCGCGATGCGCCGGGCGCCGCCGCGCAACAGCGCTCCAAGCCTTCGCTCGACGCCTTTTACCGCATCACGCCCGCGCTGACGGCCTCGCTGACACTGAATACCGACTTCTCCGCCACGGACGTCGACGACCGGCAGGTCAACCTGACGCGCTTCTCGCTGTTCTTTCCGGAG
>JAYTNX010000064.1:0-6215 GCA_043748075.1 Pseudomonadota bacterium
CCCGGCGACGAGGTCATCGTCTTCGATCCCGCCTACGATGCCTATGAGCCCGCCGTGCGGCTCGCGGGCGGGCGCTGCGTGCGGATCCCGCTGCTGCCGCCGCAGTTTGCGATCGACTGGGACCGGGTGCGCGCCGCGTTGACGCCCCGTACCCGCCTGGTGATCCTCAACAACCCCCACAACCCCGCCTGCGTCATCCACGGCCGGGCGGTGCTCGACGAGCTGGCCGCGACGCTGCGCGGCACCAAGACGCTGGTGTTGTCCGACGAGGTCTACGAGCACGTCACCTTCGACGGTCGCAAGCATGTCTCGGTGCTGTCGCACCCCGAGCTGCGCGAGCGCGCGTTCGCCGTGTTCTCCTTCGGCAAGACGCTGCACATCACCGGGTGGCGCGTCGGCTGCTGCGTCGCCGATCCGGCGTTGATGCGCGAGTTCCGCAAGGTGCACCAGTTCAACACCTTCAGCATCGCGACACCGCTGCAGGTCGGGATCGCCCGCTACCTGGACGAGAAGCCGCAGTCCTGGTCGGGTCTGACCGATTTCTTCCAGACCAAGCGAGATCGCCTCACTGCGGCGCTGCAGGGCTCCGGGTTCCGGCCGCTGGCATCGCAGGGCACCTATTTCCAGCTGCTCGACTTCAGCGAACTTTCCGACGCGAGCGACGTCGATTTCGCCGACCGCCTGATCCGCGAGGGCGGCGTGGCGCTGATCCCGCTGTCGCCGTTCTACCGCGAGCGGCCGACGCTGCGACTGCTGCGGATCTGCGTCGCCAAGCGCGACGAGACCCTCGACCTCGCCGCGCACAAGCTGCGGGAGTTCGCGGCCTCGCGGGCGTCGTCCGTGCTCGCGTGATTGCGGGACGCGCGCGATGAGCCTGGCAGTGGCCCTGGTCCAGCCGGACCTGCACTGGCAGGACCCGGTCGCCAACCGCGGGCAGTTCGACGCGCGTCTCGCGGCCTTGAGCCGCGACGAGGTCGACCTCGTGGTCCTGCCGGAGATGTTCACCACCGGCTTCAGCATGGACTCCGCGTCCCTGGCCGAGCCGGCCGCCGGCCCGACGGCGCAGTGGCTGCAGGGCTGGTCGCGACGGCTGGACGCGGCCGTGACCGGCAGCGTGATGACCCGCGACGGCGATCGGCGGGTGAACCGGCTGTGGTTCGCGACGCCCGACGGCGCCCTGCGCCACTACGACAAGCGCCACCTGTTCCGCATGGCAGGCGAGCACCAGCACTACGCGCCCGGCGACGTCTCGCTGGTGGTCGAGTTCCGCGGCTGGCGGATCGCGCCGCTGGTCTGCTACGACCTGCGCTTTCCGGTCTGGAGTCGGCGGCGCCCGGGGTTCGACTACGACCTGTTGCTCTACGTCGCCAACTGGCCGGCGCGCCGCGGCTATGCGTGGCGGCAGCTGTTGATCGCACGCGCGATCGAGAACCAGAGCTATGTGGTCGGGGTGAATCGGGTCGGTGCCGACGGCAACGGCATCACCCACGACGGCGACAGCGCGGCGCACGACTTCCTCGGCATGCCGCTGGCGACGCCAGGCAATGCCGCCGCCGTGGCGACGGTGAGCCTGGATCTGGCGGCGTTGCGCGAGTTCCGCGATCGATTCCCGGCGCATCTCGATGCCGATCGCTTCGAGCTGGCTGCCGCGGACTCGCCTCCATGACAACGGGCCGATGACTACGCGCGCATGACCACGCCCTCATGACAACGTCGAAGTGGACGCCGGAAACCCGCGTCAACCATCCGCCCGCGGTGGAGCTGCCGGCAGGCAATCGCCCGCTGACGCCGCCCATTTACCAGAGCGTCAAGTTCGAGTTCGAGTCGGTCGACGCGACGTTGCGCGCGCTGACGGGTGAGCAGCCCGGGTTCTTCTATTCGCGGGCGTCCAACCCGACGGTGAGGCAGCTCGAACTGCTGCTCGCGGAGCTGCAGGGCCGCGACGACTGCCTGTGTTGCGCGTCAGGGGTCAACGCGATCGCGCAGACCCTGTTCGCGCTGACGGCCGCGGGCGACCACGTGCTGTGCTTCGCCGAGACCTACAACCCGTCGCGGCAGATCATCCGGCGGTTCCTCGCGCGCTTCGGCGTGCGGCACACCATGCTCTCGATCGACGACCTCGCCGGCATCGAGCGCACGCTCGCCGCCGTGCCGACGCGGCTGGTGTTCTTCGAGAGCCCGACCAACCCGGTCACCAAGGTGGCGGACCTCGCCGCGATCACGCGCCTGGCCCGCGCCCACGGCGCCCTCACGGTGCTCGACAACACCTTCGCCGGCTTTCACCAGCACGGTGAGTACGACATCGACGTCTTCATCCACAGCCTGACCAAGTACGCCGCCGGCACGGGCGACGTGATGGGCGGCGCGGCGATCGCCAGTGTGGCCGTGATGAAGACGATTAGAGCGGACTGGGGCCTGTTCGGTGCGCAACTCGATCCGCACGCGGCGTTCCTGCTGATGCGCGGCATGAAAACCTACTTCCTTCGCTACCGGGCGCAGTGCGCCGCGGCGCAGGCGGTGGCGGAGATGCTGGCGGCGCACCCGGCGGTCGAGCGGGTCCGCTACCCGGGCCTCGCCGCGCATCCGCAGGCGGCGCTGGCGCGCGCGCAGATGCGCGAGTTCGGTTCGGTGGTCACCTTTGACTTGCGTGGTGGCCCGGAGGCCGGCCGGCGCTTCGCGGAGGCGCTGCAGTTGTTTGCCATCACCGCCAGTCTCGGCTCGACCGAGTCGCTGGTGATGCCCCCGCAGATGCTCCGGCCCAAGGATTTCACCGCAGAGCAGGCCACGTGGTCCGACCTCCGCGCGGGCACCGTGCGGCTGTCGATCGGCCTGGAGGACCTCGCCGACCTTCGCGTCGACCTCGAACAGGCCCTCATCGCCGCGACCGCGTCGGCCGGAGCGTGACGCGCTTGGCGATTCCGCGCCGGTCGGGTGGACGCAGCCGGGCGCTCGGCGGAGCCTCCACGGCGGAGTATTCCCCGCACATGGCCTTCCCCCTTCTCAGACAATCCCCCGGGCGTCGCCAAGACGGCAGCGCCGACGCCCTGATGGATGCCCTGGCTGTGGCCGCGCAGGCCGTGGCGGCCGGGCTAGGCGCACGCCCCGATGCGCTGCGCGACGTGGTCGATGCGCTGGCGACCGGGGCACCGTTGCCGTTGCGCGCGCCGCGTGGAAGACACGCTCCCGAGGCGCTGCAGGCCGCGCTCGATGCGCTGCGCGCGGCCGTGTTCGTCGTCGATGCCCGCGAACGCGAAGCCCGCCAGCTATGGCGGGGCGCATTGGCGACGGCCTGGACCGCTGGCGCGATAGCCCGGCTCGCGGGCGGCTCCCCTGGCACGGCCGGCCTCGCCGGCCTGCTGCATCGCGGGGGCGACGCCTTGGCGCTGCGCGCCGTCGCGGCCGTCGAGGCCGCAGCAGGTTCGCGTTTCGATGCCGCGTCGTTGCAGGCGGCCTATGCCAGCCTGGAGCCGGACCTGACTTCCGCCCTGCTGAAGGCCTGGCGGCTGCCGCCAGGCGTCGCCGCAGCGCTGCAGGGTTGGCGGCGCGTCGGTGAATCGGGGTCGGTCGGCGCAGACGCGCGGGCCGTCCACTACGCCCATGCCTTTTCGAGCCAGGTGCTGTTCGCCGAGTTCCCGTCGCCCGGGCTCGCGGAGCAGATCGAATCCGACCTGCGGCTGGATCGCCGCGAGACCGCGCGGCTGCGCGCGTCGTTCGGTGCACTCGAGGCGGCCGTCGATTCACAACTCGGGTAGGCGCCCTGCACGGGTCAGGCTAGAGGCCGCTCGCCACCCGCACGCGATGCGGGTGGTAGGGCAATACCTCCATCAACTCACCGGCCTGCACCTTCTCCTGCACGTTGCGCCAGAAATCCGGCGTCAGGATGTCGCCGTGCACGCGGACGAACAGCTCGCGCTGCGCGTCGCTGAAGGCGAGGAAATTGATGAAGGTCTCCGGGAAAACGTCGTTCTCCGCGACGTAGAACCAGGCCTCGCCGCGCATTTCGTCCTCGTCGTTGTCGGCCTGCGGCACATCGCGAAAGCGGCATTCGCTGACCTGGCAGAGCTCGTCGTAGTCGTAGAAGATCACGCGCCCATGGCGCGTCACGCCGAAATTCTTCAGCAGCAGGTCGCCCGCGAAGATGTTGGTGTAGGCGAGGTCGCGGATCGACTGCCCGTAGTCGAGCACGGCGCGCGCGGCCGCCTCCGGCGGCGCATCCCGCAGGTAGAGGTTCAACGGTACCATGCGTCGCTCGATGTACATGTGGTCGAAGATCAGGTCGTCGCCGTCCTCGTGGACGGTGCTCGTCGTCTCCCCGAACAGCTCTTCCAGCAGTGCCGGCGCGAACCGCGCGCGCGGCAGGCGGATGCGCTTGAACTCCTGCGCGTCCACGAGCCGTCCCGCGCGGTCGTGGCGGAACACGAACCGGTACTTGTCGAGCACATCCTGCCGCAGCACGTTCTTCGGCGGCGCGAAGCGGTCGCGGATCAGCTTGAACACGACGTCGAGCGATGGCAGCGTGAAGCAGACCATCACCAGTCCGCGCTCGCCGGCGGCGTGGACGAACTGATCGGTCGAGCGGGCCAAATGGCGCACGATCTCGCGATATCGTTCCGTCTTGCCCTGCTTGGCGCGGCCGAGCACCGTGAACAGCTCGCTGACCGGCTTGCGCGGCACCAGCTGGCGCAGGAACACCACGGCCTCGCCGACGCGTTCGAGGTCGACGTGGAAGTAGGAGCGGGTAAAGCCGAACACGATGCTGACGTCGTCCTCGCTCAGCATCACGGCATCGACGAACATTCCCTGGTCGGTGTTCTTCAGGGCGAGCACCAGCGGCCGTACGAAGTCCCGGCCGGTGATCCGCCCGACGACGTAGGCTCGCGTCACCTGGTAGAACACGGGGCGGATGATCTCGATCTGCTGGATGCCGCGCCGTTCGCCGTCGCCCTGCAGGTGGGCGTGGATCTCGGCCACCACGTACTGCACCGACTTGTCGAAGTCGCGCCACGGCGAGCGGAAGCGCACGTCGCCGAGCAGGTCCTCCACCAGCAGCGCGAGGCTGCCACGGTTGCCATAGGTACTGGTCAGCACAGTCGAGTGGATGCTCGCCAGCGGGTCGAGCTCGGTGGCGACGAACTCGATCTCGGGCGCGACGCCCACCGTGCCGAACAGGCGACGCGTGATCGAACTGAAGAACGTCTTGGTGAACTCCGCGTCGGGGACGCCATCGATCTGGCGGGAAAACGTCTCCCTGACCTGCATCCACAGTTCGCGCTCGAGCGCGCGGTCTGCGAGCTGCACGCGCAGCGCCGAGACGGTGCGATCGACGGCGCGGTCGTAGAGCTCGATGCGCTCGACCGCGTCACGCTGCGCCCCTTTCCAGTCGAGGGTGTCGAAGCGCAGCGGCGCCCGTCGGGTGATCGCGCGAAATTCCGCGTTGTAGGACGCGAAGGCCTCGGCGATCAGGCGGCTGCAAAGATCCGCGGGCGTCGACATGGGCGGGGGCTTAGGCGTACCGGCGGGCAGCCGGAGGGGCAGGGCGGCTCTCCGGTCAGAGGTTGCTGATCTACAGATTTCCGATGAGGGCGTCGCCGAACTCGCTGCACTTGACCTCGCGCGCGCCTTCCATCAGCCGTGCGAAGTCGTAGGTGACCGTCTTCTGCGCAATCGTGCGATCCATGGCGGTGATGATCGCATCGGCCGCTTCGGTCCAGCCCAGGTAGCGCAGCATCATCTCGCCGGAGAGGATGACCGAGCCCGGATTGACCTTGTCCTGGTTGGCATACTTGGGCGCCGTGCCGTGAGTCGCCTCGAACACGGCGTGGCCGGTCACGTAGTTGATGTTGCCGCCGGGTGCGATGCCGATGCCACCGACCTGCGCGGCCAGCGCATCGGAGAGGTAGTCGCCGTTGAGGTTCATCGTGGCGATCACGTCGAACTCGTCGGGACGCGTCAGCACCTGCTGCAGCGTGATGTCGGCGATCGCATCCTTGACGATGATCTTGCCCGCCTGTCTGGCCGCATCCTGCTCGGCATTCGCGACCTTGTCGCCCTTGGCGGCCTTGGTTCGTTCCCACTGCTCCCAGGTGTAGACGCTGGCGGCGAATTCACGCTCCGCTAGGGCGTAGGCCCAGTTCCGGAACGCGCCTTCCGTGAATTTCATGATGTTGCCCTTGTGCACGATCGTCAGGCTCTTGCGCTTGTTGACGACCGCGTAC
>JAYTNX010000065.1:0-4073 GCA_043748075.1 Pseudomonadota bacterium
TGCTGGGGCATCGCGGCGCGACCGGAAAACGTGGTGAAGCTCTCGGGCATTGGCTGCTCGTCGAAGACCACCGCCTATTTCGTCAGCGGCGGCCATGGCTTCAACTCGGTCCACGGACGCATGCCGTCGATCGCGATGGGCGCGAACGCCGCGAACCGCGGCCTCTACTACGTGGGCGTCTCCGGCGACGGCGATTCGCTGTCGATCGGCCTCGGGCAGTTCTGCCACGCGATCCGTCGCAACGTGAACATGCTCTACCTGATCGAGAACAACGGCGTATACGGCCTGACCAAGGGCCAGTTCTCGGCGTCCGCAGACATCGGCACCAAGGCCAAGAAAGGCGACGTGAACCTGCAGCCGCCGATCGACCCGGTGCTGCTGGCGCTGAACCTCGGCGCCGGCTTCGTCGCCCGCAGTTTCTCGGGCGACAAGGCGCAGCTGATACCGCTGATCCAGGCGGGTATGAAATACCCGGGGTTCGCGTTCATCGACATTCTCTCGCCCTGCGTCACCTTCAACGACCACGAAGGGTCGACCAAGAGCTACGCCTACACCCGCGAGCACTACGAACCGATCGTGCACGCGGACTTCGTGCCGTTCGAGCGCGAGATCACGACGGACTACGGCCCGGGCCAGGCGACCCCGGTGATGCTGCACGACGGCAGCCGGATCCTGCTACGCAAGCTGGCCGAGGACTACGACCCGACCGACTCGCACGCGGCCCACACCTACGTGCAGGAACACATCAACCGCGGCGAGTACCTCACGGGCCTGCTGCACTGCCGGCCGACGGAAGCGACCGAGTTCCACACTCTGAACTGCACGCCCGAGACGCCGCTGAACCAGCTGCCGATGGCGAAGCTCTCGCCGGGCTCGAGGGCGCTGGAGAAGATACTCGCGCGCTATCGCTGAGGGCGCTAGACTTCGGCCCCGTTTGCATGGTGGGAGTGGATGATGGGCAAGGGCGACAGCAGGACGAAGCGCGGCAAGATCTACCAGGGTTCCTACGGCAAGTCGCGACCCAAGGATCCGTCCCGCGACAAGCGCGCCGCAGCGAAGAAGAAGCCCGCCACTCGCAAGTAGGCGACGGCCCGCCGCGCTCAGGCGCCCGCGCGCTCTGGGGCGGCGCGCACCCAGCCTGCCGTATTACTGAACGCGATCGCGCCGACCACCAGCGCGACGGCCGCGGCGGCGAATGGCGCGCCAGGCAGGTGGAAGGTCGATCCCGGCGCCGTGGCGGCGCTGAACAGATGGGTCATCAGGAACGGCGTGACGATTGCCGTGAAGCTGACGATGCCGCCGATCGCCCCCTGCAGTTCACCCTGCGCATTCGCCGGTACGGCACGCGAGAGGATCGCGCGCACCGAGGGCATCGTCAGCCCGAGCAGGCAGGCCAGCGGCATGCTGGCGAACAGCAGCGCCGGTGTTGGCGCGAACGCATAGCCCAGGAAGCCCATCGCGCCACCGATCAGTCCGATGTAGACGGTGCGCGGCTCGCCGAAGCGGCGCGCAAAGAGGCCCACCAGGCCACCCTGCACCACGGCCGTGCCGAGCCCGAGCGCCGCCAGCGACAGCCCGATGTCGCGCGCGGTCCAGCCGTACTTGGCCATCGTGACCCAGGTCCAGGACGAGGGCAGGGCGTCGTGCCCCACCTGGTACATGAACAGCACGAACAGCAGCAGCATCGCGCCGGGAATCGCGCGCATCGCGCGTAGTGCGCCGACGATGTTGGCGCGGCGCGCCGAGAACGCGCGGCGGCTGCCTTCCGGCAGCGTCTCGCGCAGCACCGCCAGCGCGATCAGGAAGTTCACGGCGGTGAACACCGCGGCGGCGAAGAACGGCACTCGTGAGCCGTACTGCCCGAGCAGGCCGCCGATGACCGGGCCGACGATGAACCCCATGCCCCAGGCGGCGCCGTTGAGGCCGAAGTACTTCGCGCGATCTTCCTGCGCCACGAGATCGGCGACCACCGCATTCGCGGTCGCGAAAGTCGCGCCGGCAAAACCGGCAATCAGTCGCCCGACGAACAGCCAGAACAGCGTCGGCGCGAAGCCCATGATCACGTAGTCGACCGACAGCGCGGCGAGCGAGGCGAGCAGGATCGGCTTGCGGCCGTAGCGATCGGAGAGGTTGCCGAGGATCGGCGAGAACAGGAACTGCATCGAGGCATAAGCCACGGAGAGCCAGCCGGCGATCGGTGCGGCGTCGCTGAGCGTCAGGCTCGTCAGTTCCATCACCAGTTTGGGCGCCACCGGCAACACGATGCCGATGCCCATCGAGTCGATGAACAGCGCCATCGCGACGATGGGCAGGATTCGCCGGCGGGCGGCGGCGGCTTCGTCGGGCGTCAAGCGCGCGGGCCCTTCGAGGCGATGAGGTCCTGCACGATCTTCAGGCCGCTGCGGTCGCAGGGCGGCAGCTCGGCGTCACAGCCGCCGCGCGGCGTGTTGCGCTCGCCCCAGCGCACGAGGTGGGCGCAGAACGTCAGGCCGGCGCCGAACGCCGGCATGAGCAGCGCGGCTCCGCTGCGCACACGACCCTCTTCCAGCGCCTCGCAAAGCGCCACCGGCACCGTTGCCGCCGACATGTTGCCGTAGCGCTGCACGTTGACATAGACGCGCTCCATCGGCACGCCCGCGCGCTTCGCGACCGATTCAATGATGCGCAGGTTCGCCTGGTGTGGCACCACGAGATCGATCTGCTCGGGTACCAGCGCGGCTCGCTTGAGCACGTCTTCGCAGGCATGGCCCATGCCCGTCACCGCCTTCTTGAAGATCTCCTGCCCCTCGAACTGCCACTCCGTGTCGCCACAGATCCGGCCCTGGTTCACGTAGGCGCCGCCGATGCCGTGAATGCGCAGGATCTCGCGCGCCTCGCCGTAGCAGCCGAGCTTCTCGAGCAGCAGCCCGTCGTCGCGATCGCTCGCCTCCAGCACGACGGCGGCCGCGCCGTCGCCGAACAGCACCGCGACGTCGCGGTCGCTCCAGTCCATGAACGGCGAAATCAGTTCGGCGCCCACCACCAGCGCGCGCTTCGCGACGCCGGTACGCAGCATCGCGGTGGCTGTCGAGAGCCCGTAGAGGAAGCTCGTGCAGGCGGTATTTAGGTCCATCGCCGCGCAGCCCTCGGCGCCGAGCCGCTGCTGCAGGCCGGACGCCTGGTTCGGACACTGGTCGTCGAAAGTGGTGCTGCCGAAGACGATCAGGTCCAGATCGCTGCCTTTCAGGCCGGCGCAGGCCAGTGCGCGCTTCGAGGCCACCGTCGCGAGCTCCCCGAGGGGCACGTGCGAGATCCGCCGCTCGTGAATGCCCGTGCGCGAGGCAATCCACTCGTCGCTGGTCTCGAGAAAGGTCGCGATGTCCCGGTTGGCGAGGACCGCGGGGGGCAGGCACTTGCCCCAGCCGATGATGCTGGCATTGGGCATGCGGCCCGTCCCATGGAGCGAATTATTGCGGGCAGAATACGCGCCACCGGCCTGCCTTTCCACGAGTCGGCCACCGGGCACGATTCCGCGGCCACGGGGTGACCTGCGAAGGGTAAGTTGCGGTGGCCGGGTGCTCCGTTCCGCCTGGACGAAACCGTTCGACGATTCATAGGGAGAAGACAGCGATGTGGATGCCGCCGCTCGAGCCCGAATGGGCCGGCAAGGTTCAGTTCTATGAACTCCTGTTTGGCACCTGGACCGTGTACGCGTTCCTCGTGTGGATGTGGCAGTCGGTGCTGAAGGAGCCACTGCAGGAGTGGCGCTACGCGATGATCGTGTTTCTCGGCGCCGCGGCGTTCTGGATCAACCACTATTTCCTGTATGCACCCAAGCCTGCCTGGGTGATCCTGATCAACGTCTACACGGTGCTGTTCCTGCTGGCGTACTGGAGCCTGGCGATCGGGGGCCGCAAGCGCTCCGGCCTCTGGAAGCTCGGCGCACTCGCCAGTGCGGCACCGTTCACGGGCGTCTTCATCGGCTTCGAGCAACTCGCCCGCTTCGGCGTCGAGCACTGGGGCATGAACGAATTCTGCTGGATGACGCTGTCGCTGCTCGGCTTCATCTGGCTGATCCGCTGGCGCGGGACCAC
>JAYTNX010000066.1:0-4984 GCA_043748075.1 Pseudomonadota bacterium
CCCTCGAGCCCGCGCAGGTGCACGCCGATCGCGCCGTGCCGGCGCGCCCAGACCATGTCGCGCAGCGTCTCGTCCATGCTCTTCAGCGCCGGCAGCATCACCCAGCGCAGCCGCCCGCCGCTGCCGGCGCAGCGGTCGGCGAGGAAGCGGTTGTAGGCCCGCGTCAGCGCGAGTTCGACCGCGGGGTTCTCGGGGGCGAGCCCGAGGAACAGGCTCGGGAACAGCACGTGAACGTCGACGCCCTGCCGGTCCATCGCCTCGAGGCGCTCGTCGGGATCGGTCATCGCCAGTGCGCCCGGCTTCACCTGGCCCTCCGAGGCGGCCTCGATCTGCTCGAGGCGGGTGCGGGCGTAGAGCTGGCCGTCGATGATCCAGACGGACGTCATCGGCCGCGCGATCGGCGGGACGAGCACGCCTTGGGCGAGTTCGACCGGCTGCGGGCGGTGCAGGCGATCGCGCTCGTCGAGGTGGTCCCAGATCGCGGCAGTCTCGATCAGATGGGTGTCGGCATCGACGATGGGCATGGGGCTCTCCTCGTCCGGCTACGCGATCCCCATGTTCCTCCGTTGCCTGGTCGGCAGCGCAGTTCTGCGGTGTGGAAAACCGCCGGATGGGCTGCGCCGATCCCGGGGTGGCAGGCGCAGGTTCACTATGGCATTCAAGGACACGGTCATCGCGGCGACCAGCGACCGGTGCGGCGACTGTCGAGGCGAGGAGGCTCACCCGTGAAAACTTTGGCGTTCGTGATCAGTGTGTTCCTGGTCGCCCTGCTTGCGCTGATCGCGGCGGCGCGGCTCGGCGCTCTGGAAACGGATCCCGCCGAAGCTCTCGCGCGCTATGGCGGGCCGCCGTCGCAGTTCCTCGTCATCGACGGCACGCGGCTGCACTTTCGTGATGAGGGCAGCGGCCCGGTCCTGGTGCTGCTGCACGGCTCGCGCGCGAGCCTGCATCAGTGGGACGGCTGGGTCACGCAACTCGGCCGCAAGTTCCGCATCGTTCGCGTCGACGGCTTTGCACACGGCTTGACGGGGCCCGACGGCCGCGACGACTACAGTGCCGAGCGACAGCTGTTCCTGCTCGACGCCTTGCTCGAGCATCTCAAGATCGACCGCTTCGTGATCGGCGGCACGTCCTCCGGAGCGACGGAGGCCGTGCGCTACGCCGCGACGCATCCGGGACGGGTCGAAAAGCTGCTGTTGTCGACCGTGCCGCTGCGATTGCCGGCTGCGCCACGTACCCGGCGGTTTGATCGCTTCATTTTCTGGTTCCACGATTCCGTGCTCGGCAGCACCTCCACTGACCTCTACTGGCGGACCTTCCTGCGCAGCATCTTCGGCGATCCGGGCAAGGTGACGCCGGAGCTGGTTACGCGATACCGGATGCTCAACGGCCAGCCGGGCCAGCAACGGCGCTTCCAGCAGCGGCTCGCGCTGTGGCGACGCAGCGGCGGCCCCGAGCGCGATTTCGCGCTCGCGGCGCAGATCACGGTGCCGACGCTGATCCAGTGGGGCGGTGCCGGCCCGGTGCTGCCGACGGCGCTGCACTGCACGATCGCGCAGGCGTTCACCGCCGCTCCGGTGCGGGTGATCTCGTATCCCGACCTCGGTCACAAGCTCGTGATGGAGGACCCGGTCCGCACCGCGCGCGACGCGCTGGCGTTCGTGGTCGACGGCGCCGGCGGTACCGCCTGTGCCCCATCGTCCGCGGCGGCGCGCAGTCCGGACAGTCGATCCGCGTCGAGCCGATAGATCGACATCAGTGCGACGCCGGCCAATGCGCAGGCCGCCGGCACGACCGAGACCGCGATCCGCATCAGGTCGAGCGCCGCCTGCGGCTGGGCGTTGCGGCCGGCCATACCGGGCACGAGTCCCGCAGCCGAGAACGCGACGCCGACGATCAGGGGTCCGACGACGAAGGACGTCGTCTGCATCAGCTCGAACGCACCGACGAACAGGCCCTCGCGCCGCTGGCCCGTGGTCAGTCGGTCGAGCTCGATCGTGTCGGTGAGCATCGCCATCGCGACCAGCACCGAGCCGGCGCCCAGTGCCCCGAGCACGAAGGCCCGCGCCACGAACAACGCCTGCGGCTCCTCGTGCGAGGCCAGCAGCCACGACAGGTAGCCGAGCGAGTGCGCGAGCAGCAGGCCGATGAACAGCGGGCGGCGCTCGACCTTGCGCAGCACGCGGCTCCAGATCGGCACGGCGACGACGCCGACGAGGTTCGACACCAGGCCCAGCAGGGCCAGTGCGCCTTCGCCGCGGTCCAGCACGTCCGCCATGAAGAACAACATGGCCGCCCCGGTGAAGGCCGTGCCGAGCTGCAGCGTCATCTTGGTCGCGAGGATCACCACGAACGGCTTGTTCGACAGCGCCGTGCGCAACGATTGCAGCGGCGCAAGCGGCTCGCTGGAGCGCGGCGTGACGCGAGCCTGGCCCGTGAACGCCGCCACCCACAGCATCGTCGACCCGACCACGGCTGCCGCAGCGAACGACATGACGGAATAGGCCGGTCGATCGCTGCCGAGCAGTGCGACCAGTGCGGGCGCGCCGGCCGTGATGACGATGCCCGCGGCGTACACGAAGAAGGTGCGCCAGGCCATCACAGCCGCCCGTTCGCCGTAGTGGTCGGTCATCTCCGCGCCCTGCGCCATGTAGGGAATGCTGAACAGCGAGTACCCGGTGCAGTAGAGTAGCAGCGCTCCCAGTACCACGGCATAGAGACCCGGACCGGGTTCGAGAACGGGCGGGTTGAACACGGCGATGCAGGCGAGCGGCGAGAGCAGCGCGCCGGCCAGCATCCACGGGCGGCGCCGTCCCCAGCGGCCTTCCGAGCGGTCGCTGAGCGTGCCGATTAGCGGATCGATCACCGCGTCGTAGAGGCGCGTTACCGCGAGCAGCGCCCCGGCGACGGCGGCCGGCACGCCGACATGTCGCACCAGGAAGAACACGACGAACATGTTCACCAGGTACAGCATCGAGGTCGTGCCCAGTCCGCCGACACCCCAACTCGCCTTGAGGAACAGCGGCAGCGGCTCCTCGGGAACCGCCGGCGCTGCGGTGAGGTGGCCCGCGGTGCCGGGACTCGGAGGCGCGTGTTCCAGTGGCGCGGACATCAGCCGAGGATGAGGCGTCTGCGGCCTTGCCGGCGCCGGCGTGGCGCGCGCCAGCCCTGTGATTCCAATATTGGGAGCGTTGCCAGACTCATCGCGCGCAGTCGTGGCGGGGCGACGCGGAAGGGTTACAAGTTGGCCTCGGGATGCACTGAGGACCGCAGGAAACACACGGTGACGCAACGCGATCGTTTGCTCGAGACGCAGGGCAGCGTCCAGACCCTCGTACGGGGTCTGACGGTGCTGGAGGTGCTCAATGGCAACCGCGGCCTCACGGCGGCCGAGGCGTCGGTCGCCTGCCGCCTGCCCCGCACCACCACGTTGCGCCTGCTCTCGACCCTGGTACGTCTGGGCTTCGTGCGTTTCGACGATGTCTCGCGGCGCTACTTCCCGGCGACCCGCGTGTTGTCGTTGTCCGCCGGGTTCGATCGCGCCGATCTGCTCAACGAGAAAGCGGGTGCCGTGCTGCGCGAGGCCGCGGGCGAAGTCCGCTGGCCAATGCATTTCGCAGTCCGCGAGGCGCTGTCGATGCAGGTGCGCTCCTCGACCGACCATGCGACGCCGCTGGCGGTCCACAAGGTGTTGCCCGGCATGCGTATCCCGCTGCTGCAGTGCGCATCGGGCCTGGCCTGGCTGGGCACGCAGGCGCCCGAGGCCTGCAATCGGATCGTCGAAGAGGCGCTCGCGGCACCGGGCGAGGTGAAGTGGAGTCGCGAGCACCTCGAGGCGGAGCTCGCGCAGACGCGCCAACGTGGCTACGCGGTCTTCCGCCGCCCCGAGCGTTTCACGACCATGGTGGGCTTGTCGGTGCCGGTCGGTACGGGCGACGGCGATACCGCGGCCGTCTGCGTCCGCTTTGCCGAGCGCGCCGTGCCGCTGCGCACCGCGGAGCGGGAGTTCCTGCCGAGACTGCGGGCGATCGCCGCGCAGATCGGCGACGCGCACTGAGTGTTCCGCGCGGTCACTCCCCGCCTTCGAAACGTCCGGATGCCGTGAGCCGGCGCCAGAGCTCGGCCTCGAACTCGACCAGTTCGAGCGGAGTCTCCAGCGGTCGATCTTCCCAGTGGGACAGCGGCCAGAGATCGGCGCTGGCGTAGTCCGGGGCATGCAGTGACGATTGCAACTGCACGATGAAGTTGCGGATCGGCTTGCGGCGCTGCGCACGCAGCGCGGCGGGGTCCAGGGTCGCGGTGACGGCGCACTCGCCGTCCGTGTCGGCCTGCGCGAGGCAGCGTCCCTCGTAGTCGAGCACCTGGGAGGGCCAGCGGCCGGTCGGCCCGTCCGGCGTCGAATCCAGCGGGCCGAAGTTCGCACTGACGAGGTACGCCACGTTCTCGAAGGCGCGCACCGCGCGCACGCTGCCGAAGGCCGTGCCGATCTCCGCGTCGAGGCGCGCCGAGCCCATCGGATGCAGGATCACTTCCGCGCCGCGCAGCGCCAGCGCGCGCGCGGTTTCCGGCCAGTGCGCATCCCAGGCGATCACCATGCCGAGACGGCCCAGCGGCGTCGAGACCACGGGAAACAGCGACTCGCGTCCGAACAGTTCAACGTAGCGGCGGTAGACGTCGCCGGGGCGCGTCTTCGCCGACACGGCATAGAGTTTGCGGTAGCGCAGCACCAGCGCGCCGTCCGGCGCGATCACGAAGCCGGTCAGGAAGTAGCGGCCCGGGAACTCTGCGAGTGTCTCGAACAGCGTCCCGGCGATGTAGGCGTCGAGCTCGCGCGCGAGTCGGCCGATACGCGCCGTCTCCGGGCCCGGGATACGCACGCTGGCCGCGCACCAGTCCGCGACCGATCGTCCGGGCGCCCAGCCTTGGAACGAAAACTCCGGCAGCACATAGAGCCGGCTACCGAAGGTGCGGGCGAGCGTGCGCA
>JAYTNX010000067.1:0-2181 GCA_043748075.1 Pseudomonadota bacterium
GACGCCGCCGTGGCCCAGAACGAGCGCGAGCGACTGGCGTTCTGGCGGCTGCGCGAGTCGATCCCCGAGGCGCAGACCCGGGAGGGCGCGAGCCTCAAGCACGATGTCTCGGTGCCCGTCGCTCGCCTGCCGGAGTTTCTCGAGCGCGCCAGTGCCTGGGTCGCCGGTCACGTCGCGGACGGCGTACTGGTCGCCTACGGGCACGTGGGCGATGGCAACCTGCATTTCAACATCGCGCAGGCACCGGGCACCGACGCGGCACACTTCCAGTCGCAGGAGCTGCCGATCCGCCGCGCGATCCACGACCTGGTGCGCGAGTTCGACGGCAGCTTCAGCGCGGAACACGGCATCGGTCGCCTGAAGGTCGAGGAACTGGTGCGCTATGCACCGCCCGTGGAACTGGAACTGATGCGCGCGATCAAGCGCGCCCTCGACCCCAACGGCATCATGAATCCCGGCAAGGTGCTGCAGCGATGATCGCCGCCTTCGAACCTCGCCTGCTGCACACGATGCTGCGGGTTCACGACTTGCCGGGGATGCTGGACTTCTACTGCGCGGTCCTCGGCATGCGCGAGCTGCGCCGCATCGAGATGCCGGAGCTGCGCCGCACGCTGGTGTTCATCGGCTTCGGCAGCGCGCCGTCGGACCCGCAGGTGGAGCTCTGGCACGACTGGGACACCGCCGGCACGTCGGTGCCCCGCGAGGCGTCGGCGGGCCATCTCGGGATCGGCGTTCGCGACATCGAGCAGTGCGTGCGCGCACTGGCGGCCGCCGGCGTGCGGGTGACTCGCGAGCCCGCGCCGCTGCGGCCCGGCGGTCGGGTGATCGCGATGATCGAGGACCCCGAAGGCCACGAGATCGAGCTGCTCGCGGCCAGCGGAGTCGCGCCGCTATGATCGTGGGCATGTCCACCACGCCACCGTCCCCACAGCGTCCGACCCGGTCGGCGACTCCGCTCGCCACTCCGAGTGCGTGGTGCCGCGGACGCCGCGGTGGCTCGCGCCGCCGGTTCGCCGGCCCACTGGGCCTGGCGTGCGTGTTCGGCTGTTGGCTGCTCGCCGCGCCGGCGCTCGCCGCCGACGCCGCGCCGCGCACCTTCCGCGACTGCCCGACCTGTCCGGACATGGTCGTCGTGCCGCCGGGCGAGGTCACGCTCGGTGCCAGCCCCGACATGGTCGATCGGAGCACCGGCGAAGGTCCGAAGCGGCGCGTGCGCATCACGCAACCCTTCGCGATCGGCCGCACCGAGATCACCCGCAGCCAGTGGCAGGAGTTCGTGCAGGCCAGCGGCTACCTGACCGGCGACGGTTGCCAGTACTACGACGGGCACTACGGCTACGTGCAGGAACACAACTGGCGCACGCCGGGGTTTCCGCAGCGCGCCGATCACCCGGTCGTCTGCGTCAGCGTCCGCGATGCCGAAGCGTTTGCGGCCTGGCTGGGCGCGCGCACCGGGCGCCGCTACCGGCTGCCGTCGTCGGCCGAGTTCGAATATGCCAACCGCGCCGGCAGCGAGGCGCCCTGGTTCTGGGGCACGGCCAGCACCGAGGCCTGCCAGTACGCCAACGTCGGCGACAACGACCTGAAGCCGCACTTCCCCAAGCAACAGGTGCACAACTGCCGCGACGACTATCTCTACACCGCGCCGGTGGGCCTGTTCAAACCCAATGCCTACGGCCTGCACGATACCGTGGGCAACGTGTTCGAATGGACCCGCGACTGCTGGCATGCGTCGTTCGAGGGTGTACCGCTCGACGGCTCGCCCTGGCTCGAGGCCGGAGGCGGCGATTGCGGGTTCCGCACCCCGCGCGGCGGCTCCTGGGTCAGCGGCCCGAACTGGACGCGCGCCGCCGCGCAGTCCAAGGATCCGACCGACTATCGCAGCTTTCTGCTGGGGTTCCGCCTGGTCGCGGAACCGTGACGGGGGCCGCAGGCGCCCGCTGAGCGGGCTGTCACGATGAGGACGCCTCCGCAGACATAACTCGGCCGCGGCGGTTGATCCGGTCGGCCGCAGCCGTCCAAGGATCATGCCCACCATGCTGGTCAGGGGAGCCGCCCTGGACGTCACCACCCCCCGCCCCACTGGCGCCCCTCGCAGCACCCCGCGGCGCGAGTGCCGGACGCGCGGACGCGGGTCGCGCGGATTGCGGCTCGACCATCTGGCCCGATGGCTCCCCCTGC
>JAYTNX010000068.1:0-4961 GCA_043748075.1 Pseudomonadota bacterium
TTGAAGCCCGCGTAGGTCGGCGCGTCCGCCTCGAGTGCCTGCAGATAGTGCACGGCGGACTGCGGCGCACCGAGGAACGCCGGCACGAGGCGGCCGCGCGAGGGCGCCGCGGGTCGCGGCGGCGCCCGCTCACGATAGTTGGTGACCAGGCCGAAGCGGCGCGCGGCGTCGAGGCCGATCCAGGTGCCGCCGGCCTGCAGGTCGCGCCCGGCGAGGATCCGCGGCGGCTCGGCCCACCGCGCGAGCGGCGCCGTCGGGCGCGCGTGGAATTCGTCGCGATTCGCGGCGACCACGACGCGATACTGCGGGTGCGCCTGCCACGCGACGACGAGCAGACACACGATTCAGGCGTCGGGTCGGGCGGCGTCGGTGGGGTCACGGCCGGCGCCGTCGCCGCGCCGCGAGAACAGCCGGCGCAACAGCTTCACGGCCAGCCACACGACCAGCACCACCAGCACCAGCGCAACGATCGGTGCAAAGATCGCGAGCAGCGACAGCGTTGCCGCGCCGCCCAGCTCGCCCGTGGCGATCAGCGAGTTGCCGAGACCGCCGGTGGTCGCGGTGGACTTCACGCGCAGCAGCGAGGTGACGCCCTGGGTGAGCCCCGCCGCGCCGCCGCCGGCGATCACCGCGGTGGTCCACTTCACGATCGGCGGCAGGTCGGTCATCACCGCCGCCGCAGCGATCGTGCCGGCGACCAGCGCGGCCGGCGTGGCGAGCGCATCGAGCAGGTTGTCGACGCCGGGGAGGTAGTACGCGGCGATCTCCGCGACCGCCGCGACCGCCAGCATCGCGACTGCGGGAAGCGTCGCCAGCCACTGGAACGACTCGGACAGCGGCACCAGGCCGGTGTAGCCCGCGATCGCGAGCACCAGCAGCGGCAGGAACACGCGCAGGCCGACCGCGGCGGCGAGACCGACGCCGAGTGCGATCGAGGTCAGGATGTCGAGGGTCTGCATGCGGGGTGGATCGTGTCTGCGGCGGCGGGGGGAGTGCGCGGGAGCGGGTGCGAGTGCGGGCGCGTCAGCGACGCGCCTCCCAGCGGCCGACGCCGGCGATGTCGCGCATCGGTGCGAACTCGCCCGCGGCGTCGAACCAGTGCTCGATCAGGCGGAACGAAATCGAGGTGCGTGGCGGCAGCATCGGCACACCGGAGGCGATTTCCGCTCTCGAGAACCAGCGCGCGTCCTCGAGCTCGCTGCTGCCCGACGCGACCGAGCCCGGCGCGGCGCTCGCCATGAAGCCGAGCATCAGCGACGAGGGAAAGGGCCAGGGCTGCGACGAGTGGTAGCGCGACTCGAGCACCGCGACGCCGGTTTCCTCGAGCGTCTCGCGGATGACGGCATCCTCGAGGCTCTCGCCCGGCTCGACGAAGCCCGCGATGGTGGAGTAGCGCCCCGGCGGCCAGCTCGCCTGGCGGCCGAGCAGCGCGCGCTCGCCGTCGGTGACCAGCACGATGATCGCCGGATCGATGCGCGGGAAGACGTCGGTGCCGCAGGCGGCGTTGCTGCAATGCATGACGTGGCCGGCGCGGATCGGCGCGTTGCGCGCGCCGCAGACGCCGCAGAAGCGGTGACGGCCACGCCAGAAACTCAGCGCCCGCGCATAGGCGAGCAGGCTCGCCTCGGTCTCCTCGAGCAGCGGCGCGAGCGGGCGCAGTTCCTCGAAGCGCACGCCGGGCAGGCCGAGCGTCTCGGCCGGGTCGCGGCCCGGCGGTGCGTCGCCCTCCTCGATCTCGAGCAGCACGCAGCGCGCGTCGCGATACCAGCCGAGCAGCAGCATTGCCTCGCGCGAGGCGCGCTGCACCAGCGGATGGTCGCCGCGCAGGAACGCGACCTCGGGCCGCGGTTCGCCACGCACCAGCTGCGCGGTGCCGCGCGCCAGCACGTAGCGCGTCTGCGGATCGCTGCGCGCCTCGTCCCACCAGCCTTCGAGCTCGCGAGCCTCGGCGCGCCGGTCGATGTAGGGACCCGCGAGGAAGTTCCAGGGCGTGGCGTGGCGGGGTGGGTTCATAAGGGGCTGCGGGTCGTCGGGATCGATGCGCCGCGCCCTCGGGATTCTAGGTCATCGACGCCGGAGCCGCATGCGCATTGGGGCGACGCAACGGTGGTGACGGCGCCGGGCGCAGCGCCTCGCCGCAACTGAGACAGGGCACGGTGCGCAAGGCCAGCGGATCGCCGAAGCCGAGGCCGCTGCAGTGGCGGCATTTCAGCAGCCGGATCTCGCCGCCACCGGCGAGCGCCAGCGCCAGGAACACCGCGTGCTCGAAAGTGATCTGCGGATCGTGCGCGATGCTGCGATAGGTCTCGAAGGCGTCGCACAGCAATTCGCCGCGCGCCACCGTCGGCAGGTGGCGCCCCGGATCATGGAGCCGCGCCTGCGGCAGCACGCCGAACATCGACAACACCGAGGCGAGCCCTGCGCTGTCGTGCTGCAGTTGCCGCGAACGCGCGAAGAAGCCGACCTGGCGCGGCGATTTGCCGCGGTGGCGGCGCACCCGCGCGCCGTCGGTGGAGCGCACGTAGGAGCGGTACAGCTTGCGGATCCGGTCGTCCGTCAGGCCCGTCCACTGGCGGATGGTCTGGGTGCGCGCCTCATGGCGGATCAGGCGCACGGCCAGGTCGTAGCGCAGCCGGTCGCGGCTGTAGCGGTCGTCGGTCACTCGCATGGCGTCGATTCCCCGTTTTTTCGTGGTCTGGATTTTTGGTATAAATATCCCAAAAATGAGTTCGCGTTCCAAGCGGACCTGGGCGACATTTGTCGCCTGAACGGGGAGGAATTCATGGCGACACAGCAAAATCCGGCATTTCCGCACCACGACGCGCGCTCCGGCGGGGCGCTGGATCCCGAGACCCGGCAGCAGGTGGGAGAGCTGAACCTGCGGGGCATCGAGGTGCTGCGTGCGGTGCTGGGGGCGGCTGGAGGGGGCGCCACCGCGGGCTCCGCTGCGGATGCGGCGGCGTTACGCCGTGCCGGCGCCGCGCGCCGTGGTGAGTTCCGTGCCCGGCGGGCCGCGACGGGTGGCGCGCAGGATCGAATCGCGGCGCGGGACCGCGCCACCCGCGTCGCCCTGGCACGTTCCGGCCTGGCCGCGTCGATGTCGGCGCCGCTGCGCAGCGAGGGGCCGCCCCTGCCCGACGCGCTGCGGCTGCTCGGCGCCGAGTGGCTCGCGCTCGACGACGCGGCGCGCCATCGGCTCGCGGCCTGCCCCTACCTGCTGTTCGAGCTCGACTTCGCCGGGCTGATGAATGCGGTCACGCCGCCGCCGCGCGTCGTGCAGGAATCGCGCGTCGTGCCTGGTGCGCCGTGCACCGTCGCCTCGCCGTTTGCGGGCGCGGAAGGCCGCGGCTTTGCGCGTCTGCTGCTGCACTATTCTTGGCACCTGGTGCGCTCGGCTCCTGCGGCCGCCGGCTTCGTGCTCGGTGCGCCGCAGCCCGCCCTCGAGTCTCTGCGTGTGCAGGGGCTGTCGCGCGTCGAGTCGCTTGCGGCAACGGCCGGCGGCTGGGTGCGCCTGCGTTGGGACCACGAGCCGCTGATCTGGATCGACTGGCTGGAGGCCGCGCGCACGGCTGATCCAGCGGCGCTTTGGTCGTCGCAACTGCGCGGGCTGCAGCGGATCGCGGGCGTGTGCCGCGACGCGCAACCGTCGGCGTAGCGGGGCGTTCTGGTGCTTGGCGTCAGGCGGCCTCTGCGACGACCGCGGCCGCCGCGACGGCCGGCTCGGCCTCGAGCGCATGCGGCCAATGCCAGATCGCGAGGCGCCCGTTGCGATCCTCGACCAGCGCGGTGCAGTTCTCGACCCAGTCGCCGTCATTCGCGTAGACCACGCCGTCGATCTTCGCGATGCCATGGCGATGGATATGGCCGCAGACGATGCCGTCCAGCCCGTGGCGCTTCGCCGCATAGGCCGCGGCATGCTCGAAGTTCTCGATGTAGCGGCGCGCCTTGCCGGAGCAACCCTTGAGGAATCCGGCGAGAGACCAGTAGGGCAATCCGAGCCACCGGCGCACCGCGTTGAACTGGCGGTTCACGAGGATCACGTAGTCATACACCGTCGAACCGAACGCGGCGAGCCAGGCCTGGCAGGCCACGACGCCGTCGAAGTCGTCGCCGTGCGTGACCAGCAGGCGACGGTCGTCGGCGGTGACGTGGATGCAGTCGCGGGCGATCCGGATGCCGCGTACCTCGGCCCCGACCAGTTCGCGCAGTTCCGCATCGTGGTTGCCGGGTACATAGACGACGCGGGTGCCGGTGTCCGCCTTGCGCAGGATTTCCCGCAGCACCTCGGTATGCGAGGCCGGCCAGTAGAATCCGCGCCGCAGGCACCACAGGTCGACGATGTCGCCGACGAGGTACAGCTGCTCGCAGCGCACGCGGCGCAGGAAGTCGAGCAGGGCTTCGGCGCGACAGTCGCGCGAGCCGAGATGTACGTCCGAGATGAACACGCTCCGGACGCGCATCGAGGCGGTCCTCGCCGCGCCTATCGTGACGACGCTGCCGCCGTCCTTGCCGTCCCGCTGCTGCATCGGTACTTCGCCCGGTGACCCCTGACGGAGCGGAAGTGTCTCGCGCACGCATTACTCGGAGGTTCCGAAAGGATGAAGAATTCGTGACCTCAACAAGTTAGGTCGAAGTCGGAGAATTGGAGCGAGGAGTTCACGGCGCTGCAATGCCGCCCTGCGAAGATCGGCCTCAGAACGGGATCTGGCGGAGCGCGCTTGCGAATTGCGCGGGTCACCGACGCGTCGGGGTCGCAAGCGCGCCGCTACGGCGCGACCGCGAGCCACCGCGACTGACGGATGCTGGACAGGTTGTGGGGAAATGCCGTGACCCGCGGCGCCACGAGTTCCTGCCAGGCCGGGAACACCAGCGGTGCGATCGGCTGTTCCTCGAGCACGAGGGTCTCGGCGCGGCGCAGCAGCGCGGTGCGTTCGCCGACGCTGCGTGCGCGGCGCGCGCGT
>JAYTNX010000069.1:0-3412 GCA_043748075.1 Pseudomonadota bacterium
GTCGCTGTAGCCGCGGCGCGGCTCGCATAGCGCCAAGAGATCCGCGGGAATGACCTGCCGGGTCGTACGCAGCGCCGCGGATGCCGCGACGGGCGCGACGGGCGCGACGCCGGAGGCCGCGCGGTCCAGCGGCAGGTCGCACGGCAACAAGGGACCGGCCGCGAGCCGGTTGCGCCACCACTCGACGTCGGTCGCCGCTTCGGTCAGCACGGCCGCTGACGACGACGACGCGACACTCGGCGCGACACTGGGCGCCACACTGGGCGCCACACTGGGCGCCACGCTGGGCGCGAGACTGGGCACGGTGATCGGAGTACGCGTCGCCACCCCCTCGAAAGATCGCGATCGCGACGCCGCTTCGTACAGGCGGCCGAGTTCCACGAGGCGCAACGCCAGCGCATCCCGACTGGCGCAACCCGTCAGCGGCAGTATCAGTCTGTGATCGCCGCCAGGCAGACGTGCAAGAGTTGCGCACGGTATGCCGACCGCAACGTCGGCGACGTGAGATTGAACGAGCGCCGCGACGCGCAGGTCCAATTCCGCGGTGCGTAGCGCCGTGAGGTCGAGCAGCGAGAGGGAAGTTGCGGCGAACTCGTGCGTCGAACCCGACGCGGCCGAGCGGCGGGCGCATTCACGAAGTGCAGCGTCGAGCGCCTCGACCTGCAGGGATCCGCGCAAGCCGAGGTTGAGAATCCCGGCGCCTGTGCGATCGTTGATCTGCAAAGCGTTCACCGAAGTCCGTTTCCCCCAGCGGCCCAAGAATACCGCTTTTCCGCGGTACTGGACTGCCGGGATTCACACTCCGGACGGCGGGGAAACTGCCACGACAACGGCGTCGTGACATAAGGTGCGGGACCTCGCTCAGTGATCCGCGAGCACCGCGCCCTGGCTCGACAGCAGGCCCAGCACCTCGGCCGTCTTCGCCCGCATCAGCGATTCGCTGCCGCGGCTCTCGACGTTCAGGCGGATCAGCGGCTCGGTATTGGACGTGCGCAGGTTCAGGCGCCAGTCGGCGAACTCCATCGACAGGCCGTCCGTAAAGTCGAGAGACACGGCAACGCCCTCGTAGTTGCGCTGGACCAACGTCATCGCCGCCTTGCCGTCCGGCACGCGGTTGTTGATCTCCCCGCTGCACGGAAAGAGCCGCATCCGCTCCGACACCAGCTCCGACAGCGACTTGCCCGAGGTGCAGATGCGCTCCAGCACCCGCAACCACGGAATCATGCCGCTGTCGCAATAGGCAAAGTTGCGGAAGTAGTGGTGCGCGCTCATCTCGCCGCCGTAGGCGCCGTCGACCTCGCGCATCTTCTGCTTGATGAACGCATGGCCCGACTTGCACAGCACCGGCGTGCCGCCGTACTGACGCACGATCTCGACCGTGTTCCAGGTCAGCCGCGGATCATGGACGATCCGCGCCCCCGGCTCGCGCTCGAGCGCCGACTGCGCCAGCAGCCCGACCAGGTAGTAGCCCTCGATGAATCGCCCCGAATCGTCGAAGAAGAAGCAGCGATCGAAATCGCCATCCCAGGCCAGCCCGACGTCGGCACCGCTGCGTCGGATCGCCTCGACCGTCGGCTTGCGGTTCTCCTCGAGCATCGGATTCGGCACGCCATTGGGGAAGTTGCCATCCGGGTCGTGGTGCACCTTGACGAATTCGAACGGCAGATGTGGTTCGAGACGGTCAATCACCATCCCAGCGCCACCATTCCCCGCATTGACCACCACCTTCAGCTTGCGCAACCGGCTGCGATCGACATAGCCGAGCAGATGAGTGACGTACTTGGCGTTGGTATCGAGCGAGCGCCGCACACCGGGCTTCGCGGCGCATGCCGGCAGCGCGCCGTCGCGAATCATGGCCGCCATGTCCTTCAGACCGGTGTCCGCGCTGATCGGGCGCGAGCCCTCGCGCACGAATTTCATGCCGTTGTAGTCCGGCGGATTGTGGCTCGCCGTGACCATGATGCCGCCGTCGAACTTCTCTTCCGCCGTTGCGAAGTAGACCCCCTCGGTGCCGCAGAGCCCGATGTCGACCACGTCGACGCCGCTGTCGATGAGCCCTCGCGTCAGGGCCTCGGCGAGCTGGGCGCTGGTGAGCCGGATGTCGCGGCCGACGGCGACCGTTCGCGGCTTCACGAACCCGGCGTAGGCCTGTCCGATCTTGTAGGCGAGATCCTCGTTGATCTCGTCGGGAATCCGGCCACGGACGTCGTACGCCTTGAAGCTGCTCAGGTTCATTTCGACTGCCCTTCCCTGCCGTAGCGATCCTCGAAGCGCACGATGTCGTCCTCGCCGAGATAGCTGCCTGACTGCACTTCGATGATGTGCAGCACGATCTTGCCCGGATTCTCGATGCGGTGCTTCGCGCCGAGCGGGATGTAGGTGGACTGGTTCTCCTCGAGCAGAAACACCTCGTCGTTGCGGGTGATGCGCGCCGTTCCCGACACCACGATCCAGTGCTCCGCGCGGTGGTGATGAAGCTGCAGCGACATCGACGCGCCCGGCTTCACCGTCAGCCGCTTCACCTGGTAGCGGTCCCCCGACTCGACACTGTCGTAGCTGCCCCAAGGCCGAAACACTTCGCGGTGCAGCGAGTGTTCGTAGCGGCCGCTCGCCTTCAGTCGCGCGGCCAGCAGCTTGACGTCCTGCACGCGATTCTTCGGCGCCACCAGCACCGCATCCTTGGTCTCGACGACCACGTGGTCCTTGAGCCCCACCGCCGCGACCAGGCGGCTCTGCGAGTAGAGGAAGCACCCGTCCGTGTCTTCACTGAGCACGTCGCCGCGCTGGACGTTGCCGCGCGCGTCCTGTTCCACCGCGTCGTGCAGCGACGACCAGGAGCCGACGTCGCTCCAGCCGGCATCCAGTGGCACCACGACGGCCGACGAAGTCTTTTCCATGACGGCGTAGTCGATCGAGTCACTGCGACAGGCTGAGAACCGATCCGCGTCCACCCGCACGAAGTCGAGGTCGCGTCGCCCGCCGGTGCTGGCCTCGAGGCAGGCCGCAGCGATGTCCGGCGCATGGCGTTGCAGTTCCTCGAGGTAGCGGCTGGCGCGGAACAGGAACATGCCGCTGTTCCAGTAGTAGTCGCCGGAGGCCACGAACTGACGCGCGGTGGCGGCGTCGGGCTTCTCGACAAAGCGTTCGATCGGGTAGACCGGCCCGGCGTCGGCGCCACGTTTGATATAGCCATAACCCGTCTCGGGCTGGTGCGCGACCACCCCGAAGGTGACGAGCTTTCCCGCTTCCGCTGACGGCAACGCCACGCGGACCGCCTTCTGGAAGGCTTCGACGTCACGAATCACGTGGTCCGCCGGCAACACGAGCAGCAGCGGATCGCCGTGGATCATCGCCGCATGCGCTGCCAGCGCGATCGCCGGCGCGGTATTGCGCCCGACCGGCTCCAGCACGA
>JAYTNX010000070.1:0-2394 GCA_043748075.1 Pseudomonadota bacterium
TCGGCGTCGGAATCCGCGAGAACATCCGCATACTGGGCGAGGAACTCGCGCAACGAGTCCAGTCCGCGATGGCCGGCGCTGAAGTCTTCGCCGTACCACTTGAAGATCGGCGAGACCCGGGCAGTCGCGGGCGGGCCCGGTTCGAACCTGTTGCGGGATCGATCGCGGAGAAAGCGGCGCGTCTGATCCTCGAGCTGCGCGTCGAGCCGGTCGGCACGGTAGGCTTCCGGGCGCAGCGCCGGGCAGCCGACGGAAGCGCAGTTCACCGCGAAATGCACGCGCGGCTCGTCGAAGTCGGGCACGCCCCGCAGCAGCCCATGTTCGATGTCGTCGAGATGGCGTCGTTCGCCGAGCAGTTCGAAGAAGCGCTGTCGCCAGGGCGAATCGAAGACGATGTTGCCGAGGTCGCGGATCGACGCCAGATCCGGATAGCGCGACAGGATCCGTTGCAGCGTGAACGCGTTGTAGGCGTTGATCAGGAAGCTGCGACGCTGCGGCAGGGTCCACAGGCCGTACTGGGTCGGCGTCACGGCCGAGAGCATCGTCGTATACGCGTCCAGCGCCGCAGGCTCGCGGCGCAACCCGGCATAGTCGACCGTCGTCGCCGTGCCGCCCGCATTCCAGCGGACGTGCCGTTCGAGGATCGCCGAGAATGCGCCATGCGAATGGTCGAAGGCAGCGGCACCCGGATTCACCGCGCCGGCGCCTGTGCGGGTCGCGGCACTCGTGCTCGCGCCGGATGCCGCGTTCATGCCGATGCCCGCACCCGCGCCGAGCCACAACAGCCCGACGAGCGCCAGCGAAAACCGGCGCGCGGCGATGCGACTTTCCGTGGAGTTGGATGGATTCATCGGTGTCCCTGGGCTGCTGGGGCTCGGCGCGCTGACGCAAACTGCGGCGGGCATCCAGCAGACCGGGTTTCGGCCGCAACGATTTCGCGCCTCGATCGCCGTGACTCCGCAGGATGCAATAAATGGGGGTCACTGTCGGTCCAGTTTCTGATGAGCCCAGGGAAAATGCCGAAGACCGCGTCGACCCGGGTCCTCGGACCGGGTCGGGGCCTGGTCCTCGCGGCGGGCCTGGTTCTGGGCCTGACCTTGGCGCCGGAGAACTGCGCCGCGGCCTGGGCGCTCTCCACGCCACAGCGCGCCGCCGTCGAGCGCGGCGATGTCATTGTGGTCGCCTCACGAGAGGGCGGCGCAACGGGCCCGAAAGCCACCAGTGCGCAGGCTGCGATCCGGATTGCGGCACCGCCCGACACCGTGTTCGGCATCATGACCGACTGCGCCGCCGCGGCGACCTGGGTGCCGCGGCTCGTGTCCTGCCGCGTGGTGGAATCCGATCCCGGCCAGTCGACCGAAGTCATCGCCCACCGGGTGGACTACGGCTGGTTCGCGCCACGGATCGACTACGTATTCCGTGCGCACTACGCAGACCGGCGCGCCATTCGATTCGAACATGTGAGCGGCGATCTGGACGAGAACGAGGGCGCCTGGGCGCTGGAGCTCGCGGCCGACGGCGTCTCGACGCTGGTCACCTATCGCGCGCGGACCCGACCGCGGTTCCCCGTGCCGCAGTGGCTGTACCAGCGCGGCGTCAGCACCGAGGTTCCCGGGCTGCTCCGTGCGCTACGGGCGCGAGCCGAACAATGAACGCCGCGCGGGACGCGGCACCACCGCCGCGCGGGCCGGCGCCCCGCCTGCGCGCGGGCCAGCTGGGCGATGCGTTGCGGCTGCTCGTCTGGGGCCAGTGGCTGCTGCGCCGCGAGCTGCGCACGCTGGCGCGGTTGCCGCAGGATCGCCCGCGCGCCGACATCGGTCGCGCGCAACGCGAGGCCGCGCAGCGCATTCTCGCGCATCTTCAGGTCCGCCTGGAGTGCAGCGGCTCGGCGTACCTGCCAAGCACGCCCGGATTGGTGATCGCCCTGCACGAAGGGCTGGCCGACGCCCTGTGCCTGGCGACGCTGCCCCTGCCGCTGCGCTTCGTGGCGCGCCGCGAAGTCTTCGACTGGGCACGCATCGGTCCTGCCCTGCAACGCTGCGGCCACATCGCGATCGAACCCGAGCGCGGCGCGGCCGCGTTCCGTAGGCTGGCCTGCGAGGCGCGCGCCGCCCTGGCCGCAGGCGATCACGTGGTGATCTTCCCGCAGGGCTGCCTGCTCGGCATCGAGACCGCGTTCCTGCCGGGCGCTTTCCACTTGGCGCGACGGCTCGCCGTGCCGATCCTGCCGGTGGTGATCACCGGCTCGCACCGCATCTGGGAGCATCCGTTTTCGCCGCGGATGCGCTATGCACAGCGCGTCGCGATCCAGGTACTGCCACCGATCAGCGCCGACATGACGCGCCATGGCGATCCGGAGCGGCTGCGCCTGCAAGTACAGCGGCAGATGAAACA
>JAYTNX010000071.1:0-8529 GCA_043748075.1 Pseudomonadota bacterium
ACTCGAGCAGCGGCTGGCGCTTGCACCGGGACTGAAGCAATCGCCGTGCCAAAGCCGCCAGATTTTTCAGCGTATTGATTCCGCTGAAGTTTCCCTCCCAATGGACCTTGTGTTCCTCGCACCACTGTCGGCATCTTGCGTCAGCGCAGGTCACAAAGTGACGCGTAGCGTCGCCGGCCTCATTCGATGCCCAGCTTCTTGATGCGGTAGCGCAGCGCGCGAAAGGTCATCCCGAGCAGCCTCGCCGCCGCGGTCTTGTTGTAGCGGGTGCGTTCGAGGGCGCGCAGGATCGCCGCGCGCTCCACTTCCTCGAGCTGTGTGCCGAGGGCGGCTCCCGAGCTTGCTGCCGCGGCGGGCGCGGCGGCGCCCAGGCCGCTGCCGGCCGGTGGAATCGTCGGCTCACCCGTCGGGGCGCCGAAACGCGCGGCCGCCAGACTCGCCGTTTCGTCGGCGCCCGTCGCCGCGCGGTGCAGCGCGACGTCGCGCAACTGCACCTCGTCCGCTCCGATCACGCCGGCGTCACACAACGTCATCGCGCGCTCGAGCACGTTTTCGAGTTCGCGTACGTTGCCAGGAAATGCATAGCCCTCGAGCCGCGCGAGTGCGCCCGCCGAGAGCGTGGGTGCCTCGATGCGCATCCGCCGCGCCAGCCGCTCGATGATTGCTTCCGCAAGCTCGGCAATGTCTCCGGCGCGTTCGCGCAGGGGCGGCACATTCAGCTCGATCACGTTGATCCGGTAGTAGAGATCCTCGCGGAATCGCCCCTGCGCCACGAGCTGCGCGAGGTCTTTGTGGGTCGCGGAGAGGATGCGCACGTCCACCGTCAGCTCGCGCGACTCGCCGACCGGGCGCACGGTCTTCTCCTGGATCACGCGCAGCAGCTTCACTTGCAGGTGCAGCGGCAGGTCAGCGACCTCGTCGAGGAACAGCGTGCCGCCCTCGGCGCTCTGCACCAGGCCCTTCGAGTCGGCCACCGCACCGGTGAAGCTGCCGCGCTTGTGGCCGAACAGCTCGCTTTCCATCAGTTCGCTCGGGATCGCGCCGCAGTTCACCGGCACGAAGGGGCCAGCGCGCCGCGGGCCGGACTGGTGCACCAGCCGCGCCACCAGCTCCTTGCCGACACCCGATTCGCCCGAGATGTAGACCGGCGCCTGGCTGCGCGCGACCCGGCCGATCAGGCTGCGCACCTGGTCCATCGCCGCCGAAGCGCCGACGAGTTCCGTGCCGCGCGGCACGGTCTCGCTCGCGGAATCGGCCGCGCCTGCGCCACCGCTCCCACCGCCTGCTCCGCCGCCGGCGCTGGCACCGAGGCGAATCGCGCTTGCCACCAGCTTGCGCAGCACGCCGAGGTCGAGCGGCTTGGACACGAAATCGAACGCGCCGAGTTTCAGGGCCCGCACCGCCGCCTCGACGTTGCCGTGCGCGGTGATCACCGCCACGGGCAGGTTGGGGCGGTTCTCCTGGATCCAGGCGACCAGATCGAGGCCATCGCCGTCCGGCAGCCGCATGTCGGTGAGACAGAGGTCGAACTGGCCGCTGCGCAGCAGCGCGCGGGCACCGGCGACGTCGCCGGCGGACTGTGTTTCGAGGCTCATCCGGTTCAGCGTCAGGCTGACCAGTTCGACCAGGTCCGGCTCGTCGTCGACCACGAGGACGTTGGGCTTGCTCATCGTCGTCAGGACTCCCAGCGCTGCGGATCGGAAAACACCAGCCGGAAGAGGCTACCGCCGCCCGGTCGCGGTTCGTACAGCAGGGTCGCGGCGTTGGTCTGGGCGAGTTCCCGCGCCAGGAACAGGCCCAGCCCGGAGCCGCGCTCGCCGCCCGAGAAAAACGGCTCGAAGATGCGCTCGACCAGGGCCGGCTCGATGCCACTGCCGTTGTCGGCGACCTCGAGGAACGGCCGCATCGAGGGCCGCAGGCGACCGTAACGCAGTTCGATCCGGCCGTCCGGGTCGTCGCGCAGCCCGTGCTTGAGCGAATTCTCGCAGAGATTCCACAGGATCTGCCGCAGGTGCGAGATATCGACACTGATTTCCGGATCGTCGCCGTCGACCGCGACGACCTTCAGCCGTTGCGGCGGGCACTGCATCGTCGCGCTGAACTCCTCGTCGAAGGCCGCAAGCCAGGGCGCCAGCTGCAGTCGCGAGGGCCGGCTCGCCTCGCGGCGCGACATCGCCAGGATGTTCTCGATGATCTCGCTGACCCGGCTGGCATTGCGGGTGATGATCTCGACCAGGCGCCGGTCGCCGTCCGGCAGCTGCGGGGACTCACCGAGCAGCTGTCCGGCATGGCTCATCGCACCGACCGGATTGCGGATCTCATGGGCGATGCTCGCCGACAGCCGCCCGAGGGCGGCGAGCTTGGACTGCTGCACGCGGCTCGCGAGCACGCTGGTGTCCTCGAGGAACACCAGCACGGGCGCCGGCGTCGAGCCGCCGAGTGGGGCGAAATGCGGCCCGATCACCCGCGCGCCGTCCGCGGCAACGAAGGTCTCTGGCTCGCCCGGCTGAGCGTTGACGGCTTGGCGCCAGGTTGACAAGAGGTAGAGCAGGCGCGGCGAGGCCTCGCCGAGCAGCGCACCCGGAAAGGCCCGCTCGTCGCCGAGCATCTGCGCCGCCGATTCGTTGATCAGCCGAATCCGGTCTTCGGGGTCGACTACGAGGATGCTCTCGCGCAGGTGCTGCACGATGTACTGCGACAGTTGCGCGAGGTTGGCGAGGTCGACTTCCTGGCGCTTGACCAGCGCCTCGCTCTCGCGCAGCCGGTTGGCGAGCGGCCATGCGCCGAGGGCGACGATGAAGATGATCGCGCCGAGCACGCCCGCAGCCGGATAGTCGACGGCGCTGGCGCTGCCGGAAAGATGCCCGAAGATCTGCTGCACCAGCACCGCGAGTGCGGCGCTGGCGGCGATGAAGAACGCGTCGCGGTTCTCGGCCAGCAGCGCCGTCGCGCCAACTGGCAGCACCAGCAGAATGCCGAGACCGCTGGTGACGCCGCCGCTGGCATACATCAGCAGCGCAATCGCGATCGAATCGGCGATGCCGTGGGCGATCGCCACCTGACGCAGTGACGGCGTGCGGAAGCGCTGCCCGAGCACGAAGATCAGGCCCGCCGCGAGGTACAGCACGCAGGCGGCCAGGAACAGCGTCGGGTGCTCGCCGCCGACGGTCGGTTGCGGTCGGGTGATCCAGCCGATCGCGAGCAGCGACGGCGGAATCAGCAGCCGGTAGAGGTTCAGCAGGCCGATCACGCGCCGCGCGAGGTCGCCGGGGGCATTCGACAGACGCGCGGGACCGGACATGGGCGAGGATGATCCTCGAAACACGCAACTGCGGGCAATGTCGCAGCGTCGCGCCTGCGGGTTGCGTCGCAGTCCGAATTGGGGAGAATGGCGGACTTTCGCCCGATAGGTACCGCGCCCGTGAATCTGCACGAATATCAGTCCAAGGAAGTCTTCGCCGCGTATGGCATCCCGGTGCCGGTCGGTCGCGTTGCCTCCAGCCCCGACGAGGCGGTCGCTGCTGCGAAGGCCATCGCGGGCTCGGCGGCGAATCTCGCTGCGAATCCCATATGGGTGGTGAAGGCCCAGGTGCACGCCGGCGGCCGTGGCAAGGCCGGCGGCGTGAAGGTGGTCAAGGATCTCGACGCCGTGGCGAAGGCCACCGCGGCCATGCTCGGGCGGCGCCTCGTCACCAAGCAGACGGGTGCCGAGGGGCTGCCGATCGACAAGGTCTACGTCGAGACTGGCTCGGCGATCGAGCGCGAAATCTATCTCTCCATGACCCTGAACCGCGACAAGAGCCGCATCGCGATGATCGGTTCAGCCGCCGGCGGCATGGACATCGAGGAGGTGGCGGCGCATTCGCCCGAGAAGATCACCACCGTCGACATCCACCCGGCCGCGGGCCTGCAGCCCTACCAGTGTCGCAAGATGGCATTCGCGCTGGGCTTCAAGGACGCGCAGGTCGCGCAGTTCCAGAGCATCGCGATGGCGCTCTACAAGCTCTACATCGAGAAGGACGCGGCGCTGGTCGAGGTGAACCCGCTGATCGTCACCCGGGATGGCTCGCTGCTCGCGCTCGACGCCAAGATCAACATCGATCCGAATGCCGTGTTCCGCCAGAAGGCCCTCGCGGCGATGCGCGACAGCGCGCAGGAAGACCCGATGGAGCTGAAGGCGAGCGAGCACGACCTCAACTACGTCTCGCTCGACGGCAACATCGCCTGCATGGTCAACGGCGCCGGCCTCGCGATGGCGACCATGGATCTCATCAAGCTGCATGGCGGCACTCCGGCCAATTTCCTCGACGTCGGTGGCGGCGCCACGGCCGAGCGCGTCACGGCAGCGTTCAACCTGGTCCTCTCCAACCCGAACGTGAAGGCGATCCTGGTCAACATCTTCGGTGGCATCGTGCGCTGCGACCTGATCGCCGAGGGCGTGATCTCTGCGGTGAAGAACGTCGGCGTGAAGCTACCGGTGGTGGTGCGGCTGCAGGGCACCAACGCGGAGAAGGCGCGCGAGATGATCTCGCAGAGCGGCCTTGCGGTGATTGCCGCAGTGGACCTCACCGACGCGGCGAAGAAAGTCGTCAGCGCGGCGCGCTGACGCCGCCCTGCCGCCGCATCGAGCCGAACGGTCCCCAAAGAACACGGAAAACGACATGAGCATTCTGGTTACCCGAAACACCAAGGTCATCTGCCAGGGTTTCACCGGCAAGCAGGGCAGCTTCCATTCGGAGCAGTGCCTCGCCTACGGGACGAAGCTGGTCGGCGGCACGACGCCCGGCCGCGGTGGCGCCCAGCACCTCGGTCTGCCGGTGTTCGACACCGTCGGCGAGGCGGTCAAGGCCACCGGCGCGACCGCCAGCATGATCTACGTGCCGGCGGCGTATGCCGCCGACGCGATTCTCGAAGCGGCCGACGGTGGCATCGAGCTGATCGTCTGCATCACCGAGGGCATCCCGGTGAATGACATGGTGCGCGTCAAGGCGACGCTCGCCGGCACCGGCGTGCGCCTGATCGGACCGAACTGCCCCGGGGTCATCACGCCGGGCGAATGCAAGATCGGCATCATGCCGGGCTTCATCCACAAGAAGGGCGCGATCGGCGTGGTGTCGCGCTCCGGCACGTTGACCTACGAGACGGTCTACCAGACCACGAACAACGGCCTCGGCCAGAGCACCTGCGTCGGCATCGGCGGTGACCCCGTGCGCGGCATGAACTTCGTCGACGTGCTCGAGCTGTTCGAACGCGACGGCGCGACCGAAGGCATCATCATGGTCGGTGAGATCGGCGGCAGCGACGAAGAGGCGGGCGCCGAGTACATACGCAAGTACGTCACCAAGCCGGTGGTCGCCTACATCGCCGGCGTGACGGCGCCCCCGGGCAAGCGCATGGGCCATGCCGGTGCGGTCATCTCGGGCGGCAAGGGCACGGCCGCTGACAAGTTCCGCGCGCTCGAAGCGGCGGGCGTGCGCACCGTGAAGTCGCCTGCCGAGCTCGGTTCGGCGATGAGCGACCTGCTGCGCAAGCGTCGCGCGAAGGTCGCCGCGGTCCGCGTGCTCGAGATTCCCGTGAAGGCGTCGCCGTCCAAGGCGGTGCCGGCGGCGAAGCCGGCTCCGGCCCCCAAGGCCGGCGCAAAGGCCCGTGTTCCGCCGAAGTCCAAGGCCAAGGCCAAGGTAGATGCGCGCCCGAAGGCGCAGGCCGCGTCGAAGTTGAAACGCAAATCCACGACGAAGCTCGCGGCGAGCGCCAGGGTCGGCGGGAAGTCCACGTCCCGCGCGAAGGCTGGCAAGGCCTCGCGCGGTCGTCGCTGACGTCCGCGCGGCTTCCGCCGGCCGCCCTGCCATGAGTGCGCCCCGGCTGTCGATCGCGCTCGCGCAGGTCAATTTCCTGGTCGGCGATGTCGGCGGCAATGCGCAGCGTGTGCTCGATCTGGCCGAGCAGGCGCGTCGCGACGGCGCCGACCTGCTGCTCTGTCCCGAGCTCGCGCTGTCCGGCTATCCCCCCGAAGACCTGCTGTTCCATCGCGGCTTTCGTCACCAGGTGCACGCCGCGCTGCAGCGAGTAGGCGAGGCGGCGCGCGGCCTCGGCATCATCGTCGGCTATCCCGAATATTCCGGCGACGAGATATTCAATTCCGCGGCGCTGTTCGAGGACGGCGCGATGCAGGCGCATCACCGCAAAGCCTGCCTGCCGAACTACCGCGTATTCGACGAGAAGCGCTACTTCGCTGCCGGCGCGCAGCCGACGGTGGTGTCGTTCCACGGCTATCGGCTCGGCCTGCTGATCTGCGAGGACATCTGGGAGCCCGAGCCGGCGCAGCTCGCGAAATCCCAGGGCGCCGAGATCCTGTTGGTGGTCAACGCCTCGCCCTACGAACTGCGCAAGCAGCAGGCGCGCGAGGCGGTGGTGCGTCAGCGCGTGCTCGACGTCGGCTTGCCGGTGGTCAGCGTCAATCTGTTCGGCGGCCAGGACGAGCTGGTCTTCGATGGCCACTCGTTCGTCATGGATGCGGCTGGAAAGGTCGTGATGCGCGCGCCGGCCTTCGAGGAAGGGCTGTACCGGATCGACTTCGCGCGCGACGCTGCCGGCGTCGCCACGCCGCTGCCGCGCGACGCAACGCGCTCGGGCGCGACCTCGGGTGACGGCGCATCGGCCGTGGCACCTGAACTGTCCGACGACGAGAGCGTCTATCGCGCGCTGGTGCTGGGCGTGCGCGACTATGTCGGCAAGCACGGATTCCCCGGCGTGGTGATGGGCCTCTCCGGCGGCATCGACTCGGCGCTGACGCTGGCGATCGCGGTCGATGCGCTCGGCGCCGACAAGGTGCACGCGGTCATGATGCCGTCACGCTATACCGCCGACATGAGTGTCGCGGACGCGGCCGAACAGGCGCGGCAGATGGGCGTGCACTACAGCGTGATTCCGATCGAAGGCATGTTCGATGCGACGCTGGCGGCGCTCGCCGCAGAGTTTCGCGGTCGCAAGCCCGACACCACCGAAGAGAACATCCAGTCGCGCTGCCGGATGCTGCTGTTGATGGGCATCTCGAACAAGACCGGACGGATGCTGCTGACCACCGGGAACAAGAGCGAGATGGCGGTCGGCTACGCGACACTGTACGGCGACATGGCCGGCGGATTCGCGCCCATCAAGGACTGCAGCAAGATGACGGTCTATCGGCTCTCGGCGTGGCGGAACTCGACCGGGGCGGCGATCCCGCAGCGGGTCATCGATCGCCCGCCCTCGGCCGAGCTGCGACCCGACCAGAAGGACAGCGACTCGCTGCCCGAGTATCCGGTGCTGGATGCGATCCTCGAGGCCTTCATCGAGGAAGACCTCTCGGTCGGTGAGATCGTCGCACGCGGGTTCGACAAGGCCACCGTCGGACGCGTGCTGGACCTCGTGAAACGCAATGAATACAAGCGCCGCCAAGCCCCTCCCGGCGTGCGCGTCAGCCGCCGCGCCTTTGGGCGCGACTGGCGCTACCCGATCACCAGCGGCTACAAGCGCTGAGCGAGACTTACGCATGAGCACGGAAGCTTCGATACTGCCGAAGCCGGGTGCGGCGGCGCCGGCTGCCGCGCCGGGCCCGGCGCCGGACCTCGATCCGGACGAGACTCTCGAGTGGATCGAGGCGCTGACGGCCGTGGTCCGCGCCCATGGGAAGGAGCGCGGCCAGTACCTGCTCGAGCGACTCGAGGCCGAAGCGCAGCAGCTCGGTATCGTTGCCCACGTCGCGCCGTATTCCGCGTACCGCAACACGATTCCGCTCGAGCACCAGGCCGTGCACCCGGGCGACGTCGCGCTGGAGGAGCGCATCACCGCGATCATGCGCTGGAACGCGCTGGCCATGGTGGCCCGCGCCAACGAGGCTACCGGCGAGCTCGGCGGACACATCGCGAGTTACGCTTCCGCGGCCGAGATCTTCGAGATCGGCTTCAACCATTTCTTCCGCGCCGCCACCCCCGACGGCGGCGGTGACCTGGTGTTCTTCCAGCCGCATTCCGCACCAGGCGTGTATGCGCGGGCCTTCCTCGAAGGCCGCCTCAGCGAAGCGCAGCTCGCGAACTACCGTCGCGAGACCGCCGGCACCGGCCTGTGCTCGTATCCGCATCCCTGGCTGATGCCGCAGTTCTGGCAGTTCCCGACCGGCTCCATGGGTCTCGGGCCGATCAGTGCGATCTACCACGCGCGCTTCATGCGCTATCTCGAACATCGCCGCCTGGCGACGACCGCCGAGCGCCACGTCTGGGGCGTGTTCGGCGACGGCGAGATGGACGAGCCCGAATCGATCGCCGGGCTCACGCTCGCGGCGCGCGAGAAGCTCGACAACGTCATCTTCGTGATCAACTGCAACCTGCAGCGCCTCGACGGCCCGGTGCGCGGCAACGGCCAGGTGATCCAGGAGCTCGAGTCGCTGTTCACCGGCGCCGGCTGGAACGTGATCAAGGTGCTGTGGGGCTCGGACTGGGACCCGCTGTTCGCGCGCGACGTGTCGCACGCGCTGCTGCGCCAGCTCGCGGC
>JAYTNX010000072.1:0-18295 GCA_043748075.1 Pseudomonadota bacterium
ACCTCGGGAGAGCGGCAATGCTGGGTGACATCGAGGTCCATGTCGACTTTGCGCCAGGCTTGAAACGCGTTGGGACATTGCACCGTCACGCACGGCGCAACGGCGAAACCACCAGCTTTGAATATCACCAGGACTGGCTGGATGATGGAGCACGGTTCTCCCTGGAACCAGTGCTTACCCTCAGCCGCGGAGCATTCGCACCCCCGGGGGACTTAGAAATCTTCGGTTCGATCGGTGACTCCGCTCCCGATACGTGGGGCCGCCGGCTGATGCAACGCGCCGAACGCCGGCGGGCAGAGCGTGAAGGCCGTCCAATCCGAACCCTCATGGAAGCAGACTACCTTCTCGGCGTATCGGACGTATCGCGTCTGGGTGCCTTACGCTTTCGGAAAACAGGTGAGGAGCAATTTCAGGCGCCCACAGCCGCCGGTGTGCCCGCGCTGATCAATCTTGGACGCCTGCTCCAGATCACCGAGCGCATTCTGCGGGATGAAGAAACCGATGAAGACCTGGAACTGATCTTCGCACCCGGCTCCTCGCTGGGCGGCGCGCGTCCAAAAGCTTCTGTGATCGATCAACATCGCCATCTCGCAATAGCTAAGTTTCCCAAAGAAACCGATGGCTACAGTATCGAGCTTTGGGAGGCGATCGCCCTACGGCTCGCCAGCAGCGCCGGCATTCGCACGCCGCAGCATGAACTGATACGGATCGCGGGCAAGCCTGTGCTTCTATCTCGCCGTTTCGATCGTAATGAAGACACACGCATTCCTTTTCTTTCGGCTCTTTCCATGATGGGCCTGAGAGACGGCGAACGCGGCAGCTATCCGGAACTCGTCGACGTACTCACGCAGTACGGAGCGAACGCAACCAATGACGCTCGCGAACTCTACCTTCGCATGGCCTTCAACGTCTTGATTTCCAATGTCGACGATCATCTGCGCAACCACGGCTTTCTGCGACAAGGGTCGACGGGCTGGTCGCTTTCTCCCGCCTTCGATCTCAATCCAGTTCCGACCGATCTCAAGGCCCGTGTGCTCACGACCCACATCGATCTGGAGGACGGCACGTGTTCCATTGATCTGCTCGAGTCCGCCGCGGGGTACTTCGGGCTCGGGCTGCGTCCAGCGAGGGCCATCATCAAGGAAGTCGCAACCGTCACGGCAACGTGGCGCGAGGTTGCCAGCACCGTGGGCGCGCGAGCCTCCGATATCACGCGAATGGCCAGTGCTTTCGAGCACGACGAATTGAAGCGGGCACTGGCACTCTGAACGCGGTGCCAGTGACGGCGCACTGCAGATTCGTTCGCTCGCCGACTATCTCTTCGGCGGCACGTGCACCTCGACCACCTGGCTCACCATCGGCCCCTTCATCAGCGGCTTCAGCTTCCCCGGGATCGGCTGGTACCCCTCGGACTTCAGGAACGCGTCGACGTCCGCCGCGCTCGCCCACAGGCTCACCGACCCCGTCTCCAGCGTCTTCGGATCTGTGTAGTACCGCACCCACTGGAATCCCTTGGCGCCCGCATACAGCGCATCGATCTCCTCGTCGACGAGCTTGATGGCGCCCGCTTGCGCGGCGGCACTGGCCGCGGTGAAGCGCACCAGGCGCAGCACCTTGCCGTCCGCGACCGGCGTCGAGTCCGAGTTCCAGGTGTCGCGGATCAGCTTCCAGGCGCCGTCGCGGCGCGCGAGCACGCTCGAGAACTTGCCGGCGTCGACCACCGTTCCGTCCGGCGCGGTCACCGTGTAGGTGCCGTTCTCCCAGGCGAGATCCCCCGACACGCCGACCTCCGTCGCCGGATCGCTCGCGTACGTCAGGCCCGAGGTCTGGAAGCTCGCGACGTCCTGCGTGAAGTACGCGCGGATCGCCTCCCCACCGCGCACCGCCGGCACGCCTGGCGGGCTGAGCACCGCGTCGGCCGCATAGTTCGCGGCGACACCGGCCGCATCTCCAGCGGAATAGGCCTTGTACCACGCGGCATTGACCGCGCGCACCGCAGCTTCCTCGGCCGCGGGATCCGCCTTCGGTCCCTGTGCGCCTGGCGTGCAGGCGGCCAGGACCAGTACGCCGGCCGCAGCCAGCAACCATCGACGTGTGTTGTACATGATGAGTCCCCCCTTGATTGGTTCTGGACGCTTGGCATCGTGCGCCCGGATGCATCGGCGGCGCAATGCGGGGTGCAGAAGGCGGCTGATGGCCGGATTGCTGGACACGAGCGTGGGGAACTGTGTCAGGCATCGGATGTCTGCCAGCAACTTCAGCAGTGCGGCGTCGTGGGTGGCCAATTTGTCGCCCTGAGCGCAGCACGTTCGACAGCATCAATCAGCCGTGTTCGGTGAAGGCCAGCGGCAGCCGGTCCCTTCGTCTGCTGCGCTGCAACGTTCCTGCAATTTGCAGGAACGTCCCTTGCCACTCGTCCGCGGAGATCTGGAACATGAAGTCCGGCGGAAGCCGCGCAAGATTCCGCTTCACCTGTTGATTCAGGCGCTCGGTTTCTACGTCGTAGAGTCGGGCGAGATCCGCGCCCAGCATGACCCGCTGACCACGGAGCGTGAGGATGGCGCCCTGGATTGATTCGATGGCTGGCAACGGGTCCACTTCCGAAATGCGATCGGCCCGCCACGCGCGCCGAAACTCAAGGTGCGAACCCGCTCCTCACTTCACGGTGCCTTCCCAAGTACCATGCGCGACAGATTCGCGAACACCGCTTCCTCGACACCCGACATCATGAACAAGGTCGTGCTACGAACTGTCGCATGGGCGTTGCTCGCAGGCTCTTCGCTGCTGCTCACTGCCTGTGCAACACGTGACGAAACCGCCGACGAAGGCGAGCCCGTCTACATTCCTGAGGAAGCCGCTCCCCCGGAGACGCTGGAACCGTCGGCGGACCCCGCTGCGCCAGAGAAGGCCGCCGACGAAGCGGGCGAGGTTCCCGCGGCCGTCGCCGAGTCGGAGCGCCCCGAAGTCGCCGCGCCGGCCGACTCGGCCGCCGACGAACGGGCCGACGCCCCGACCGACGATCTGGCCGAGGTGGTCGTCGCGGCCAGGCCTCGCGATCGCCAGGAGGTGATCCGGGATCTCGTCGCCGAAGCGAAGTCCCAGCTCCGCAACGTCGAGCTCCAGTACGTCTTCACCGGCAAGGGTCGGCGGGAAACGCTGCGCGGACGTCCCGTCGCCTTTGCCCTGTGGAGCGAGGCGACGAAGGCGTGGACGATCGCGCACCTCGAGATCCCGCGCCCACCCATCAAGTGGAAGCCCGGCGGCAAACCGCTGCGGTTCACCCTGCGTGCCCCCGGCGTCACCGCGCGCCACGTGAAGGGCACGGGCGCCGAGCGGCTGATGTTCGCGTTCTCCAAAGGCGAGGAGCCCCTGAAGGTCTACGGCCGCAAGTTCCCCGTGTTCGACAACGTGCTGCTCGACCGCAAGCGCTGGCGCGCCGTCGTCGCAACCGCCAAGCCCATCGTCTACCTGCCGTTCACCGAAGACACCCTCGACCCGCTGTTCATCAGCGGCGGCCGCGAGTTCCTGCTCGCCACCGCACGCAAGGCCATCGAGGAGTTGCGACTCGCGAACGCCCCGTCCACGGCCTTCCCCGGCGAGCTGCTGGCGGATGCCGTGCCCGCCGAAGTCATCACGACCTTGGCGGTGATCGAACAGACCGATGACACCGACTTCGTGCTCAAGAAGGAGGAGGCGTTCAACGAGGTGCTGAGTCAGTACGGCCTGAAGCGGGACGAGGCGTATCGATACAGCGTCTCGCGCGCCAAGGCCATCGGCCCCATGCAGTTCACCGATCGGCGCGGCAATGGCACCTATTCGCTGGTGGTCCGGCGATGCCGCGCCGCCAGGCTCGATCCGGACTTCGAGCGCGGCGCGACCAATCTGCTGAACGCGATGAAGGCGGCGATCTGCCTCTTCGACATCGAGCTTGCGCAGATGCCCGCGGAAATCCGCCGGGCCTATCGCGACAACAAGAAAGTACTCGGCGTCTTTCCGGTCGCGGCGTACAACGGCGGGCCGCGCAACGTCGGCAAGCTCTACCGCGTGATCCAGAAAATGCAGGTGAACCTGACGGATCTGCGTCCGCCGGGAATGCAGCCCGAAGGCATGCCGGTGGCCTGTCCCTGTCTCTGGAGCGAGGGGCCGGCAGGCGTCTATGCGCTGCCCATCCCGAAGTACAACAACGAGAACCGCTGGTACATCGAAAAGTACCAGAGCATCCTCAGCGTGTTCGACGAAAAGTAGCGGAAAGGGAACAGATCCCGCTGCGCTTTGTCGCTCAACCGCGACTGTGTTCCTGCTCCCTTTCCGGCCTGCGAAGGAGATAGGATCGGATCGAGCGGTTGCTCGCGGAGGTGCCCATGTCAAGGTCGAAGGACGGCGGCGGCAAGGTCAGCAGGCTCTACTTCCAGTTCACTGACCACGATCACGAAATCATCTGCGATACCTTCCAGCGACGTCGCTGCGGCATCCGGCGATACCAGACATTGAAGGGCTTTCTCTCGGCAATCGCAGTCAACCCGGACCCTCCGCCGGAGAGAGTCTGGCTGCAGCGGATCTGGAATCACCGCAAGGCCACGTCCCTTCGGGACCAGCGCCTGATTGCCACGATGCGCGATCCGATACTGCGGCTCTACCAGACGATCCTCATGTCACTCGATCCGGCCGACACCTGGTACGACGAGCTGGTGAACTGGGAGGACGGCTACGAGGAGCTCGAGCTCAATGCCTCGAAGTGGTGTCTGGGATTCCGCTACGGCATGGAATTGAGTCCGGAACGTTGGTGCCGGCTCGGCGAGGAGGCGCTCGGCCTGCTGAAACCGATGAGCCTGTTCGGTACCTGGCAAGGTCTTGATCTCTGGTACACGATGGAGAAGCAGACGCCGCAACTCGCGGAAAGGTGGCTTGAACGCATTGCGCCCGCGGTCGTGCATATCCGGGACTACTGGATACGCAGGGCGGCCGGGGAGAGTTTTCACTGAACGTCATCGAACCACGGCTGCAGCAGAACGCCCGTTCGAATTGGCGTGAAGCCAAAAGCCTGCCTGTTGCGCTCGTGGCGGCACTCCTGCTCGGGGCACCGATGCTGCTCGGCGCCGCGACGCCAACCCCGGCTGACCCGCCTTCGCCGCCGGCCCCCATGCCTCGTCCGATCCACCTCGACGACATTCACTTCGTGATCTCGGACGAGTCCGCCACCTTGCGATTTCTCCGCGAGTCGATGGGCGCCTGCGAGATGGGCCATCCGGATCGCAAGATCGACTATGTGCGCTTCATGTCGGTGCGCTACGGGCATCCGACGTTGACGGTCACCGGTCCGGTCGCCGCGAACGAGCCGGATGCGCTGCGGCGCGACATCTCGAGCCTGTTCGAACTCTATCGTCCGCCTCGCAATGCGCCCGCGCGGTACGGCGTGCGATCGGTCGTGTTCTCGACCCGGGATCTCGCCGACGCCGTCGCCGTGCTGCGGGCCAGGGGCGTCGAGATTTCCGCGGAGGGCGAAGACGCGCGCCTGCCCTACGAACCCACGGCGAAGTCCGCCTCGTTCCTGGGGCCCGACGGAATCCGGCTGGGGCTGGTCGAGCGATCGGGCGATCGCGGATCCCGCTTCGGCATCGATCACCTCGTGATGCTCACGCGCGACGCCGCCGCCACCTCGCGTTTCTTCCAGCAGGTGTTCAGCGGCGTGGAAAGCGACGTGGGCGCAGGTACGCGTGTCATTCGCGTGGCCGACGCGCGAATCGTGCTCGCGGAACCCGAGGCGCTCGGCATCCCGCGGGAATCCGTCCGGCCACCAGCGCTGGTTCCCTTCGCGACGCCGGGCAGCGGCAGCGCTCCCCGCCGACAGCGCGTTCCGGGCTCGATCGAGCATCTCGGGTTCCTGTTCGCCGATGTCCCGGCGCTCGCGGCCGCGGCAGAGAGCCGCGGTTACCGGGCCGACTATCCACCCGTCCGCTACGAATACGCAGGACGGCTCACGCCGTACACCGTCACCGAGTTCTCGACACCCGACGGTTATGGAATCGAAGCGGTGGCCGTCGCGGGGCGCGTCGGGCCACACGCGTACTACGAAGGGCGGTTCGAGACGCACGAGTGAGGCGCCTGCAGCACAGTTCAGTTGGCGCTCCGCCCTACCTGGAGCTGTTCTTCGCGGGCTTTTCCGTTCCGCGCGCCGGGCGCTTGACCGACCGGGTAGTCTTCGCCCCCCGAATTACTTTGGTCAGCGCACAATTGACGGACTCGCTGGTCGGAAACGCGGCGGCGACGTCGGGATCGAGGCGGACGACGTGCGAACGTGTTGCGACGCGGGCCGCATACTTGCCTCGTACCAGTCCGCCGGGAAAGTCCGCGCGCTTGTAAGCTGCGCGGAGGGCATCGTGAACCCCTGATTTACCCTTCTTCATAAAGGCAGCGTTCCATCCGTGTTGCCAACCGGGCGCTGATGATCCGGATAGTATCCTCGTGGTCAGCATGAGACACCACGATCAGCCTATCGAGAGCCGACCGTCCAATCGTTATCCAGCGTTGCTCGCCGAGAGAGTGATCTGGATCGGCACCGGTGATTGCGAGTGGGTCTGCGAACACCGTTGCGGCCTCATCAAAGCCTACTCCGTAATGCACCGCCCTTGACGCGATCGACTTTTTCTCTGGTCTCCTTACGGGGCGGGCATGTGCCTCCCGCCAACCCAACTTGCGCCGGAATACCCTCATGCCAAGCACCTGCGTCCTGCTCGACTTCGAGAACGTGCAGCCCGAGGACTTTGTGCCACTCAAGAGCCTCGCGGAGTTGTCGGGCCCCACGGCGGAACGTGCGATGACGATCGCCCGGAAGGCGAACCTTATCGTGGACCCGTTGACACTCTTGAAGTCGGCCAGACGGCGTTTGCTCGAGGCGCTCCGCAGCACGATCAGCAAGATTTTTGGCGTCGGCGTCTCCGAGGCCGAACTCGCGTCGCTGATCGACGCGCTGCAGGAGCAGGCGCTCGCCAGCGGGAGGCTGTCGTGCCCGTGAACACCGCCAATTGATCGGCGAATGCGCGCCGGTACGCCGGCCGCAACCCCGGGTGGCGCTGCGCGATGTGGAACACGATCGCCCCCGACTCGAAGAGCGTGAGATCGCCGTCTTCGTAGGTCGGAATCTGTCCAAACGGATACAGCCTGCCATGCGCGGGTTCCTTCATCTCGCTGAATGAAACGAGGCGAACGTGACAAGGCGGGCCCGCTTCCTCGAGCGCCCAGCGAACGCGCATTCAACCTTCGCCTCGAACCCGCACGCCCTCGAGCAAGTCGAAGTCCGCATCGGCCGTCTCGAGCTCGGCGCCGTGGTGCCGGGCGCAAGCCGCGATCAGCAGGTCCGTCGCCGGCATCGTGATGCCCCGTCGCCGAGCTTCCCGAGCGAGAGACCGGGCGAGGCTCCAGACGGCCTCGTCGATGGCCAGTGCTGCGAGCACGCGCTCGAACTGCCGCAGGACTGCGCGCTCGCGTTCGCCACCCGCGCCGTTCCACAGCTCCAGGCTGACGATCGGGCACCAGCAGGCGTCGCCGTCCTTGAGCGCCCGCTCGACGCGGGCGCGCACCGCGGCGTTGCCGTCGGGGCGCAGGAAGTGGATCCACGACGAGGTGTCGACCAGGATCACGGGCGGGGCTCGCTCAGGATCTGCGCCGCAGCTTCGCCAGCGCGCCGACCGTCACCAGGTCGGCACAGCTACCGGCGTGGCGAGCAAGCGCCGCCATCCGTCGACGCTGGTTGAACTCCCGGATCGCCATGACGATCGCTTCGCGCTTGGTGGTCGTCTTTGCAAACCGCATCGCTTCGGCGAGTTCGTCCTCGGGAATATCCACGGTCGTTTTCATGATTCCATAGTACGACAAATCGGAATCCTGGAACAGGAACCATGGAATACTCCGGAAAGCCGTCGCGATCATCGCCTCGTTCGAGAGGGAGACCGAGGCGCAAACCTGACGCAAACGAGCCGATATAGCGCTCGAGCATCTGCTTCGAGTTCGCGTGGACTGGAGTCTCAGTCCGCCTCAGGCAGCGGTGGTCTGCACCACGCCCGGCAAGTGCAAGAGGGTGAGGCATCGTGATGGGTCAACCTGTCGGCAAGAGCCACTGCCGCTCAAGCCTTCCAGGGGTTGTGCAGCGACAGCTCCAGTGGCCGGAAGTCCGATACATTCCGGGTCACCAGCGTCAACGAGTGCAAGCGCGCCGTTGCCGCGACCAGGGCATCCATGACGGAAATCGGCCGACCCAGCGACCGACCCCGCGCGAGGCATCGACCCCAGAGCTCGGCCACGGCAGTGTCGACGGCAAGGATGCGCCCGGCAAAACGCTCGACCACGTCGGTCGTCAGCCATCGTTCGAGCGCCGAGCGGCGTGCCCCCGCGCTGAGCTGTTCGATCCCGAGGCGCAGCTCGGCGAGGGTCGCCACGCTGAGATAGACCCGATCCTCGTCCAGCGCCTCCAGGAATCGGATGACGCCGGCATCGGGGCGCGGGCGCACCCACTCCGAGACGACGTTCGTGTCGAGAAGCCAGCTCAAAGCTTGATCGGTCGCGTCGCGCTGCGCGATCTGCGCAGACGCAGCCCGGAGCCCCGCAGCGGCGACCGGGCGAAGAACTCTGCCAGGTTGCCCACGCGCTGTGTCTTGCGCGCCCACTCCTCCGCCGAGACCACGACGGCGGCGAGCTTGCCACTGCGCGTGATGGTCTGCGGCCCCGCCTTCTGTGCTTGATCGATCACATGACTGAATTTTGCCTTGGCCTCGGCCACAGTCCAGGTCGGTACCGACATGATGGCTCCATCGTTATAGTCAGGATGGTCAGTATAGTCATTGGACCGGCGATGCGCAGCGCATGCGGACGAATGGGTCGGCCGTCGTCGGCGGAGGGAAGTCCGAGCGTCGATGCTCCAGCGCCCACCGCATCATCGGCCTGGAGTCCGCCGGAGACCTTTCCTGGTTGCGTCGTACCTGTTCGTTGCGTCGCCTCGTGGTAACTCCGTGCGGCGACATCGAGGTGAACGCTCCAGCACGGGCCGACAGCACCTGCGGACGAACGCGCGCATGGACAGGACGCTGACTTCCGTCGCCCTGGCCGAGCGTAAGAAGTTCGAGAGCATGAGACAACCGTGCTCAGTGAAGGCCAGCGGGTGGCATTTGCGGTGCTGCCCCCGGCCGGCCTTTGAGGTCACAGTTTGTGACCTTGACGGCTCGGCCTCGTCGTCGGTCAACTGAAGGACCCGCTGCCCGCAAGCCCAGCGGATGCGTGCGGCGATGTCGCCGGAGTTGACCACTCCAGCTTTGTCCCCCTTCATGCCGGCTCTACTCCGGATTCTCATCGAGGTCCGCCGTGAAGCCGATGGGCCGTGACTTCGCCGGCGACTCAACCAGCGCCCTCAGCGACTTGACCAGCGTGGTGATCGCCGCATCATGCCGATCGACCCGCTCCGACAGCTTGTCGACCATGAGCAGCAATTCACGGCTCACGACGCCGGCGCGTCGCAGCCTCACGAAGGCACGCATGATCTCGACATTGATCTGAACCGCTTCCGCGCTGCGAAGAACGCTCGACAACATCGCGACGCCCTGCTCGGCGAACCCGTAAGTGGGGGCGCGGCGTCCGCCGCGCCGCGGTTGAACGTTTGAGGTCACAATTTGTGACCTCAAAGACCTAACGTCATGATTGGTAAGCCGAATCATGAAATCCTCCGGGAAGCGATCCAGGTTGCGGCGGACGGCCTGGAGAAGCGCCTTGGTGCTGACCCCATAGAGTTCGGCCAGGTCCGAATCCAGCAGGAGGCTGACTCCGCGAACGACGCGGATTCGAGTCTCGAGTGGTGCAGTCGCGGAAGGCGAGTGCGAAGGGGCGTGGGACGGCGAACGGGACTCTCCGCCGAAGGGAAGCGTTCCCTCTAACCCGGCTTCGTCGCCGTCACCTCCTGAAACGCCCCGGCCGCTTCGGATCGATCGACACCTGGAACCCCGCCGCCCACTGCCCGGCCTTCGCCAGCACCGTCGCGAGCGCCTTGAACTCCGGATCGCCGCGCGTGACGACCGCGACGTTCAGGGTGGCCAGCCAGCGACAGCCCATGCAGCCTCGCCGTAGCGCCGCACCCGCCCTATTTCATCTCGAACAGATCAACAATGTTCCCATTCGGATCGAACACCATCATGTTCCGCGACAGCCCGGTGCCGGATGTCCGCGGCGCAAACAGCACCTCGAAGCCCGCCGCCTGCAGCCTGGCGTAGATCTGGTCCAGCCCCTTCACGCGATGCGGCAAGATCGTGTCGCCCTGCGACCCGCGCCGGTTCGGGTGAGCGGGCGCCGGCTTGCGGCCGTCCGGTTCCTTGACGCTGATGAAGGAGATGCGGCCCCCGGCAATCGACCCACCCGGATATTCCCCCGTGCCCCGCAGGATCGGGTGCCGCACCTGCGCCTTCGGCGAGCAGTCGAGCCAGGCCCGGGCCCGCTCCGTCTCCAGCGGCACGTCCTCCACGGCCTACTGGCCGAGGATGTCCCGATAGAAGCGCAGCGAGCGACGCGTTGCGGCCGCGGCTTGCGTCTGGACGTGGGCGTCGCGTCGCGCATGCCGACCGACGTCACGCGATGTCGGCCGCGGCATTTGCAGCATCGGGGCGGCTGCTGCGCCCGGTCAAAGTTACGCGTTGTGAAAGGGGAGCGTCTCCTTCGAGCCGTCCCCTCGTACCGGCTCTACTCCGGCTTGGCGGCCAGGTCGGCCGTGAAGCCGATGGGCCGCGACTTCGCCGGCGACTCGACCAGCGCACGTAGCGACCTGACCAGCGTGGTGATCATCGCATCATGCCTGCCCACGCATGCGGACTATTGCGTCGGCCGCCGTGTGCGCGGCTAGACAACTTGAGGTCACAGATTGTGACCTCAAACTGCCGACGCGTATTGAAGTCGAGAGAAGCAGCTGATTTCTCCAGCGCATGGAGCTTTCGCGCTGCAGCAGGAAATCGGGTCGAATGGCCTCCCAGTCCGCGCGATCGACCCACGGCCGGCGCGGCAGCGCGGTCGGCTCCGGCCTCTCCACGATGTCCTGCAGGTCGAGGCTGCTGCGACCGAGCGAGAGACTCCGTCGCTTCGTCCGAACTCACAATTGACTGAGCGAACGCGCCAGGAATATCCGGTCGACGCCGTCGAGACGAGGGCTATTCTGTCGCCTGGGCCCCATGATCCCACCCTGAGCGGTTCGGCTCTTTTTGTCCTACCTGTACTCGCTCTATGATGCGCTGGTCAGCATCAACGTCCCGTCTGACAAGGCGCGGGCCGTCGTGGATGCCATGGAGCGCGACATGCTCACGCAACTGGCCAGCAAGTCGGATCTCGAGAGCCTGCGCTCGGCCAACAAGTCGGACCTCGAGAACCTTCGGCTTGCCGTGAAGTCGGATATCGATGCCGTGGGTGCCAGGGTCGATGCGCTCCGGCAGGAGTTCCGGCTGGAGCGCGAGCTGCTGCGCTCGTCGATGACGATCCGGCTCGGGTCGATGCTTGTCGTCGGTTTGAGCCTGCTGTTCGCGGCGCTGAAGCTCACCTGAGCCGCCGTCTCGAGATCCGCGCCGTGTTGCCGGGCGCACGCTGCGATCAACAGGTCCGTCGCCGGGATCGTGATGCCCTGACGCCGCGCCTCCCGAGCGAGAGACCGGGCGAGGCTCCAGACCCCCTCGTCGATCGGCAAGGGCGCGAGCACGCGCTCGAACTGCCGCAGCACCGCCCGCTCCGGCGGAAAAGCCAATGCCAGGACCGGCCGGATCAGGAAAGCGGGTGAGTCTGCGAATTTCTTCAAGAATCTTGAGTATCGCCTTCCCATGAACCGCGAGCTTTCTCGACGCGAGGCCAATGTTCCGATTCAGCGCGTTCGACAGCATCAGGCAGCCATGCTCGGTGAACGCATAGGGTCGCAACCATGGACTGCGGTGCTTCTGCGAACCCATCACATCTTGCAACAGGTTCAACGGGGCATGCTCTGCGGCCACAAGGTGAAACATGAAGGCCGGCGGAAGCGGGCAGGGTTTCGCTTGACCTGCTGGCGTTCCCGCGGAAACGCATCTTGCTCCAGTCGTACCGTCAGCCTGCGATTGATCCCGGAGACATGCCATTCAAAGAAGGAATCGCTTCGTGCTCACGCCACAGAGCGCCGCCAGATCCGAATCCAGCAGCACTCGTTGGTTCAGACGGACGGATTCGTCCCCCTCTCGATCAAGCCGGCTTGGTCGCCGTCACTTCCTGGAACGCCCCCGGCCGCTTCGGATCGATCGACACCTGGAACCCCGCGCTGCGCAACACCGCGGGAAAGTCCGAGCTCCGATACTCCGGCGCCCAGCGCTCATTGTTATAGCGATGATCGGCCCACTGCCCGGCCTTCGCGAGCACCGTCGCCGGCGTCCGGTATTCCGGATTCCCGCGCGAGACGAAATCGAGGATCCGGAAGACCCCGCCCGGCCGCAGGATCCGATACGTCTCCGCGACGATCTGCTTCGCAGCCTCGGCCGAGACCTCGTGGAACATGATGTAGCTGGCCACGACGTCGAACGACCCGGATTCGAACTTCGAATCCTCCCCCAGCCGCTGCGCGAAGTTCACCGCCACGTTCATTTTCACCGCGCGATGATGCGCCCACCGCACCATTGGCCCGCCGACGTCGATGCCCCAGACTTCCGCCTCGGGGAACCGTTCCTTGAGCGCCGTCGCGAAACCACCTGTTCCGCACCCCAGGTCCAGAATGCGACGTATCTGCCCATCGCACGGCAGGGGCGTCTCCTGCGCCATCGCCAGGTGGTGCTCCTGATGATCGTTGAACGCAAACTGCCGATCGAAGTGCTTGAACCCGTGCAGCGAGATCGCGCCCGCAAACTCATCGCCCACATACCCGCCCGGCTGGATGTGGATCTCGTAGCGCGTGTAGTCCGGCAAGGCCATGCCCGGATTGAGCTCGAGCGACCCCGGCCCACTCTTGTCCGTGGCCGCGAGCGCCGCCAGCCAGGCATCCGCGTCCTTGTGATAGACGTCGGCGATGCCGCGCCACATGAGCTGCTGCGTGCTGGTGTTGATGCGCGCGCGCGCCGCGTACGTCGGGTGCGTCATCGCGAGCTGCCAGGCCGTGTCCATCGGCAGCTCCGCCGTGTTCACGTTCCGGCTTGCCGCCAGCGACTCGAGCTGCGCACCGAGGCTCGGTGAGGCGTCACGCATCCAGCTGCGCACGCTGCTGAAGAAATCCTGCGCGCTCTGTGTGTCTAGCTTCGGCAACCGGATCGAATGCTTCGCCAGCTGTGCTGGCGTCTGGTTCACCGGGTCGATGTCGACATCCTTGGTGGCGGCCTCGGTCGCGCAGGCCGCCGTAGCGGCCTGGCTCAGTGAAGACGAGCTTGCGATTGCAGTGGCCGCCACGGTGGCGAGCGGCAGGAACTCACGACGTTTGATCATGGTGATATCTCCTCGTCTCAGCTCTTGGCCTTGTCTTGCGGAACCATGGCCGGCGAGGCCACGGCCACCTTGAAGACCCGCTCGGCCATCGCCTGCCGCTCGGCTTCCCAGGTCGTAAACTCCGCCTTGGTGGGCGAGTAGTTCTCGACTGCGTCGGCGACCTTGACGCCCTTCGCCGCGAGCACCTTCTCGAGGATGGCCATGCGCTGCTTGCCGGCCCAGACCTCGCCACTGAGTGCGATGACCATCGACATCAGGCTGTCGAGGTGGGGACTACCCAGCCAGACCTGCTGGTCCGCATCGGACTTGATCGCGGGACGGGCGTACTTCGGTTGGGACGGCTTGGGCGCCGGGTTGCTGGCGTCGGACATGGGTCACCTCGATGGGGGATCCGGCCTGGATCGACCTTTGGCCGAGTGTACGACCGCCCTGCTGGGACGTCATCCTGAGTCGAGCGCAAATGCCATAACGATGCTGAGCACAGATCCATTGTGCGCGACTACACCCAGACCACCCCATCGAAAAGCGCATTCGGGCACGAAGACGCAAGCCTCAGCCGCACTTCCTTGTCGGCTTTCCAGCGCCGATCGAAGCGGGGCAGTAGCAGCGCGCCATCCGTGGCTGCGGGCAGTTCAGTCGGCAGCGCCGCGGTAACGCGCAGCCCGCACCGGGCTGCCACCTGCTGGTAGCGGGCTGCGTGGCGCAGGATGGCACCCGCGCGAACCCCCGCCTCCGGTACGGGAAACTTCAGCAACGCATGGCGACGAATCGGGAAGGGCAGGTTGCCCCCGTCCGCGTGCCAGCGCCCCTGCCGGTCCTCGACGACCCAGAACTTGGGCGCATCACCCTGCGTGTCCGTCGCGCCCAACCCCGCGCCCGAGCAAGGCTGAGTTTTCGAGCTGGGCCCTTACGCCGTGGTGGTCTGCACGACACCCGGCAGCCGCGAAAGGGTAAGCGTTCGAAGCTCGACTTTCCGGCTCGCGTGATCAATGTCTATGCCGACCAGGTTGCCCTGTGCGTCGTAGTCGAGCACGACGCCTTCGGAAATCTCGCGACTCTCGACGCTCGGCTTTTCCGAGAGGTCGATGTAGAGCGAATCCGTGTCGAGGTGGTAGTTGAGTTTCATGGCTTGAACCGCCGGTCCGGGAAGGCGTTGTGGATGGTCACCTTATCGGCAAGCGTCACGACCCTCGAGCATCGCCCATCGAGCTCGGCGATCGCCGCCCAGAAGCGCCAGCGATCGCCCTGCTGCCGCTCTACGCGCACGGGGCTCGCAACACGCGAATGCACCAGTCCTTGCGCAGGTAAGTCCGCGTGCGCAAAACCTCCTTGTCAAAGTACTCGGTGAACCAGATCGATTCGATCGCGGCTGACGAGTCCACACTCGAGATCATCGCCTCGATCCAGATTCAGACCAAGCCGCTTCATCTTCTTGCCCAAGGCTTGCGCTACACCCCCCGCAGCGCCCGCTCCAGCGCCTGCCGGATGAACCGCTGATACGGCACGCCCTGCCGTGCCGCGGCCGCCTTCACTGCCTCGAGCAGTTCTCCCGGCAGCCGCATGTTCACCCGCGCTTCCTTGGGCGCGAACTCGAACTGCAGCGGCTGCATCGCCGACAGGTCATATCGAGAGAGATCCGCGTCCGCCACGAACCGCGAGGCTTGCCGGTCAGACTTCATCGTCGGCAGCTTGCGTAGCGAACTGGCTTTGCGCTTCATAGTGGCGGACCTCGCTCTGATGCATGTATCGCGCGCTGATGGGCCGGACCAGTCGTTCGGTCCCGCGCCTCCGCAACGTGAAAGCGACGAAGACGTGCCGGCCCGCGGAGTGGCGGCCGATCGCCAGGAGGCGTGTCTCGCTGGCGGAATGGGCCAGGTCAGGGAAGACCCGCAGTTCCCCCCGCAGCACGAACTCGATCTCTTCCAGGCTCAAGCCGTGCTCGGTGCACTTGTCCCGGTTTCCTGAATCCCAGTCGAACGCAGACACCATTTCGAGCATGCGTAGTGTACCGGGATGTATGTACAAACGTCCACATTGGCGCGCGATGCTGCGGCTGACGAGCCCGGGCGACACCTTCCGACTGAGGGCGCCAGGCATCTCGGCAGGCTGCGATTCGATGAGCGTGCCAAGACGGCGGTGAGGCAACAACCGCGTAAATCTGACCCATTCACGATCTTCCACACCCCCTTGCCATCCCGCATCCTGGACAACAAAAGTTCTCAAGGGGCGCCGTTTCCGGAATCGCGCGGCCGAAACTCGCGCTCAAGCGTCACGCAGCAGCTTCCAGAACTCCCTCGGAGTCAGCACCCGAGGCGGCCGCTCGCCGGTGATCGCGAGAACATCACGGTCACCCGTGATCAATACCTCGGCTCTCCCGGCGACAGCCTCCGACAGCACCGCGAGGTCGGACCGGTCCCGCAGCGTCACCTCGAGCGGTTCGACCGCCTTCACCACTTCGACTTCTTCGCGCAGCAGCGAGACGACCTCCTCGACGAGCCGGGCGGGCACGCGGACCCTCCCGCGCAGCACTCTCTGCAGTTCGACCAGCACCGTGTCGCCGACGATGAGCTCGTGCTCCGCCAGGACGAGGTTGAAGACATCCGCACAAAGCCGCGTGTGGCGACGGCGCTCACGAGGACGTTGGTATCGAGCGCGACCCTCACGACACGTCGCGAAATACGTCCTCGTCCGTCAGATAGCCCCGGGCTTCGGCAAAACGGCATGATCCTGCGGCGCAGGTCCTGGAAGCGCGCCAGCGCAAGCTGCCGCTGCACCGCGTCGCGAACCACCTCGCTGCGGCTGTGGCCGGTGCGCCTGGCCACCTGCGCCGGTTGACGGCTGAGCTTCGGGTCGAGTCGGATGGTCAGGGCGGAGGATTTCATGTCATACATTGTTGTACGCCTAGCGACGGCCGACGACTGAAGCCTGGCGTTTGGGCGTCGCGGGCCAGCCTGCGTTCCGGGCGCACGCTGGACAGGACGCCGACCGCGCTCACCGTGATAATCGACCATCGCGCGGCAGGATCCATCCCGCATTGGTGGCGCGAATGCATCGAAATAGTCGGACCAGGGCGGGACCGACGCGTGCAGCTGAACACAGCTGATGGATGATCGTGCTTTCGGCGGTCCGCCAAGTCCCGCGTGCCCGCCCCGGTCTACTTCAGCTCGAACAGCTCGACGATGTTCCCATTCGGATCGAACACCATCATGTTCCGCGACAGCCCGGTGCCGGACGTCCGCGGCGCAAGCAGCACCTCGAAGCCCGCCGCCTGCAGCCTGGCGTAGATCTGGTCCAGCCCCTTCACGCGATGCGGCAGGATCGTGTCGCCCTGCGACCCGCGGCGAGGTGGTCGTCGGCGCGTTTTTCCATATTCGACGCGATTCGGCATCGCTCGTGCGTCGGTAGCGGTCGCGGTCGCTGGACGAACGGCTCGTCCCAAGTGATCGTGACCGATCCTGCGGTGGCGCGGGAGCGGCGGCGCGCCTGAGCCGCGCTACTGATCGAACTCGGCATATTCGCGAGTCGCCAGTTTCGCGGACTCGCGGCACTCTCCCGCCATGGTGCCGGCGAGATGGCGCGCCTTCCCGGCGGGCCGTGGACCGGCTCACTGGCCAGCAAGCGATCTATGTAGGCGGGGCTGCAGCCGCTGTCATCAGCCTGAATCGCACGCCACGATTTACTATGCGAACCCACCAATTGTTCGACTGACCCAAACTCCTCCTGCGCGCGCATGCTCGCCGGATGAGCAAGGTCGACAACGACACAAGCCCGCTCGACATCTCTGGGCGAATTCGAATCATCCGCGGGCAGCGCGTGCTGCTCGATCGGGATCTGGCTGCGCTCTACGGGGTTTCGACCAAGGCTTTCAATCAGGCAGTGCGTCGCAACAGCGCGCGCTTTCCAGCGGACTTCATGCTCCAACTCACCGAAGCGGAGGCGGAGTCTTCAAGGTCACAGATTGTGACCTTGAAAGGCGGTCGTGGGCACAACATCAAATACCGACCCCTGGCGTTCACCGAGCACGGTGCGATCATGGCCGCCACGATCCTCAACAGCCCGCGTGCTGTCGCAATGAGTGTCCATGTCGTACGCGCCTTCACTCGACTGAAAGCGATGCTCGCGACCAACGCCCACTTGACCCGAAAGCTCGATGAGTTGGAGAGGTCGCTGGCGGTGCTCGATGCCGATACACGTCGCCAGTTCAGGGAGCTTAGGGCGGTTGTCTTCTCGCTGGCCGCGCCGCCTGCGCGAGAGCAGTGAGCCACGAGGGGGCCGGAGGGGAGGCTGGGGCTCTTTGCGCGACGTGGTGCGGCAAGCGGTGGGTTCGCCGGGGGACGTTGGGGCGGAGGAGGAGCTCCGGTGATGCCACGGGTGGGCGGATCGCCACGGCGGCCGACCCCCGAGATGCTTGTGCAATCGAAGCAGCGGCCGGGACCGCTTTCTTGGGCAGCGCGGCAGGTGTAGCGTCTGGGCGTGGCCGTAGATCTCAAATCTCCGGGGCTGGACCGGCTTTCCGTCGAGGACCGTCTCGCGTTGGTCGAGCAGTTCAGGGAGAGCCAGTCCAGCTCGTCGGCCGAACTTCCCCTAACGCAGGCGCAGTGCGACGAGCTCGATCGTCGCCTCGCCGACCACCACGCGAACCCCGAAGAGGGTGTCTCCGGGGATGATCTGAAGCAGTCGCTCGACGCCAGATTCTCGCGCTGATGTGTCAGCCCCTGATCCGGGCGGCGTTGACGGACGTTTCCGCGGGAAGTGCGCCAGGACAAGCCTGGAGAAGGAGGAGGGTATATGGAAGTGAACTGATATGCCGAAACCTTCTGGTGAGATCCGCAGGTGAGAGTCCTGCGCC